>JBAZIR010000196.1:0-10538 GCA_041651735.1 Verrucomicrobiia bacterium | reverse complement strand
TGGTGGACCGCAACATGGGCGGCCCGGTCCACAAGGTCGTTCGCGGCGGCGGCGGCTCGGCCATGATGCGCGAAGCCGACAAGACCGTCGCGCTCGTCCACGCGTTGGTCGGAAGCGTGAAGATTCCCGTGACTGTAAAGATGCGGCTTGGCTGGGACGACGCGAACATCAGCGCGCCGTTTTTCGCCCGTGAATTCGAGCAAGCCGGCGTTGCCGCCATCACCATCCACGGCCGCACGCGCGCGCAAGGTTTCAGCGGCAGCGTCAACCGCGCCGGCATCCGCGCCGTCGTTGAGGCCGTCAAACGCATCCCGATCGTCGGCAACGGTGACATCCGCACCGTTGAGGATGCGCGAACGATGTTCGCCGAAACCGGTTGCGCCGCCGTCGGCATTGGGCGCGGCGCACTGCTGAACCCGTGGATTTTCCAACAGTGCGATGCTGCGCTGGTCCGCGGCGAACCGGTGGTGACGCCAGGCTACGCAGATCGAATCAACTTCATGGTCAGTCACTACGAGATGTTGCAGAGTTTTCGCGGCGAGCGCGTCGCGTGCATCCAGTTCCGCAAGATGTCGCGCTGGTATGGCCGCTCTCTCCGCATCTCCAAGGCGACGCAACACCGCCTTGTCATGCTCAAGGACGCCGCCGGGTTCTACGGTCTCGTTGCGGAGTTGCGCACCATGACGCCTCGTCCCGAGACGCCAGCCAAACACCAGGAACCCCATATTCCGATGCCGTCAGGTCCGAACGCGCAGTGGTAATCAGCCACAGGCTGAAAAACTTCTTGTGACTCTTGCGTCCTTTTGTGGCTAATATCCAGCCATGCTTTGGTGTGATCAGTTAGCTCAAGAGATCGAAGGACCGCAGACCATCAACGACTCGAAGACGCCTTCGGGCCGGGTGCACGTCGGCGCATTGCGCGGCGTCATCATTCACGACGTGATGTTCCGCGTGCTGAAGGAACGCGGCGTGCCCGTGCGCTACCTCTACGGCGTGGACGATTACGACCCGGTGGACGAAATCCCCTACGGCCAGCGCGAGCATTTCGAGAAATACCTTGGCGCGCCGCTCTGCAACACGCCGCCGCCGGCCGGCTCCGACGCCACCGACATGGCCGAGCATTTCATCCGCGAATTCTTCCAGGTGTTCGATGAGCTCGGCATCAAGGTTGAGAAATACCGGATGCGCGACATCTACCGCAGCGGCAAGTTCAACGAGCCGATTGACGCCACCCTCCGCAACGCCGACAAGGTCCGCCGCATCTACAAGGAAGTCAGCGGCGCCGAGCGGCCCGACACATGGTTCCCGCTCCAGGTCATCTGCGAAAAATGCGGCCGTATCGGCACCACCGAGGTCACCGGCTACGACGGCAAGGAAGTCACCTACACCTGCCGGCCTGATCTCGTGAAATGGGCGCGCGGCTGCGGTTACTCCGGCAAGGTCTCGCCGTTCGACGGCCACGGCAAGCTGCCGTGGAAACTTGAATGGCCCGCGAAATGGACCACGTTCCCCGTCACCATCGAAGGCGCGGGCAAGGACCACAGCACCAAGGGCGGCTCGCGCGACGTGTCGGAGCATTGCCTGCGCGAAATCTTCGGTACGAAACCGCCGCTCAACATTCCGTATGAGTTTTTCCTCGTCGGCGGCGCGAAGATGAGTTCCTCGCGCGGCGTCGGCGCATCGGCTCGCGACATGGCGAACTTCCTGCCGCCGGAGGTGCTGCGCTTCCTGATGACCAAGCCGCAGCCGAAGCATCCGGTGAACTTTTCGCCCGACGAAGTCTATATCACGAAGCTCTTCAACGAATTCGACCGCTACCACTGGCGGACCTACCACGACGCGAAGGCGCTGGATCCGGACAAGCGGCTCTATTTGCTGTCGGAGATTTCGCCGGATGGCGACTTCCACGATGCGAACTTCCAGCTTGTCGTGACGCTCGTGCAGATGCCACACCTCAACCTCGTCGCCGAGATCGAGAAGCGCACAGGTTCCAAGTTGACGGAAATGGAACTGAAGCATCTCAATCGCCGCATCCAAGCCGCCAAATTCTGGCTGGAGAACTACGCGACCGAGGAGGAGAAAACGAAGTTGCAGGAGACGCTGCCGGCCCGCGCGCAGCAGCTCACGCAAACGCAGCGCGCGTTCCTCAACATGCTCGCCGATGCGCTGCCCGGAACAACGTGGGAAGATGAACCGCTCCAGCACAAGATATTCGAGGTCGAGCGTCTCGTGCCCATCGAGTATCCCGTCGGCTTTCAGGCGATCTACCGCGTGTTGCTCGACCGTGACAGCGGTCCAAAGGCTGGCAACCTGCTGGCGTTTCTCGACAGCAATTTCGTGCTCAAGCGGCTGAAGGAACTGCCGTTCGACAAGACGGCTTTCTGGCGCGAGAGCAGTCTGACCGAACAGGCCTTCGAGCAGTGGCTCCTGAAGGAGAAGGCACACGTCAAGTCCGCCACTGCCCGCGCCGATTTCTCCGCGGGTGTCGGCGTCGCCGAGTTCACTGTGACGATGGACGACGACAAGACCCATGCGAAGCGGGTGATCGTCGAACCGTGTGAATCCGCCAGCTGCGCGGTCGCCTACGGGAACCGTCTCGCAGAACAGTTGGCCGGTCTGACAGGCGTCGCCATCCAATTCAACAGCTGACGGCGTCGTTTACGCATGCGGGCGCAATACATCCTCGGCACTGACACCGCCGCCGCGCAACGACTGCGCGTGCTCGACGAGGTCTATCATCAGACAACGATGGCGCTGCTGAAGCGCGTCGGGCTATGCAAAGGCTGGCGCTGCGCCGACATCGGCTGCGGCACGGGACGGGTGACGGTGGCGATGGCCGGGCAGGTCGGCGCCGCCAGTGTCGTCGGCGTGGATGAGGCGGAAGCTTTCGTCGACATGGCGCGCCAGTTCGCCGCCGAGCGCGAATCCGTCAACGCAGGTTTTGTCTTTGGCAATGCCTACGCGCCTCCCCTGCCCTCCGCGCAATTTGATCTCGTCTATGCGCGTTGTCTGCTATCGCACTTGAACGAACCCCAGCAGGCGTTGCGAGCCATGACGGCCCTTGCGCGGCCCGGCGGTTCAGTCGTGATTGAAGACGTTGATTGCGGCGGCGTGTTCGCTCATCCGGAAGCGCCAGCGTTGATGCGGCATCTCGACCTTTACCAACGCGCAATGCGGCTGAATGGTGGCGATCCGCTCATCGGCCGCAAGCTGCCGCGACTCTGCCGCAAAGCCGGCTTGGCGGACGTGCAGTTCCAGGTCGTTTCACCATCGGAGCCGCGCGAACCTGTGAAGCATCTCTATCCGCTGACGCTGGCGTGCCTGAAACCTGCGATCATTGAAGCCGGGTTGGCAACTGCCAGCGAAGTGGATGTTCTCGTCGCCAAACTCAACGCGATGGCGGACGATCCAACTGTGACGGTTTCCTCCTGTCCGATGGTTCAAGTTTGGGCGCGCAAATCCTGATCGGCCGCGCTATTCTGCGGTCATGATCTACCAACGGTTCTTCCCCGTGTGGCTGTTTCTGGCCGGTCTGATGGCGCTGTCCACTCACGCCGCACCTTCCCTCGTTGAACAAACCGCCGATGATGTCCGCATCGTGCGCGACGACGGGGGCCAGTGGGGCGGCATGTCGGCGGGCATGACGCATCAAAACAATTCGCGCTACCAGGCGAAGAAGATTCTCGACCTCGCCTCGGTGCCGGACACGGTGTGGGCGGCGGCGCGCGAGGTGCGGCTGTCCGCGTTTTTCTGCGTGCGCGATTTCTCGCTCACGTCGCTCGGCAAAGCCAACGGGCTGGATGAATCCTTCGAGGTCGTCGTCAACGGCAAGGTCCACACGTTTCCAAACAGCAGCGGCGTTCCGGCCTATGTGGATGGCAAACCAATGGCGATGGCGTGGTTCGACTTCGCGCTCCCGAAGGAGGAATTCGTGCACGGACGAAACGAAGTTGTCCTCCGGAAAGCGCCAACAACGAAGGCGAAGCCTGACGATTATCTCTACCTCGGGATAGACAACAGCGCGGCGCGTGGAAACAGCCTCCTGAGCCTCGACGACGGCAAAACGTGGTCGCCCAAACAACTCAACACCATCGGCGCGCGCGGTGAATACATGGTCCGGCTGGTTCTGCTGGGCGGCGAACGAACATTCGAAAGTGTCTGGCGGCAGGTTTCAACACCGGCGTTAAGGGACCCGGCAGGCGCCATCATCTATGCCGGCACGCACGACAGCGAAGCCCGGATGGAGTGGGACCCTTCGCGGCTCGACCTCTCCCAACCGGTGACGGCGGCAGTCGAGACAACTGGCGCAACCAAGTTCAAGCTCCGCTGGCTCGACGTGGATGGCAAGCCGCTGCCACCCATCAATGGCGTCGGGCCGCGATTTGAAACGACAGTGAAAGGCAAGTCGACCAGTGGTTTCGTGGTGGACACGGCCGTGCAGTCGCTGGCGGTGCGTGGCGTGCGCGGCTACCATGCTGCGGAAGCGCCGATCAATATCTGTCCGTCCATCGCGCAACCCGCTGGAAAAGCGGCGAAACGCAAGCCTTCGTGCCGGATCGAAAAAGACAGTGTGCTGTTGGAGAATGCGACGCTGCGTTCCCGCTTCACGACATCAGGACGGCTGAAGTTCGTCTCCATCTTCAACGAACTGGCCAATACCGAAACCGTGCGCCAGCCGGATAAACTCGACCTTTTCCTTGTCGAGATCGGCACGAACCATTTCTCCGGCACGCGCGACTTTGAGTGCCGCTCGGTGCAGGCCAAAGGGCGCAACGGTTTCACGGCGGAATTGTTCCTGCCTGCGCACTCGCTTGCCGCCACCTTGACCGGCTCAATCAACGCGGACGGATTGCGTCTGGGACTTGCGCTTGCGAACCGTGGCTCTGCGCCGCTCGACTTCAAGGTCGCCTTCCCGCATCTCGCCGGTCTCGCGCTCTCCAACGATCCAGCCACCGATTACTACTTCTTCCCGCGCGGCGGCGGCATCATTGCCGACCGGCCCGCGCTCATCCGCCAAGGCTACGGCGATCATCAGGCGCTGTATCAGATGATGGACCTTTTCAGTCCATCGCTCGGCGCAGGTTTGTCACTGCGAACCGACGACGCGAACGGCCGATATAAAATCTTCGCCCTGAGCAAGTGCCTGCCGGGACGCGCAACGACACAGACACTGACGCCATTATGTCCGACGAAACCGGAGTTCCAGTTCAGCAACACGTTCGAGCAGGTCACCGGCACGAGCGTCGCTGTCGAGTACCTGCGCCGCACGCGCGAGCCGGGTGGGACGTTCGCGCCGGCGCCAGCCTTCCTTGCGGCCCACGCGGGCAACTGGAAGACGCCGATGAAAGACTATGCTGCCTGGGCGCATCGTGTGTGGAAATTCCGGCCACCGTCGCGGCTCGACGACGTCGCGACCATGATCGCCGTCGGCTGGGGCCGCGATTTGTTGTTCAAGGACGGCAAGTATCGCACCGACTTTCTGAAACCCGGCCGTGACTGCCTTGAACTGATGTCGTGGTGGGATTGGTCAACGCTGGGACCGTGGAGCACGCCGTTCGACAAGCTCAAGGAGAAGATCGGCGAAGCGAGCTACACGCGATGGCAGTCGTATTTCGTCAAAGACCCGGTGACGGGCCAGACGATGTGGAACAACCAGCCGGGCGATTACGACGGTTACAACGCGCGCTTCGGCGGCCTGCCTGCGTTTCACAAGGCCGTGCAGAAATACAAGAAGAGCGGCTCTCTCATCACGCTCTACACCGACCCGTTCCGCCTGGACGATGCCAGCAAAACCGGCCAACAACACGGCAAGGAATGGGACGTGGTCCTGCCAAATGGCGAGCTTTCCAGAGGCTACGAAGTCTGGAACCCGTGCCACGACCTCCCCGAAGTCCGGCAGTGGGCCGCCAACGCGATGGGCCGCGTGATGCGCGAAACGGGCGCCGACGGCATCCGGCTTGACGAATACGGTCATCGCGGCTGGGCGTGCTACAACTCCGCGCACAAGCACACGTTTGCCGAGCCGGGTTGCACCGAGTGGCAACGCGCCACTGCCGAAGCCACGAAGATGGTCCGGGCGGCAATGGACAAGGTGAACCGGCGCTCCGTGCTGACGACCGAGCATCCGGGTTACGACTACCTGATGCAGTATCTCGAAGGCTGCATCACCTACGATCTTACGGTGCAAGCGACGCCGCTGCGGCCGTTGGAGTGCAACACACAGCGTTTCTACTTCCCGGAATGCAAAGCCTATGAGTTGGACCATCGCGGCGCGGACCGTGACTGTCACAAACGACTCTGGAACATGGTCGCTTCGTTCGGCCGCGAATTTCCGCCGCCGATTTACGCGATCTTCAAACAACACAACGACGTGCTGCGCCGCCGCGACTGCGAGCCGCTGGTGCCAACACTGATGCCGCTGGTTTATGCAAACCGTTTCGGTTCGGGCAAGAAAACGCTTTGGACTCTCTACAACGCCACCGGCCACACCGTGGAAGGCCCGGTGCTGGAGGTGGACATGGCGAAGGGGCAGTCCTTGGTTGACCTGCTAAGCGGCGCAGAGCTGGCGAAAGGCGCCAGCGGCAAGCAACGGATCAGTCTGTATCTTCCGCGTGCAGGTGTAGCCTGCATCGCACGGTTCAGCGGCAGTCAAACCCGATAAAGGGCGTTGACGCCGAGGAAGCCGAGAAATGCGCCGAAATTCAGCACTTCCGCGGCCCGCTCGTAGCTGATGAGCCACGCGCCGGGAAAGCTCAGCACTCCGAGAAAGGCATTGTTGAACGCCGGGATGCCCCACTTTGCATCCACGTTGTCCCGACCCTAGTCCATCGCCAAAGCGACGGCGGTTGTCGGAAGCAGTGTCTTGTGATGACAGGCGTTCATCGATCGAGCAGTTCCTTGCGCGCCACCGAAACGATGCGCTCAATCTCCCGGACCATCGCCGGATCAACGACTGGCGGCGGCTGGCTGGCCACCAGCTTGCGCCAGGCTTCGTCGGCTTGCTTCAGGATTTTCTCGTCACCACAAGGCGCCGGGTCCGTGTGGTTGCAGTAGCCGCGGTCGAATAGTTGCGGGTTCCAACCCACGTTCCGGAAATGCGCCACCGTATGTTCGCTCTCCAGGTAGCTTCCCTTCTCACAGAAGAGCATTTCGTTGATCAGGTCCACGGCGCAGGTGTCGGCGTTGACTTCAATGCCGCGATTGAAACGATAGATTGCCTCATTCATCTCCAGGTCGATCATCGCCTGCGTCGGCGAGAAAGCCGCGCCATTGTCGAGCGCGCCGATGGATAGCGGCAGGCTGACCGTGCTGCCAAACGCCATCTGCCGGTACGTTTTCATGAACGCCGCCTGAAGGCCGGGAACTTTTGCCTCGACGTAGCCCGGCTCGACGTTATGAACGATGCCATAGCGGTGGCGAAAGAGTTGATGCAACGTCACGTCGGTGAGGATCGCCGCCGGCGTGCAATAGCAAATCTGCGTCGTCTTCATGTCCATCTCGCCGGAGATGCTCGTCGAGAAGTAAAAGACATCCGGGTTGATCAGGCTGGTGGCGGTAATACAGCCGAGGATTTCCGCCGCCGCAACGATGGCCGCGCCGGCGGGCGTCATCGGGGTGGTTGCACCAAGGATCGGCATCGGCGCGAAGTTGACGGGGAAACCGTGGCGCAAAGCTTCTTCGAGAACCTCGCACGAGCGGGTGTCCACCTTCAGCGGCGACGTGGTGCAGTAGGCGGCAACGAAGATCGGCGGCTGTGTGCGGAGCGCGTCGTGGTCGCCGCCCGTGACCAGCGACGCCAGTTCGGCCAGATGCTTCACCTCGCGCGCCGCGCTGGTGCCAACCCATCCCGGCTTGCGCGTGTTGAGCAGCAGCAGCCGCGCCGATTCGATGGTCTCGACGCGCGAATCGAACTCGCTGCAAATGAACGGCGCATTGACCGCTTTCGCGCACGGCAGCGCGTTGCCAAGGCGGATCATGTCCACCTGGTCCTGGATCGTGGGCTTGCGGAACCGGCTTTGCAGGTAGTCGTACATCCACGGCGCCGCGTAGCCGTAGTCCACGGTGAATTCTTCGGGGACCGCCACGTCGCCATCGGGCAGGCTGCGGCAGAACGGATACCACAGCGACGAACGCACCATCCGGTAACGGCCGCGCTGCGCGGCCACCTGACGTTCGACCAACTCCGGCTTGAACCATGCCCGCCGCGCGGCGAAGTCCACGCGGCAGCCGGCGTCGGCCAGCGCGCGCAGCAGGAACTCGCCCTGGATTTGCAGCCCGGTTCGCTCCAGCACCTCCAGCGCGCCGCGATGCAGCATGTCCATCTGCGCCGGCTCAATGACTCTCAGAATGCCTTTAAGCATCGTGGTCCTGACTTACTTCGCTCCGATACCAGACAAGTTCGATGTTCGCGCCGTCGCTTGTCTGATAGAAACCCGCCACCGCAAAGCCCGCATCGAACGGCTCCAGCAACACCCTCATACCCTTGCTCAATCCTGTGATCTGCCCAACGTTCTCCACACGAAAGCCCACGTGCGGCATGTCGTGGAGCGGACCGGTGACCGGGCTGTCCGGCTCGAACCGCAACCACTCGACACGGAACGGATGCTTGTGCGCGTCGGTGACCCACACGCGCGTCGCCGGCACGAACGTCTCGCCGGGTTTCTTCTCCGTCGTCGGAATCCCCACATGGTCGAATTGCATCAGGCGCCTCCCTGCTGAATTTCGGCCAGCTTCACCGGACGCTTCTCCTGCCACGACCGGTCGGCCGCGAAAATCACCTCATGTGTGCGCACGGCGTCGCGCAGCCCGGTCAACGGCATCTCCTCGCCGCGTACGAGTGCCTGGAAGAAACAGTTGAACTGCTCCTCATACGGATGGTCCGACACGTCGCCGGAATCCACCGGCTTGCAGGGCAGCTTCGTCCACCGGCTGCGGTCGTGGCCCGCGACGAGGTTGGAATGAAACTTGTCATCCAACACCGTGCCCTCGCTGCCGACCAGGTGCGTGTGAAAGTAATACGGCTGGAAACAATCGAGCACCGACGCGACCTTGCCGATCCCGCCGTCCTTGAACCTGAGCATCGCGACGGTTGTCGAGGGAAACTCGAACGGCGCGAAGGCGGAATTTGCCGATCGCGTGCTGTAACCAAACACCTCCTCCACGTCGCCGCCCATGCACAGCAGCAGCGCGTCCATCGCGTGACAACCCGCCAGCATCAGGCTGCTCACGCCGTCCTGCGCCTTTGAATACCACGAGAAGCCGCCATACCACGGGCCAATGCCGTGGTAATAATCCACCTCGCCATAATGCAGTTTGCCCAGCAGCCCGCGGTCGAGCAGCGATTTGATCTCGCGAAACTGTGAGGCAAACCGCAGCTCGAAGCAGACACAAACCTTCACGCCCGCCACGCGAATGCCGCGCTCGACCTCGCGCAGATCGGCCAGCGAAAGCGCGAGCGGTTTCTCGATGATGATATGTTTGCCGGCGCGCGCGGCGGCGAGAATCTGGTCCTTGTGATGCCGATGGAAGCTGCAAATGGAGACGACATGAATGTCCGGCTCCGCGAGCATGGCGGCGTAGTCGCTGTAGGTCTTGATGACGCAGCCGTGCTTTGCCGAAACATCCGCGGCGTCCAGTTTGTGCGATGAACACACCGCCGTGACCTGGGCGAGCGGGCCGGCATTGATCGCCGCGATGTGCGCGCATGCGGCCCAGCCGTAGCCGACAATTCCGACGTTGAACTGTTTCATAAGCGGAACGTTTGCGTCGCGAGTAGAACCCAGCCGGCCAGAATTGTCGAGCGTTTCACCGAGCGTTGCGGCTTGGCGTTCGGCTCACTGCGCCACTTGCTTCGCTCCGGACGGACGGACGGCGTCGCGCATCACGCGGTAATCAGCCGGCGCGCCCCGGCGCTGACGCGACAGCCAGTTCAAGGCGGCGACCAGCTCCGAATCATGACCGCCCTCGAAGATCGTGATCCGCACCGCCCCGGCCACGCGCCGGAAAAGCACAGCCTTCTGCCGTTCGGGATCGTCTTCGCGTTCGGCTGCAAGCGCTGGCGCAACCTTCTGTTCGCGCACCATAAAAGCAATCTCCTCGTCGCCAACCCGTTTGCCAGCGCAGCCATTCGCCGCGGCAACAACATTGAACGCCCGCAGCGATTGGCTGATGGGTACGGAACCTGTGTGTCCGTCGTGGATGCCGGCGTTGATGTCGAGCGGCAGGTCTTTGGCAGCAGCGAGATAGAACAACGGTGAGCGTTTGCGGTAGTCGCCTTCGTTTTGCGGGCCGGGCGGGCCGCCGCAGACCTGATCGAGCATCTTGTCGTATTTGCGCTTGGAGATCGTGTTCTCCTTGTACCACTCGGCGAGGTCGGAGATCGGCACCCACGCGCTGACGCCGGCCCAGAGCTGCGGCGCGCGTGAAGCCATCATCAACGACATATGGCCGCCGCCGGAACTGCCGACGACGTAGATGCGCGCATCGTCCACGCGGGCGTGCTGCTTTGCGAACTCGACTGCATCCAGCACGTCTTGCAC
>JBAZIR010000195.1:0-10539 GCA_041651735.1 Verrucomicrobiia bacterium | reverse complement strand
GGTTTTGCCAACCACGGCGGATGGATCGTTGACCAGCAGGCGATGGACGTGATGGGGTCGCCCTATCTGCTCGCGCACGGACTCGGCACCCCAGTGGCCGATGCCACGACGAAGATCAAGGTGGCCGCTAGCGGCAAATACCGCGTCTGGGTCCGCACGCGCGACTGGGTGGCGCCTTGGAAAGCGTCCGGCGCACCTGGGAGGTTCCAGTTGCTCGTGAATGGCAAGCCGCTCAAAACGACGTTCGGCACCGAAGGCGCCTCATGGCATTGGCAGGATGGCGGCAGCATCAATCTGGCCGCTGGCAAATTGAAGTTGGCTTTGCACGACCTGACTGGTTTCGACGGGCGATGTGATGCGATCGTGTTTTCCAGCGACGCGAACTTCTATCCGCCAAACAGCGACCCGGCCATGGCGGAGTTCCGGCGCAAGATGCTGGGCCTGCCGGACGAGCCGGAGGACGTCGGTGAATTCGATCTGGTTGTGGTCGGCGGCGGCATGCCCGGTTGTTGCGCCGCCGTCAGCGCCGCACGCCTGGGTTGCAGGGTGGCGCTCATTCAGGACCGGCCCGTGTTGGGCGGCAACAACAGTTCCGAGGTGCGCGTCGGTTTGTCCGGTCTGATCCACCAGCAACCGTATCCACGCCTCGGTGACTTGGTGGATGAAATCGGCCCGGTCGGCCATTGGCCGCTCTACGAGGCCAAACGCGATCCTGAGTCGGCGCGGAGCAAACAGATTCTGTCCGTCATCGAGCAGCATCCGGAGAAGAAGATTCACAATGCCGGCCCCGCCTCCAATTACGAAGACGACCGGAAACGTCGCGTGGTCGAAGCTGAGAAGAACGTGCGGCTATTCCTGAACACGCACGTCGTCCGTGCTGAGAATAAGAACGGCCGCATCGCAGCGGTCATCGGCAAAAACATTACATCCAGTCGCGAGCTGCGTTTCCGAGGACGCCTTTTCGCGGACTGCACCGGCGACGGCACGCTCGGCTTCCTCGCGGGCGCCGATTTTCGTGTCGGCCGCGAGGCTCAGAGCGAGACAGGCGAGTCGCGCGCGCCGGAGAAAGCCGACCAACTGGTCATGGGCACGTCCGTGCAATGGCATTCGGTCGAGGAACCGCAGCCCGTGTCGTTCCCCGATTGCCCGTGGGCGGTGCAGTTCAACAGCGAAACGTGCCAAAAACTCAACAAGGGCGATATCGACACCGAGACGGGGCTGAGCCGCATTCGAGGCGATTGGGATTGGGAAACCGGCATGAATCTCGACCAAGTCACCGAGATCGAGCGCATCCGCGATTATGCGCTGCGCGTCACTTTCGGCAACTGGGCGTTCCTGAAGAACCACAGCGACGCAAAGGCGAAAGTCGCCAACCACCGTCTCGCATGGGTCGCCTGCATCGGCGGCAAGCGCGAAAGCCGCCGCCTCCTCGGCGACGTGGTGTTGCAGGAACAGGACATCGTCGGCCAGCGATCCTTCCCCGATGCGTGCGTGACCACGACCTGGAGCATTGACCTGCACTATCCGCATCCCGAGAACACGCGGCTCTTTCCGGGTGAGGAATTTCGCTCCATCGCGCGGCACACCAAGGTCAAACCCTACCCCATCCCCTTTCGCTGCCTCTACAGCCGCAACGTGTCCAACCTCATGATGGCGGGCCGCGACATCAGCGTCACGCACGTCGCCCTCGGCACGATTCGCGTCATGCGCACCGGCGGCATGATGGGCGAAGTCCTCGGCATGGCCGCCTCACTCTGCAAGCAACACGACACGCTGCCGCGCGGTGTTTATGAAAAGCATCTCGAAGAACTGAAGTCGATGATGCAGCGCGGCGTGGGCCGCAATGCGATTTCGCCTCCGCGTCCTGCGCTCGACAGCAAAAACCCGGTCATCCCTCTCATTCGCCGGGCCGGCAACGCAAACAGCGATGAAGAGCGGCTCGCGTTCTTGAAGCAAGCGCGGCAACTCCCCAATCTCGACGCGCGATTGGGCGATGACCTCGACAAACTGATCGCTGAGGTGGATAGCTATGCGCACGACAAGAAACTCGATTATTTCGCCAGCCGTTTCAAGAAGTCGCTCGACTACGATTTTGGCCTCGCGTCCGACTCGCCGCTCCAACCGATTGCTGCCTTCTACCGCGGCCGTATGCTGACGTGGATCACGCTCGAATCGGGCGGCTTCTGGAATAACCAGCAACAGCGCCGCGCCCTGCTCGACAAGGCACGCCAGTGTTTCGAGCAAGCCGCCAAGGCATTCCCAGACAACCGCATCGCCGCGATGTACCTGGGCAAGAGCTTCCCCGCGCCGAAGCAATACACCGCTCCCGCCAACGCGCCGGCATGGGCCATCCATCAGCGCGAGGCCATCGAGCGGCTCGCAGACATCATCGAGTGGTGGATTGATTGTCGTACCCAGCCCGACGGCCAGTATGGCGGCGGCTGGGGCGACGATTGTGAGATGTGGCGCTGGTGGGTGCCGGTGTTGATCGGATTCGATGGGCCGAAAATCACCCAAGCCCAGGCGCGCTTCTCAAAGGCCCTCTTGGACCTCCCGCACATGCAGAACGGTTACAGCCGCATCCTGACCGATGTGGAACACAGCGCGGAGGACCTGGCTGACACGCTGACGCCCATGATGCACCTCGACCCGGACAATCCGTCGTGGCGCGATCGCGTTCTGCGGCTGGCGGAGCTGATGGAGACGCTCTGGACCGGCCGCAACGAGCGCGGACTGCTGCAATTCAAGAGCACCTATTTCACCTCCGACCGGGTGGACCCGAAGCCGCAGCGCGCGTGCGACACCGTCTACCATCCCCGTGCTGTTCAACCGGCACTGCTCTACTGGCAACGCACTGGCGACGCGCGCCTGACGCGGCTGTTCAGCGCGTGGATGGACACGTGGGTGGACGCTGCCGCCCGCGTCGAGCGGGGCAAACCCGCAGGCATCATCCCTACGGCCATCCATTGGCCCGACGGCCGCATCGGCGGGCTTGGCCCCGACTGGTGGGATCCACAGAATCACAGCGAATATACGCTCTACAGTTTTCCGAGCGCGATGAACATGATGACCCATACGCTCTTGCTGACGTGGCGCATGGCCGGTAACTCCAACTACCTCTCGCCCATCCGCTCCATGGCCGCAGCGCGTCTGAAATACCTGCGATCTCCCACAAAGGAAGCCGCGCCCGGCAGCGAAGCATGGTGCGCCTCGCGCGTGAATCTCTCCAGCGTTCTGGCGAAATACAAGTTCCTCACCGGAGATCCCGAATTCGATCCACTGCTGGCTGCCGAAGGCGGTGCGACAACCTTGAAGAGAGACGCTCTCACCACGTCACTGCGTGAGACCGCCGGCGCGATGGCTGTCAATTTCGAGGGCTACACCAGCGAAGTGCGTTACACCGACCGCGTGCTGCGGTTCCCCACCCTCTTCGGGAAGAACGGCATGTTCGAGAAGCCCATCCCCAGCTTCCACAAGCCGGACACCGAGTTGCTCTACCGCACGGTCACGGGTGATCCGGGCGACGCATTGTATTTCCCCCTCAACGCCGTGCGCTGGCTGACGCCCCCGCGCGACCTCGCCGCCCTCGTCACTACGAGCAGCACGGACCGTTTCGCCGCCGAACTGTTCCACTTCGGCAAGACCCCTCGCGCCATGTCCGCCGAGTTGTATCTGCTCAAGTCTGGCGAATATCGTTTCAACCTGATCACGCCCGGCGCGGACAAGGCGCTGGCGAGCGGGACGTTCGCCGTGAAAGGACCGCGTGCGCGAATCAGCTTTGACCTGCCGCCCCAGACCCCTTGCCAGTTGAGCATTCACTGCCAGTCGAAATGACAGTCGCCAAGAGCGAGTTCTGTTTCGATTTCCGAAACTACAGCGGTGCACTTGAGCACTGAAGCTTCGAGCCTCCATGCTCGTGCTTGATTCGCATAGGAAGGTTTCACACTTGCGCACAGAGACCTGAGGTCTACAGTACTTATGATGTCCCCGTAAGCCACACGACCTGAAATGACCGCCGCAACAGCATGACTACCATGAAGACTTTAATGACTTCGCCCTATCGCTGGCGGTTTTTCCGTGCCGGAGGCTTTGACCAGGTCAAAATTGAAACCGGCGCCGATCTAATGAACATGGATCATCTCGACCAAAAGTTGTGGGTCGCGCTGGCATGCCCCACCACCGGCCTTGAGCTCGACGCAGAAACCCTCGCACTAATTGACTCCGACAAGGATGGGCGCATCCGCGCCCCCGAACTGATCACCGCCGTCCAGTGGGCCGGCTCAATGCTCAAGAACCCCGACGACTTGGTCAGTGGTGGGGATACCGTTTCGCTCTCGGCCATCAACGACGCCACTCCTGAAGGTAAGCAACTGTATTTGTCGGCACAACACATTCTCGTCAACCTCGGAAAAAAGGACGCCACGTCCATTTCGATCGAAGACGTGTCTGATGCGAACCGGATTTTCGCAAACACCACCTTCAATGGCGATGGCGTCATCACCCCCGAATCCGCAGCCGACGATGCCACCCGTGCGGTCATCAACGACATTGTCGCTTGTCTGGGCAGCGTGCCGGACCGTTCCGGCACAGCGGGCATTGACCAGACAAAGACCGACACATTCTTCGCCGAGTGCGTCGCGTTCGATGCGTGGATGGAGCAGGCCGAGTCCGACGCCAAGACCATTCTGCCCGCCGGTGAAGCCACTGCCATCGCCAGCAGCGCGGTCAAGGCCATCAAAGCCAAGGTGGACGACTATTTCGGTCGCTGCCGTCTCGCCGCGTTCGACCCTCGCGCCGTGGCGCTGCTCAACCGCAAGGAGGAGGAATACCTGGCCATTGCCGCCAATGACCTCAGCATCACCGCTGCTGAGGTGGCGGGCTTTCCGCTCGCCCAAGTCGCTCCCGGCCGGCCGCTCCCGCTCACGGGCGCAGTCAACCCGGCGCACGCCGCCGCTGTGGCCGCCCTCCAGGCTGGCGCCGTCAAACCGCTGCTGGGCGACAAGGAAGAACTGACCGAAGCCGATTGGATCACGTTGCAGGCCAAGCTCAGCGCGTATGACAAATGGAACGCCGCCAAGGGAGAGGCCTCCGTCGAAAAACTCGGCTTCAAACGCGTTCGTGAAATCCTTGCCTCCAAGGCGAAGGATACCCTCACCGCATTGATAGCCCGCGACAAGGCGCTTGAACCGGAGGCCAACACGATAGCGGCCGTCCAACGTCTCGTGCGTTACCATCGCGACCTTTTCACGTTGTGCAACAATTTCGTTTCCTTCCGCATGTTTTACGGGCGCAAGGACAAGGCCATCTTTCAGGCCGGCACGCTGTATCTGGACCAGCGCAGTTGCGATCTGTGCCTTGCGGTCGAAGATGCCGCCAAACACGCCGGGATGGCCGCGCTCGCGGGTACCTACCTCGCTTATTGCGACTGCGAGCGCAAAGCCACTGGCGAAAAGCTGCAGATTGTTGCCGCGTTCACCGCCGGCGATTCGGACAACCTCATGGTGGGCCGCAATGGGGTTTTCTATGACCGCAAGGGCCGCGACTGGGATGCCACGATCACCCAGATTCTGGACAATCCCATCAGCATCCGGCAAGCGTTCTGGTCGCCCTACAAAAAGTGCCTTCGCCTGATTGAGGAACAGGTGGCCAAGCGCGTCTCTGCCGCAGGCGAACAGGCAGCCCTCCGGACGCAAGTCGCTGCTGCAACCGGCCAGCCCCCGCCGCCCCCGCCCCCACACCGAAGAAAATGGATGTCGGCATGCTGGCGGCCCTTGGGCTGGTCTTGAGCACACTGTTGGCCGCTTTGGGTGGGATCTTCGCGGCCTTCGCAAAGCTGCCGCTCTGGCAGATGCCGCTGGCCATTGCAGCCATCTTGCTCGCTGTTTCCATCCCCTCCATGATTATCGCGTGGCTCAAGCTGCGAAAGCGCAATCTCGGCCCGATTCTCGACGCCAATGGATGGGCCGTGAACGCCAAGGCAAAAATCAACGTGCCTTTTGGCGCCTCGCTGACCAAGGTTGCCGCGCTGCCACCCGGCGCGCAGCGTGATCTGGTGGATCCCTTCGCCGAGAAACGGAAGCCGTGGGGATTGTATGTGTCTATAATCGTCATCCTGTTGCTGGCCGGCTCCTGGTACTATGGAAAACTCGACAAAGCCATGCCTCCCAGAATCAGAAGCACAACTGTCCTTGGTACCAATGCACCGGCCTACCAGCCGCCGCCGATCATGCCCCAAGTAGCGCCTATGATGACGCCAAAACCGTAAACAGATGCTTTCCTGACGTTATATCCATGGTCTTCATTTCCAACTTCACTCTCCTGCCATGAAATTCTTTCGGCCTCTTCTCGTCTTCGCTGCGATCGGCATCGCGGGTTGCAGCACTGTGGAATATGCCGTGAAGGAAAAGTTCGGCATCCATAAACGCGACATCCTCGTTGCCCGGGTGGACGATGCCCGGAAGGCGCAGGGCGAAGCCCGCCAGCAGTTCAAGAGCGCGCTCGACCAGTTCATCGCTCTCACGGGAACCGGCGGTGGAGCGCTGCAAGAGAAATACAGCAAGCTCTCCACTGCCTACGAACGCAGCGAAGCCCGCGCGAAAAGCGTGCACTCCCAGATCGGTGACGTCGAGGACGTCGCTCGCGCGCTCTTCGCCGAATGGCGGGGCGAACTGAAACAGTATTCGGATGCTGGATTACGGGCCCTCAGCGAGCGCGAACTTATCAACACCGAGCGCCGCTACCAGTCCTTGATCAGCGTCATGAAGCGCGCGGCCGAACGCATGGATCCCGTCCTGGCCAAGTTCAAAGATCAGGTGCTGTTCCTGAAGCACAATCTGAACGCCCAAGTCGTCGCCCGGTTGGGAAGCACCCATGCACAGTTGCAGGGCGACATCGCCCAACTGATCGCTGAGATGGAGCGCTCGATCCAAGAGGCTGACCGCTTCATCCGGGAGATGAAACCCGCCACGGAACCCTGAACACGCAGGGCATCGATCGGCTTTTGGAAGGATCCCAAAACGAAGCGGGTTGACAGCGTAACTGTCAACCCGCTCGCTATCCAGCGCTTGACGACCTTAGTAGGTGTGCGTGCTCTCTTCCTTCGCAACAGGAGCCTTGATCAGATCGGAACTGTACCGAACCGTGGCGCGTGCGTCGCCCGCAGTCACGGCTTTCGCCTTGACCGTCCAGCGAACCGACTGTTTCGGGTTGAGTTGCGGATACGCGTCGAAGGTAACGGTCTTGCCTTCAGCATGCCCGGCAGTCGAACCGGTCTCAGAAACAAACTCCATCTGTGGCGGAAGCTGCAACACCACTTTGATGTTGTTATCCGCCGCCGTGCCCTGATTGGTGATCGTAATGACGTAGTCCGTCGTCTCGCCAATCTGAACCGGGTCCACCGTGTCCACCATCTCCAGGAGCAATCCTGCGAAGCCTTTCCACACCGTGTCGGCAGAGGCACTGGCGGTCAACCCCCCACCTGTGGCAGACGCTTCGTTGGAGAACGTGCCGGCCACTGCTGACGTCAACTTCATCTGCATCGTCCGCTTCTCCTCAGGCCCCAGAGTTCCCAACCGCCAGGTCGCCTTGTTGTGGCTGACCGTGGCGCCTTCAGCCGACAGGATGCGATTGCCCGTCGGCGCGTTATCCGTGACCACGACATCCGACAGCGGGGCGTCACCCGGATTGGACACAACGATGTTATAGGTTGCCGTCCTGCCTATGTACTGTTGCTTGGTGCCGGTCTTCTTGATCTGCAGTTCAGGCTGAGTGACCACCGTCGTCGCATCACTCTCCACCTTGCCCGCGTTTGTGGACTCCGCAACAGCCCGATCCGTGAACTTGCCGCGCTGCAGGGCCTTCAGCGTCACTGGAATCGTCTTGGACTTGCCCGGCTCAAGATTGCCCACCTTGTAACTAATCGTGCTCTGGCCGGAAGCGTGGCTCATGCCAGCGGGAACCGTGTCGGTCACCACGACATTTTCCACAGTCGTGTCGCCGTTATTGCTCACGACAACTTGATAAGTGACGTTCTGGCCAACACTGGCCGTGGCAGGGCCTGTCTTCTGGATGCCAAGGACGGGTTTGCCAACGAGCGTCTCTATGCAACCACGAGGCATCGCAGAGACGGTGGCGCAGTTTCTCATTCTACCCGCACTATCCATACGCGCCCACACCTTCAGGGTGCCGACATCGCCCTGATTCATGGTCTTGAATCGCCAACTCACAACGTTGCCGCTGACGCCCCCCTCAGGCTCGCTCTTGACGTAAGTCGCACCCTCTGGCAGGAAATCGGTGATCACAACCTCTGCGGCGTCACGGATACACTTGACGTCCAAGGTGTAGAGGACGGTCTGCCCCACAATCGCTTTGGGTGGCCCGCTCTTGATCACATGAATCAGGTCAGTGGCCCAATCCACAGACACGGCGTTCACACCAGCCGGGACCGCCTTCCCGTAAGCTCTGCCAGGACCATACGAAGCACCGTAACCACCCGCCGAGCCGCTGCCGGCTTCTTGATGGTAAAGGTAATCATAGCCTCTGCCGGGACCGTAATCGGCGCCAAAACCGCCGCCCGAACCGCCGGAGGAGGAAAGGGAGGGATTTTGCGCTTGCGTCGTCATCGCGAGCGACAGAAGAGCAATTGCCGTAACCAGTATTGTCAGCCATTTTGTTTTCATATTGAACCTTTCCTTTGCCTGAACCGATTTGACCATGCGCGAGTCAAACTCTTTGGCGCGTTGCGCGGGGAAAAACCGCCTTTTCTCATGGTCGCACAATAGACGGCGAAGCCTTGTGGGCGCTATGGGGTGTTCACCCCATGTGGGAGAATCCGTCAATCATTGAGAGCCACCTTCAATTTGCGGGCAGGAATGGACAGCTGCGGCAGGTAGGGTTTCACCCCATAGACGAATGAAAGCAAGCGGCAGAGGTTATCGCTGCTTATGAGCCGCCTGTCGAGAGCGAGTCTCTGACCCACGTGACCAGATACAGCAACCTTGGGTGACTGAACGGCAAAGCGTGAGCCCGGAAGACGAATGAAAGCAAAGCTGAGCAAGTTGCCAAAGCAGTATCTGGCGGCATTGCGCACACACTTGGAGTCAGGCTCCAAGACCCGCTTGCAACCGGCCATCCGACTGGGACGCCAGGCGGTGGCCCTTGGGCTGGAGACGTTGGACCTGGCCAAGATCCACGAGCAGGCTTTGAGAACCCTGATATCGCCGGGCGAATCCTCCACGTCCAGAGATGCAATAATCAAACGGGCGAACCCGTTTTTTGCCGAAGCCATCACGCCGATCGAGAAAACACATCGCGCCGTGCTGAAGGCCAGCCTCGATATCAATCACCTGAAGCAAACCCTACGCCAGCGCACGATGCAATCTTCCGACGCGGCCCGGCAGTTGAATCGGGTCATCGTGCAGCGCCAAGCAGCGGAGCAGACCCTCAAGAAAGGCGGCAAACACCGCGACATGCTGTTGAGGAAGTCACGCCGCCTGCAAAAGCATCTACAGCATTTGACACGCGAAATTCTGAAGGCGCAGGAGCATGGCCGGCAGCAGTTCAGCCGCCAGCTTCACGATGATATCGTCCAAATCCTGCTGGGCATCAATGTCCGGCTATCGACCTTGAAAGAGGCGGCCAAGGCCAACAACAGGATTCTTAAAAAAGAGATCGCCAGCACGCAACGGTTGCTGGCACAATCCATCAAGACGATCAATCGGTTTACTCATGAATTCGGCCTCTAGCATGGAGCGTAAATCGAGTGGCCTGTTGCGACGATATCGGGCAGCGTTGTGCCGATACCTCAGGCAAGGCCGTGCGGCGAGCCTGGAGCCGGCGGTGAGACTCGGTCGCCAGGCGGGGGTTCTGAACCTTGAGACGCTGGATCTGGCCCGGATTCACGAGCAAGTCTTGATTGCCTACCTGTCGCCGATCAGGTCCTCCATCGCCAGAGATCAGGTCCTGAAGCGGGCGGGGATGTTTTTTGCCGAGGCTATCCTCCCGCTGGAAAAAACGCACCGCATCGCGCTGGAGATCAACGGCCATTTAAACAGCCTGAATCGGACGCTGAATCAACGGACCGTGGAACTGGCCGCCTCCAACCGGGAGCTGCAAAAGGAAGTTGCCCGGCGCCAGGCCATCGAGGAAAACCTCCGGACAAATGAGCAACACTCCATCCAGTTATTGGAACAGTCGCGGCACCTGCAGGAACAATTGCGGCGTCTGTCCCGGCAGGTGATGTCGGCGCAAGAAGAAGAGCGAAAGAAGATCAGCCGGGAACTGCATGATATCGTCGCCCAAGTGCTGACGGGCATCCATGTCCAGTTGGCAAACTTGAAAACGGAGGCTACCACCAACACCCGGGGCCTTGCCCAAAAGATCACGCGCACACAACGAATGCTGGAAAGGTCGGTGGACAGCGTGCATCGGTTCGCGCGGGAATTGCGCCCGCCGATGTTGGACGACCTGGGACTGATTCCCACCCTGCATTCCTACATGAAAGACTTTGCGAGACGAACGGGCCTTCGCGTGAGTTTGACG
>JBAZIR010000194.1:0-10572 GCA_041651735.1 Verrucomicrobiia bacterium | reverse complement strand
CGCGTCATCCACATTGATCATCAGGTGCGCCGGTTTCTGTCCTATGCGATACCGTTTGGATTGCGCGGGCGCTTTGCTGCTGCAACAAATTCCATACTGCGCCGATTCCCCTTTCTGCAAATGACCCGTCAGCCACGACAGTTGGCGGGTCTCCGGCTCAAACTGGCAGGGGACATCCGACACGACTTCGCCGCGCTCATTCAACCGGGACAGTGCCAGCCTGGATGTGCCTGCCGTCCAGTTGCTGAACCGCGCTTTTGGATCTACGGGAAAGGAAACAAGTTCGTTCAGCCGATTCACAGGACCCGCGTCGACACGAACAACAATGCTATTCTTGCTCTTCGATCCTTCAGACGATTGCGCTTGTGCGGCTGTGAGCACGGAGGCGCCTGCCGCGACAATGAAATCACGGCGGGAAAGTTGATGGGAATGCCGGGTTGTTTTGTTAATAGCCATGTTCGTTCTCCTGTTGACGTTCATCAAGGGCACCTCGCTGTGCCCGCTGGAAAGAATGTGCGCTCACAAAATTCTGGTTGTGCGGCATCACTTCGCCGAAGAGGCTGCCGGTGTCTGCGCGCTGACAGGCGCGGCCAAAGCAGGCATGCAATCTGGCGCAGCCTGAAACTCAGGCGCGCCGGCTATCGCCTCTGGTTGAACCGTGTATTTGCCACCGGGCACGACGAAGAATGACGTATTCTTCCCGGCTTCAACTCGGGCGTTGAACCGCACCTTGCCGTCCTGACTGCGGATGCTCCAGTTGCCTGCCGCCAGACCCGCAAGCAACAGTTGACGATCCCGGCCTGATGGGACATTCACCTGAAACGACTGCTCGATAAGTTTGCCGGTCCTGCTCAAGACGACCACCCGGTCGGCAAGCGCCAACGTAAACAGCACTGGAGTTTCGGCCAGTTTTACAGGCAATTCCGGCACGGAATCATCGGCCATTTGCATGACGGTCAAGAAGACATCGTTGGCCTGCCCCTTGCTGGGCGAAAACATGACCCGGTGACCATTGCTTTCCGGCCTCGCGGCATCGGGTGGCCTGAACATCTGCCCGAACACGCTGTTGGCATCCTTGCCGCTCAGTATTTCCATCTGTCGTTCATCTGGTTTCGGACGCAACATCCGAACGCTGACTTTGCCACTCAATCCAAGATCGTGATTTCTCAAAATCACTCCATCGGTGGTTTTCTCCGGCGGGTTCAATGTATTGAGCTGCCAATACTTCTTAGACTCCGGCTTGGCTGTGGTCATGTTGTCGAGCACGATGAGCGCCGCCGGAGTCCGTTCGTTGTTGAGATTGAGGAAACAGAAAGTCCTCACATAATCCTGAATCTTGCCGCTGTAGGCCGACTTCAAGTCCACGGAGAAATAGCTGAAGAACGGCCGTTGTTTCACCGGCCCGAAGCTGGCCGATACCACCTTGCCGTTGGCGAACATCGGGTCCTTGACCGCTTGTTCCGGCGTCGTGGGACACGACCGGACGTTGCGTGTGCCACCGTCGTTGGATGGAATGTTGAATTTCTCATCTGGATCAACCGCCAGCATCATGCTGTGCGAGATCGAACGCTTGTTGAAGTTGGCATCGTATGGCGTGCCATAGAAGTGATACTGACCCAGGTCTCCAGCCTGCAACCCGCGGTAATAGATTTGGAAGCTGCCGGCATCGGAATGCTGATGATTGCCGAAATGATAGCCGCCGCCTTTCATCTCGACCACCACGTCAGCGATATTCGTGCCGAGGTTCCAGCCAGTCCTAGCGATCATCGATCCCAGAATCGGGCCGAAATCAATTGTCAGCGGCAGCGAAGCGAGACTCTTCTCGACCTTCAGATCAGGATCGTTCAGGAGCAAAAGCAGGATCGAATCGCCGGACAGCCCCCCCTGACGTTCGAAGTCGCCCTTGATCATCGGATCGTTGTTGTGGGCGTAGATGAACAACGGTGTGAGGCCGAGGTTCGCATACCTGCCATCGGAGAACCCGTCCCCATCACGGAGCATTTGTCCGTTGGGAAGACGCATATACAACCAGAACTTGTAAACGCCTGCGATATTGTCGTCGAAGACCGGTTTCCCTGTCATGCGGCGAAAGAGCCAGGCAGCGTGCAAGTCCCAGGAAAAACGATGTGGACCGTAGCTGATTCCTTGATTGTGGCGGGGCGACTGGTACTCAAACTTGCGCATAGGCACCAACTCTTCCAGTATCCGGTACGAGCAATAGCGGTAAGGCACCGGGTCCTCGTCATAGAGCGCGATGGCCATGCAAAACAGGTCACGGTTGATCTGTGCTTCATTGCCGTGACCATTGACGATGGTTTGACGGAAAGGCGGCCAACCAGTCTCCATATCATCGGCAAGCCGCATCAGGTTCTCGCGGATATCGTCCCTGTCCTCCGGTGTCATGATGTCGTAGCACCAGTCATAGACCAGCGCGCCCGTGTAGATCGCCCGGCCGATCTCACGTGTGATGTCGAGGAGGTTGTCGAACGTGACCGCCGAAAGATATTTGCGAACCAGCCCCACCGCTTCAGAACCGCGCGTCTTGTCCCCGTTCATGAGGTGGACAAAAGCCTTGGCTACGGCAGCCTGTTCCAATGCGGAGTTGTAACCGATTTCCGTGTCCGGCTTGACCGTGAACGGGAAAGGCTTCGAGGCGTGTTTCCGGACTCGTGCCCAGAGCGGGGCATTTTCGCCCTTATCGAGATTCGCACGGACTTTCGGCAACGACTCTTCATTGACCCAGATGCGCGGCCGGGATTTTGGCGGCACCACCGGCGGCCGATAATCAGCGACGGCGGCCGGCACTTTCGGCGGAGAATAGGGAGTGATCTGCACATAATCGAGGCGCACTCCCTCTGGAAGCCATATCCGCACATCCTGTTCCCGACCGTTGAAATCGAATTTGCCCAAAGCCTGAGCGCAGCTTCCGGGTGAACTCCACGGAACGAAAACCACGCGCTGGGTTGGGCGGCTGCCATCGACAGAAACCATCAGACGCAACGAAGCCTTCTTGCTCGCCGCTTTCTGCATCTTCTCAGTCCCATGGGCGTCGACGGCGGCATGCGTGCGTATCCAATATCGTCCAGCTTGCGGAGTTTTTGCCTTGAGAACCAGATCGGGTTTGTTGTCCGGAGAACCCACGTTGGTGGTCAGGTTGTTCTTGAGTGAAACACCCCGCTTGCTGGGAAAAGTGTCCTGCTCAACGACTTCCACCCGGTCACAATTCAGTTGTGCCGCTTCGGCTTCCAGTGTGATTGAACTGCTGGACGCAGAAGTTTTTTTTATCTTCGGAGCCGCGGCTGTCTCCAAGCACCAGGCCCATGTGAACACCAGGACCATTGCACCGTATGTTCTTATCTTCATGATAGCTGACAAGGTATTGTGCCGCCGTCCTTGATGGAAAGAAGGTGCGCGCAGCCGGCATGACATTGTGGCGTTATCTGCCAGCGCATCCATTTCCTGTTTTCTGCAAACACGCAGAGACTACGCTCGTGCGTCAGCCGGTCAACGCAAAACACCGGCTCCTCACAGGCTCGCGTTCCTGTTGGGGCTGCCTTACTCGACAACGACTTCTGAGACAAAAGCCCAACCTGCAGGTGTCAGGTCAAACTCGACGAAACGCGCCGTCGCGCCGTGACAGTCTGCCGTGACTGGCAGGCAGACGTTGTGGCCCCTCTTCTGCGGCGCGGGAAGCTGGATGGGAATCGGTTCACTCCAGTTTTTGTTGTCAGCTGACAACCGAACCGTTGCGGCTTTCGGCATCACAATGCCTCCGTTGCCGCCATCGACAATGTAACAGGTTGCCCGGCGAACCTGAGTCGGCTCGCACAAATCAACGACGATTCGAAACTTCTGCCCGCCTCCTGTCATCCCCACGTTGCCATGGTTATCGACACTGGCGAAGCCGTCAGTCAACTTGGTCCCATCGTCGCCATACCGCTGGGTTTCCGGCCCGTTGCCGGGATCCATTTGCGGAGAAAGCGAATACGCGAATTTCGCGTTGGGCAGAACCTGGCCGTGACGCAACAGCTGAATCTCTGAAAGGAACATCCAAGAGGAATGCTCGAACATCAAGGTCATGCTGCGCGCACGCCCCGGCTGGTCAAGATGCAGCGTTGTGGTTTTCGCATCGGGATTGTACCGGAAATCACCGCGCGCCTCGTACCCTTCCGGGGGCGCGCCGAAGCCGGAAACACGCAACTCGCCCTGCCCCTTGGAGTAGATCGCTGAAACCGCGTTCGGCGGATAAATAGCCGCGCCCGGCTGATCGAGCGAATGAATACGGACCTCGTCAAACTCCACGAGCTCGCCGAAATCCAGCGCCACACTCGTGCGCGCGGTGTGCCAGAACCCGACATATTTGCCCCAGCCGCCGGACGTTGTCCCGTCCAACAGCTTTCGCCCCGTCTCATCCGGATACTTCGGCCCGCTGGAGCGTTTCGACGTGGTGTAGGATTTCCGATAGCTCTTGGACAGGATTTTCGCCGGCGCAAACGGATCCGGCTCGATGCCCGTGATTTTCCCGACGCGTCGGCCCGGGTTGGGATTCATCTTAATCCTCAGTTCCCCAACGATCCCGCCGGGCAGTTCCATGGTGATGTTCTGATTCCCGCGCTTGCTGGAATCGAACGCGCTTCGCATCGCCCATGCCTCTGGCTTCCACGCATCGTTCTTGTTCAGGCGGGATTCGACAGCAACCATTCCGGCGAAGAAATTGTCCAGGGATTCTTTGAGGAAAACATCAACCAGTTGAACCGGCGCAGGATCGTTCAACGTGTATGTGATTTCCGCCGACCCGTCGCGGGAGTTTTTTCTCGTCCATTTTCCCAACGCGGGCAACCGAATCGGTTTCCCGGCAAGATAGTCCATCCAAAGAGCGTAGAGTGCCTGCTCTGCCGGGTCTTTGCTTTGCGCCCAGTAGAAGTCCGTGCCAAAATACGTTGCGCTGGGCGCCTTTTGGAATCCCGTTTGAGTACCCGTTTCCAGGGTTTGCTCGAAAATCCTCCGCCAGTTTGCTCCCGGAGGTGGATTGATCTCCAATTCAATCCCCATCCGGTTGTTTCGCGCGAATTCCGCTGCGTTGACCAACCGATTCCGCCGCGCGCCGGCTCCATTCGGATGCGTCCCAAATGTCCAGTTGCTTTGCATGATGACCACGTCGAATCCCAATTCGTCGTAACAATGCTCACAACCGGAAGCCATATAGTACGGAATCCAGAACGCCTTGACCCCGCGTTGGTGGATCGCCTGACAATACTGTTTGGCAATTCCCATATCCTTGACGCCCAACCCTTCGCGCATCATGTAGAAGCCCCAAAGCTCCAGCTCAGGATATTTCTTCATCTGTTCGATGACGGAACCCATGTACCAGCCCAGGACCTTTTCACGCCCTTCGACGGTTGAGAGGTCTTCCGTCTTGCCATCGCCATCCACGTCTCCGAAATCGCGCAGGCCGGGATTCAGCCAGGGAATCGCGAACATGAGTTTCGTCTTCCCCTTCGGCAGGAATCCGTCCTTGCGCAATTGGCCCGCCGCTGTGTTCAACGCCGGGACGTTGATATCCCGCCCGAAATACGCGTCGAGAATGAATGTCCAGTCCTTCTTGTCCGTTGGGTCCACTTCCGTTCGGCGTCCGTTGTTCGGCATCGAATAAACGAGAAACAGGAACGAATCGTATCCGCGTTGCGCGGTGGGTTTGTCGTGTTGATACTTGACCAGAATCGGCTTGAAGTAATCAACGTCGGCTCGCTTGTTGTAATAAATCAGCGCGCAGTTGTGAAAGCCGGCTTCCTTGACAGACAGATACTCTCCCTGCGCAACGGTTGTCACGAGGGAGAACGCCAGCAAACAGGAACCAAAATTCAGTTTCATTTGATTGGGTGGGTTAAAAGGAAAACTTGCGCTACGAAGCCGAACTCTCCGTAGCAACCGCCTGGATCAATGCCTTGATGTAGCCATAGCCAAATGCAAAGGCTTGCAGCCCCCGGGGGTCGTCCGGATGACTGGGCATGTGGTCGGGCATGATCATGCCGTCGTAGCCGACGTCCCGATACACGCGCATGGCTTGGACCATGTCCACGACACCTTCGTCGGGATAAACTTCCTGAAACTTGTCGCGCTTGCCCCGAATGTTGCGGAAGTGAACGTTGAAAATCTTCCCACGGCTCCCGAAGTAACGAATGACGTCGAATATCTCCCGGCCCGGATCGGCCAGCAATTCGGCAACGGTTCCCTGGCAGAAGTTCAGGCCGTGGCAGGGGCTTTCCTTGATGGAGATGAAACGTTTCAGCCCCTCCACCGTGCCCAGCACGCGCACATCTCCGCGAAAACCTTCCGGAGGCACGCCGGGATCGTGAGGATGACAGGCCAGCCGGACCTTGTATTCCTCGGCCACGGGAACAACGCGTTTCAGGAAGTAGGTAATCCGCTCCCACATCTCGTCCTTGCCCACCACCCCGGCGATCGTCAGAGGCGGTTCTTGCTTCGCATCAGCCAGCACCCAGGTCGAATAGCGCGAGCCGCCGCGACCCGGTGTCGGAACCGTCCGAAGCACGTCAAGGGGCGTCAGGTTGTATTTCAACGCGCCAATACCGGCACGCGCCGCCAGCCGGATCATCTCGCAGATACGGTCGATCTCCCGATCCCGGTCGGGGCTCTTGCCCAACATGATATTCGGATTCTCGGCGCGCGAAACATCGACGCTGCCCATCGGCAACGCCAGCATCGGCAATCGCAGGCCATGCGACTCGACAGACTCGCGCAACCGCACCAGTTCATCGAGCTGCCAACCGTCCTTGCTGCGTGGCACTGAAGCACAGACATGGCTGACACCGTGCCGTTTGAAATACTGGAGCATCACATCCGTGACCGGCCCTTGCTGGGTGCCAACCTTCATGAGTGCCGGCTTGGTGCGGACAGGATTCCGGGCGGCTTGCGCAACGGCGCCCACGCCGCCCACCCCTGCCGCAATGGCGCCGACTCCTGCTGCTCCTGCGACGGAGAAAAAGTCTCTTCGTTTCATATGGTTACAATGGTTCCAAGGTTGCGGCACTGCCGCCGTATGTACAGGCGCGACTCAGAGGGTGAACAAACGCTGTTCATGCGGCGCAGTTTCTCACAAGCTGCCTGCCGTTGCGACTCGCAAAACCCGTCGGAGAAGGGAGCTTTGTTTTCGCCGCCGTGTCGGGTATTTTTCCGGCATGGAGTGTGAACAATGAGTGGAACCACCGACTTCGGCCCCAACCGCACGCTGGAAATCATCCGCCGCCTCTGTCTTCTTATCGGCACGTTGGCGACTGTTTGGTGCATCGTGAAACCAACCGACGCGCTGTTCCGTGTGCGTAATGTGGATTTTGCGAAGCTTCAGAAGCAAGACTCCCGGCGAATGCGTTCGGACATCAAGATGATGAGCCGCATCAGCGGCGCAACGATTAACCCGAACGACCCGACCATCAACACCGCAGCGACGCTGTCGCCGGAACAGTATTTTGCCAAACAAACCAAGGGCCGGTTGATCGAGGTCTCCGGCAGCCCGTGGACAGAATTTTACAGCGGGGTTCAACAAACGCTGGCAGGGAAATCAGAGACGTTTGTCCGTAACGTCAATGCTGGCTACGGTTCCCGCTTGCTGTACTTCCCGACCGACGCGGCGCCGCTGAAGGAACTCACAGGGCGTTTCGGCGACACGAACGTATTCACCTACGTGGCCGTGCGCGACAGCAACGGCGTCAAATACATGGAGGTCCTCTACCAACGTCCGCAAAGCGCCCTGCACGACGCGCCGGGCTGGCTCCTCTACCCATTGCGCGGTCAGGCAGGCTGGTGGTTCATCGTCGGGCTGCTGGTATACGCTTCGATCCCCTGGTATCGCAAGAAGCCGGACGAGCTTCGCTACAGCACCGGACGCGCGATGGTCGGCCCCGACATACTTGGCATGGTCATGTCCGTCTTTTTCCTGACGCTGCCCATCCTGGTCATCACGGGCAATGCGCGTGGCTCGGAACCGCTGGATCTCTTTGGATTCCACTCCGGTTGGTGGCCTATCACGCTGGTGATGTGGTTGCTGGCGTACAGCGGTCTCGCCACGATGATCGTGGCGCTGTGGTATGCAACTTTCGTAATCGAACTGACACCGACCAGCATCCGGCGGCGCACGTTGTTACGGAGCGAAGAATTCGCGTTCGCCGACATGGAGGCTGTCGAACCGGCCCGCTGGGCCTGGCCCACGTGGCTGCGGATCACGGCAATATTCATCGGGTGCTTCAACTGGCGGTTGCTCGGCGCGGTGTTGATCGGGTCGTCTGAGGAAGCCTACGGCATCGCAATCCGTTTGAAGGACGGCCGCAAGCTGAGACTCTGGATGACACATCTGCCCGGTTTCGAGCGCATTTTCCATGCCCTGCGCAAGGCCGGCGTGCCGTTGGACCCGGAGTTGGCCAAGATGATTGATGAATGTCTCGCGTCACTCGAACCGGCCGCGAAACCCGGTCGTGCCGGCAAAATCGCGGCGGGTGTTTTGCTCGTGCTGGCCATTGGCGGCATGTTGGCGTGGCAGTTCTGGCCGGAGAAAACGCGCGTGGTGAAGCGCGAGTTGACCTACACCTACGAGGCGCTGGGGCAGCGTCGGCAGCTATTGAACGAGATGCAGGCGATCGCCAACCAGATGAAACAGGCCAGGGGTGCGGACTTTGACAAGCTGATGAAACAACACGACGTGCTGGAGAAGCGCTACGACGCCATCCAGCCGACAGAAGAAGACTGACGCGACAGAGTCCGTGTTCGTTTTCGCAGAGGTTGCCCGTTTCTCAAGCCGGGCGTGATTTTCTCCGAGGCAGTCTCTCCAACAAACCTCGTTCATTTCATCATCCGCAAATGCCACCAATCCGTGATGCCGTCGAACACCATCTGAATTGAGATGGCAGCCACGATCAAACCGGTGATGCGAATGAGCGCGCCCATCAACTGGTAACGAATCATCCAGTTGCTCATCCATCGGTAAAGCGACATGACGACATAGTTGACCAGAACCGCCAGAGTGATGCACGTCGCGGTAACTGCAAAACCATGTTCCGTATTCAGCGAGATCGCGGCGGTGATGGTGGCCGGGCCTGCGATCATCGGCGAGGCCAGCGGCACCAGCGAAATATCTTCGTGCTTTTGTTTCTCGTCGATTTCGAAGAACACGCCCTTGGTCAGCGCGTTATAGCCCACGAAAAAGAGAATGATTCCCGCAGCCGTCTTCAGCGAATGCATCTCAATCTGGAAGACCTTCGACAGGATGAGGTTTCCGCCGATGCCGAGGACCAGGAGAATAGCCCAGGCGAACACCGTGGATTTGAGGATCAGTTTTCGCATGGCACTCTGCGGAAACTGATCGGACAACACGGACAGAATGAAGATCTTGCTGATGGGATTGATCAGCACGAGCAGGTAAAGCGTATATTGAGTCAGGAGGGCCAGGCGCATGGTTCGATATTGTCCGCAAGAAGTTTAGTGTATTCGGCTCGGTGGAAACAAGCAGGTTAACCGGCAGAAATCGCGAGGCCACGGCACTGATTCTGATGGGCACAGAGATGCGCCGTGATCTGTGGTCAAAATCAAAACCATCCGATTTGCCCACAAAAAATGGCTGCCGGACTAGGATTCGAACCTAGACAGGCAGATCCAGAGTCTGCCGTGCTACCATTACACCATCCGGCAACGTTGCGGCGTGATTATTCCCGCCGCTGAAGCGCGCTGAAACTAACGAATGGACCAGGGTTTGTCAAAATGGAAACGGGTGGAAACCGCAGAAGAGGAAAGAACCATTGGATCGTCGCCCTGGCTGCGTCGCTTAAATTGGGGGTTGCATCAGCATCCAACAGTGGCAAAATAGCCGTAGAAGGCCGGGTTGGAACCACAAACGGTTGTTGTCTTGCCGAAACGGTATGGCTGTTGGAAAGGAGTGACTCATGCACACGATCTCACGTTCTCTCACTTTCAAAACACTCTTTTCGCCCACACTTGCCGCTCTGGTAGTGTTTGCCGTTGCGCTCACGGCCTGCAAAGCCGCGCCCCAGCATGCGGCGGTCGATTTCAACCCCGATCAGGTCGAGGTGAGAAACGTCCAGGGCCAGTGGGTGGTCGCCGCCGGCAGTCTGTTGCTGGGGAACTTCGGCGACAGTGAAGCCGACGCGCGCGACGCGGTGCGTGTGATCAAGCACTACCGCTTCGACAAACACTGCGCTGTTGGCCCGCCGCAGCCCGCGATGGAGTACTGGCTCGTCAACGGTCAGGCGCCCGCCGGCCCCATCGAGGGCGAGGACGCCATCCCGTTCAATCCCGCCAACACCATCGTCAAACAAATCAACGGCTCATGGAAAATCGTGGACGGCGACCATTGGATGCTGGATTTCGGCAGTGATGAAAACATGGCCCGCGTGGCGCTGGAAACCCTCCGCAAATTCGGTTTCGAGTTCATGTGCTTCGTCGGCAAGCCGGCGCGAAAGATGTGCTACTTCCGCACCGGCGGAGCAGCGCCGAAGCCGCCGCCACCGCCCGCTCCCGTCGGCATGGCGCGGCTGAAGGTCACCG
>JBAZIR010000193.1:0-10685 GCA_041651735.1 Verrucomicrobiia bacterium | reverse complement strand
TTTCACCGTGCCCGTGCGAGGATCGAGACGGGACAACGTTTTGCGCGAATCGCTGAGCACGAAGAAGTCGCCGTCGTAATAAGCCGGTGTGGGCACTTCCGAGGTCACCGTCCGCGCGTCATGGGTATTCCATGCCACACCGCGTTCGTCGAGCGTGCCGGTCTGGTCCACGCGAATGGCATACACGGGCTGGCCTTTGGGAACGCAGACCAGCGCCACCCCGTCGGCGGCGACGGATGACGCAATCAACGGCCAACTGCGATTGCGCTGCGGGTTCCATGAACCCCATCGCCAGATCTCCTTGCCCGTGACGGGATCATGGCCGCTGAGGGCGTCGCCGCCCGCAATCACCAACTGCGGTTGCCCCTTGTAGACCATGGGAATCGGCGTGGTATGCGATTCCCGCGATTCGGCGACGGCCTGACTCGGCCGGACATGCCGCCACAGCGTCTTGCCCGTCTGGGGATCAAGTGCCAGCAGGAAAGATTCGTTCTCACGGTCGCTCCGGCCTCGTCCCTGCACTGGCACGTCCCGCTGCAACACCTGGAGATACAGCCGGTCGTCGAAAAGCAGCGGGCTGCCGCCGAACGTCCAGTAGAACGCGAAGGGTCCGAAGTCGCGTTCGATATTGTGCGACCAGCGGCGGGCACCGCTCAAGTCAAAACACACCAGGTCGCCGTTGCCGAACAGGAAGATGGTCAACGTGCCGTCGGTCACGGGCGACGCGTTGGCGTAGTTGCTGCGATGATCCCGGCTGATTCCCTGAGCGACGTCGTGACTCCACATCCGTTTGCCGCTGGCCCGGTCGAAGCACATGACTTGGAGCGAGTTATTGGCTGCATCCACGCCCGACAGAAAGACACGGTTCCCACAGACGACAGGCGTTGACGCAGCTGGGCCGGGCAAATCGGCAACCCAGGCGATGTTTTCCGTCTTGCTCCATTTCGAGGGCAATCCCTTCTCGTCGGTGGAGCCGTTGAAAAACGGCCCCCGCCATTGCGGCCAATCGCCGGCTTGCGCCGACACCGCCAGCAACGCGAACGCGAAAACGGCGGCGCGCTTGAGAGACGATGGTTTCATGCCGTCTTGTCAGGGTGATTTGATCAATATCGGCTATCGCGTCCGTGCAGTCGTGGTTTCGGCAGTCACAGGGAACATCGAAACGCGGAATTTGGTGCAGCCGTAAGGAATCAACGTGATTTTTTCGAGCGACTTTTGCTTTGCGACCGGTTCGGAAGGCAGTGGAGCTTGAGGCGTGGGAGTCCAACTGCAGGGCACGGCGTTGGCGCGCAGCTTCAACGGGGATTTCAGTGACCAGTTCCATTTGGCCGGCATCGCCTGACGTTCCACATTGATGCCGGCTTTCTGCACATCCAACGCGTACTTCCACTTGGCGGCAGGATCGGGAGTATTCGCGTCCTGAGTGTCGGGAATCGGCAGGGCAAACAAGAGCGGGCCGTACGAGACCGATGCGTAGGGCGCGCCCTGCGCATTGTTGTCGTGTCCCGTCTGAATGCTCGCCGACATCGGCAGCCGCAGTCGAATCGTATCGCCGGGCTTCCACAGCCGTTCGATTCGCGCGAACCCGTTGGCATCAGGCGCTGCCTTGAGGGAGGAGCCGTTCACGCGCAACTCCGGTTTCTTGCACCAGCCGGGAATGCGAAGCGAGAGCGGGAACGTCGCGGCACGCGCGGGCTTCACGTTCATGACGATCATGTCGCTGAACGGGTAATCGGTCCGGCAGACGATCTCGACGGGCACGTGATCGGCGGCCAGCGCGGAGACTTTGCAGGGCCCGTAGTGTGTCGCGGCCAATCCGTTGTCGTAGGTGGCCATCCACATGTGCATCACGTAGTTGGGCACGATGCGGTTCAGCGCGGCCGTGCAGCACAGCGGGTAATGTGTCGCCTTGTAGGAATTGCCCTCGGCTTTCGGCCCGTGAGGATAAGGCGGACACTTGTCCGCAATACGGTTGGGACTTTGAAAATAGACGTGAGTTTTGAAATCGCGTGCGACGGTGGCCGGGCCGGCGTTGAAGAACGCCCGTTCCGCGCGGTCCGCCATGCGTCCCTGGCCGGTGACGGTCAGCAGCGCTATCTGGCTCCACAAGTAGCCAGCCACATCGCAGGTCTCGGTTCCCCGATAAGCGCCGGTCGGCCCGTAGAACTCATCGGCGACGGGCACACCGGAGGGTTGCATCGCGTCACGTTCGAGAAGGTCGTGCCACGCGAGAGTCGCATCGAGAAACTCGCGTTTGCCCGTCCACAAGTAGCCCAACGCCCAGGGCGTCGTGCTTTCGAGGAAATGCACGACGTGATCGTTCTTTTCGGCCCCCGGTTTTGTGTCGGGCATCTGGCGGTAACGATTCCACGACGCTCCTCCGGGATTCTTTCCACCGCCATCCTTGTCAAACAGCGTCGTCAGCGCCGCGGCAATCTCCTTGTTTCCCGTCCAAGTGTAGGTGTCAAACGCCGGCCAGGGATTCGACATGCCCCATCCCAACCGCAGCCAGTCGCGGTCGCCGCTGTAGCCCGCTTCCAGCGCTCGCAACACGCGTTTGTCGCCCGACGCGGCGTAGTAGCCAGCCAGCGAACGCCCCAAAAGACCACTCGCCCACATCGGCCAGGCGCCACTGACGATGCTTCCTTTCACATCGTTGGTACTGTTCTTGTTCAGCCACCACAGGAACAGAATGCCGTTGGGGTTCATGTGGTTGACAACAACGTCGAGACGTTTCTTCGCCTGCTCGATGAGCATGTCATCGTGCAATGCGTAGCCCAGCCGAACCAAGCCATCGAACCAGTAACCGCCGCCTTCATATGGCCAGCCGCCCTTGGGCCAGTTGAGCCGCTCGCCGGTCATCGTGTGGTCAATGGCCCATGCGCGCTGGAACTCTTGATGAACCTCGTCCATGTGGCCGGTGAACCCGTCTCGCGCCGCAAGGCTCCAATCGCGCAGCCAGCCCGCCGGCTCCACCGCGCCCGGTGGCAGCGCAATGAACGCAGGCCGCGTCGGCGGCTCGAACGGCCGGCCGTAATTCACCGCGCCGGCACTGCCAGGCTCAGCCGCGGTCGTTATGCCGGTGGCGGTTGCAGCCAGAACCAGAACCACTTTGAGGAAGAGAGGTCGCGCGTTCATCATGGGTCTCCTGATTGGGTTGAAAGAACTCAGTGTTTTTTCTTGCGAACCGGACGGCCGCCATACGCGGCGGGGAAATCTGCCGTCACGCCGATGTTCGCGTAATCCATCCGGTCCTCGCGGAAGTCGGGCTTCCAACTCACGTTTTCTGTCACGGCCGAATCGCCATTCTCAGGCTTGTGGCTGCGCAGTTGCTTGCCCGCGACACGCACAATCTGGAAGTTCCGAAAAACCTGTTGCATGGACTTCGACGGCCAATCCAGGAAGATGCCATCCGGCGGGAGGTCGATCATGGAGGGGTATGGCTGCATGTCCGCAACGATGATCTGTTCAAAGGTATTCACCGCATCGCCGCCGGGGATGTTCAGGTTGGCCGCGTGAACAGCCCCCATATCGCCGCTGTCCTGGCCACAATGGTGGATGTCCAGGTGATGGAACACATTCCCGCGGCACTTGGGGAGATTGTTGAACACATGCGGCTGCACGAATTGTGCGTTTGTGTTGCCGCGCAGCGTGAGCGCGTATCGCACGGAGTTGAAAAGCTCGCAATGGCTGATCTGGTTGTCGCTGGTATTGAACACGTTGATGCACGAGGCGTAGCAATGAATCTCGCCAATATCGTGAATCCGGCAATTGTGCACGCGGTTTCCCCGGGAGATGTCGGGTGCCGGGCTCTTGCCGTCGGCGGCGAGGAACCGGTTGCAGAGCGTAATGCCGTTGACGCCCATGTGTCCGATCAAACATCCTTCGACGCGGTTCTCGATGTTGTGGCCGATGAACATGATGCCGCTGCGACCGCTGTTGATGAGCCGGCACTTCAGAATCTGGACGCCGTGACAGTTGCTGAGCCAGATCAGCGCGGCATCCTTCCGGCCGTAGTCGCAGTTCCACCACGTCCGTGGAAAATCATTGGTCTCTTCCAAAGAAAGTCCTTCGAATCGCAGATGGTTGACGTAGGCTTCGCGATTCGCGCCCTGCACGCGGACGAGCGTGTCCACGACGGGCATGGTGATGTTCAACGAATCGGGACGGCCGGGGTGCCTAGGTTTGTAGTAGAGGACGCTGTTCTTCTCATCGTGAAAGAACTCGCCGGGCGCGTCGAGCAGGCCCAGTTCATCCTCCAGGAAAAAGCGCGCATTACCCAGGACGCGGAATTTTTCATTCGCCAGTTGTCCATAGGGCGATTCATCCACCATGAAAGTCAGCCTCCGGGTCTGGGGATCAATTTCCCGTATCCGATAGATGCAGCGCATCCAATCGCACTTGCCGCAATCAAAAATGGCCAGCCGCATCTGGGGACCTTGCGTGACAGGCGGGGCCTCTTCCGTGCGATGGACGAGCCAGGCGTCGCCCAGCTTGCCTCCGCCGGGCACAAGCTCGCGGCAGCCGTCTTCGGTGTGCAGATAACGTCCACGGGCAGTCGGGAAGCCTGCCACATATTCATGGTTGGGGAACCGGGCTTTCCAAGCTCGCTGACCTTTTTCGTAGAGCGTGTGGAAACGAAGGTCCGATGGCGTGCTTATTTTCCAGATTCCGTCCCGATACGGCTGCCATCCTTTGTTCAACTCAACGCTGCCCAGGAGCCTTGCCTTGCCGGGACCGGCGGCACTGCGGTAGATCACGCGGAAACCGTTCTTACCGGAATCGGCTTCGGTGAATTCCAGCGTTCGACTGAGACGATATCTGCCGGGCGCAAGGTTCACCACGACATCGCCCCGCATATCTTTTGTCAGAGCACGGGCGGCTTCCTGGGCACGATACAGCGTGCGAAACGGTGCTCGCTGGGTTCCCGCGGCTTGGTCGTCACCCGTTGGGCTGACATACAACTTGTGTTCCGAGCCGGGGCACGCACTCGATAACAGACCCTGCGCGGCAAACACAACCAGCCACGCTCTCCAGTTCGATCGTTCATGCCATTTCATGGATGTGCCTCGATCAGATTGGGCGTGGTTATTCGTAGCAGATCTCCACGCGGGCGCCTCGTGGGAGGGAGTCAATCGTCAGGTAACGGCTTTTCGCAACCGTTTCCTCATGAGATTTGGCTGCGGCCCCGTTGATGGAAGTAGTCGCCTTCCCCGCACCTTCCGGCAGCAACACGCGCAGTTTCACACGCTCATGCTTGGAGACGAGGTTGAACGCAAGCCGCCGCTTCGCCTTGTCGTGAGCAAAATGGTATTCGATCTCCGTGCCGGAGACGGCGTATTCGAGCCGGACGTGCGCTTTCGGCTCGTTCGCCGCCACCCAGCGGGGCGAAATCGTCACGTCCTTGAACAACGCCCCGTTATCGCGAACGCCGGCCAATCCAACGACCATTGCGTTCATCAGTTCCGCGCCACACCAGCAACGGGGACCGCCTCCAATATCCTCGCCTTTGTAACTGTAAAGGAAGGCGACCTTGCCGTCGCGGCTCATCTTGCGCCCGATGCGATAGAGAATATCCGCGCCATATTTCTCCTCGCCAAACTCGAAGGCACCGAGGGCCAACTGTCCGGCTACAAAGGGGGCAATGGCACCGTTGACGTATTGTCCAGCCTTTCGTTTCATGAAGACCGGATAGGGAGGCTCCAGGTTGCGGAAATCGTCCAACTCACCGCCGAACTTGGAACGCATTGAGCGATATTCGTTGATGATGGAACGGGCCATGTCGAAATCGACGGTGCCACGGTTGATGTCGGAGGCGTTGGAGAGGCTGAGCTGCCAGGTTTCATCAACGCCGTAGTCCGTGTTGTCCAGACGCAGGAAATGTTTGTAGAACCTGCCGTTCCAGAGATGGCGATTGATGCGTTCCCTTAACGCGACCGCCTCCTGTTCCCAGCGTGCAGCGTCCTTCTTCTGGCCAACCCGGCGATACATTTTGGCCATGAGGCGTTCGGCCTGGTACAGCCCGGTGTTGTCGCCGTGCATGATGCCCATGGGGTCGTCGGGATGAATGGAGCGGTCTGTGCTGGAAGAGGCACGATCAAGAAAGTCCCACGTGTCAATGGTGCGGGGACGTTTGACCAGTTGATAAGTCTTGTCCCAGCGTTTGGGATCGCTGGTCAGGTAGCGCAAGCCCTTCTCCAGGCGCGGGAGATTGACGCGCAGATACTTGTCGTTGCCAGTCGCCTGCCAGATCATGTAGACGCCTTCGACCATCAGGTACTCGATGTCGGCCTCAAGTTCGAGCCGAGCCAGCCCGAAGCCATTTTCCGGCGTCCTCTTGCAACAGTAGTCCGGCCCGTAGTCGCCAGAGTGTCCATCGGTCAGCGGGGCAATGATCTCGAAGAAGAACCCTTGCGGCGTCTGGTTCTCGAGCATGAGATCCAGGAAACTGGTCATGTCAGGCTCGAAATACCGGAAGCCCTTCATCGTCAGCACATGGTCGCGAACCCAGTTCAGATTGACCCGGATCGGCCTGTCGCCATACATGAAGACGCGGTTGTTGCTTTCGATGGCCGCCCGGCACATGGAGAAGAGGAGAGACAGCGGATAGTCATGGCACCCCGTGGTGGCATTACGCACGTTGCCGGTGGAGATGAAACTTCCCCGCAGACGATGCGTGTTCGCAGCCTCGATTGTTTGCGATTTCTTCCCTTCGTCCTTGCCGGAAACTGTGGCGGATTTTAGATCGTTGGGGGATAACAACAAAAGTGTGATGACCAAACCACAGATTCTACTGGCATGAAGTTTTCGACATCGTTTCATGGATCGCGCTCCGACAAGGACAAACCATCGTTCAAACCCAAAACCGTCTGTCGCACTCATCCGTCCTTGATCCAGAAGCCGTGCTGACTGAAGACGGTGGCTTTCTGAGTCTGCGGGTTGGCGGCGCTGGTGACAAGCTGCTTATCCTGAGTGGTTCTAACGTGCAACGCTCGCCTGAAACTTCACAGTGCCCCGCGGGGCGTTCCAACCGATCGCGGAACCGTCGAGAACCACCGTTGCCTTCGATTCGGGATCGACGGATTTGACCTTCAGCCCGCCGGGCAAACGGATGTGCAGCACGACCGAAGCCGGTGGCGTGCGATTAGAAAAGGTCACTTCACCGCTCACTCTCGAAGCGGTCGCGTCGAAACGCATTTGGTAGGAAACGGGACCGAAGTGTGTGGGCGCGGTGGCAATGCCCACGGGCTTGCCCGACGCCAGCCACTCGCGAGCCGTCCCCAAGGCACGATGCAAATCCTCACCATTTTCCATAACCATCATGTCACGCAGGACGCGGACCACGGCTACGGGCGTCCACAGGTGTTGCCGATCCCCGGTGCATTTGGCCGAGCCGGCTTCCTGTCCGCGTTCTTCACACCAGGTGTAGAGCGGCGTGCCGTGGTTGAGTGTGGCGTAAAGATACCTGGCGGCCGCGTCGCCGTTGCCGCGCTGCAAATGGACTTCGGCCACGTTGTCCAGAGTAATGGCCACCCACATGCCATTGGTCAGCCAGCCGGTGTTTACGGGAATACCGCCTGGGCTCAGCCATGACTCGACGTGGCGCAAGGTACCAGTGACCAACTCGTGGTCGGGCGCGATCAGACCGCAAGGGAAAGCGATATTGAGCACGCCCCAGCGACTGCCTGCTGTTTTGCCCGGTGTGCCGGGAATCCAACGATAACCGTTTGCCTGGATCGCGCCTCGCTCGATGGCCGTGAGCAGGTCGCGGCGTGCGGTTTCGTAGATTTTCTTCAGTTCGGCGGCATCGGCGGTTTTTTTCAGGATTTCGGCCGTTTCCCAGGAAACCCGGTCCGCATAGACGGCCCAGATATTGTGGGGAAGGAACTGGCCATAGAGATCGTTGCCATCCTTCACGCCGCAGTCGCCGAACCCGCGGGGCATCAGACCGTAGGTGAGCGGACGCTCGTCGTTGGCGCTCCGCGTTCGCGTCCGCTGGCGTTCCTGCCAGCGTGAGCTGGCGGCCATGCGTGGGTACACGCCCGCCAGATATTTCCGATCGCGCGTGATGCGGTAGTGCTCCAAGGCAACCCACGACTTGAAGCCCGAGCCGAACCACACCAGATGACACCAGCCGCGGTTGTCGTTCCAGTTGCCGTCAGCCTCCTGCATGTCGAGCGAGATCCGATAACCGTCGGCCGACTCGCGGTGAAATCCGTTTTGGTCGAGGGCGATGGCCACGATGCCTGCTTCGGCCGGATTATGCGCACGATACGTTTCGGTGCCCGGGGCCGCGCCGATATAGCCATCAATGGCCGGCTCGCGCATGATGAACAGATCGGCTAAACAGGCAGAATAGCCATTGGCCACGCCTGCATCGGGAATTCTCAGTTTCACCGCCCGGCCGAGCAAATCGTGCCACTCGCGTCGCCCCGCGCTCATCTCTTTTGCCCAGTCGTGCTTGCGGAGCGCGGGCAAATCGGCTGCATAACCATGATAGGGCCGCACGATCCAGCCCACGCGTTTTTCCCCCGGCTTCAGATTCCATACGAGGACCATGCTCCGCGGGCTGGGTGGCTGGCCATCGGCTTGGATCGAGTAGGCGTCAGCCGCCAGACCGAACACCAACACACGATCAGCGCGTTCATTCCAGCCGGCTTGCAAGTTGTCGCCAACATGCTGCGAGGGTTCAACCCAGGCGGGGTTTTCACCCCAGCGGGCCGATTCACAGCGCAACACCACCTGGTGCGGCTGCGAGTCTGTAGCGGCAATCTCCACCCGGACGACCGCAGCCGTTGTGCCGCCAATGACCTCAAGGCGCACGCAGCCGGCCTTGTCGTCATAAACGTTCTCCAAGCCGGGCAGCATTCCGTCGAGGCGAGTCCAACGGCTGCGCGCAAACCCGTGGCCGTCTATCTGCGGTGTGATGCGAATGTCCCAGTCGGTTTTCGGAGTTTTGAAGGCGTTCAGCGGATACTGCGGCATGGCCAGGCAGTCGTAGGTCCACGCCATGCGAAGACTGCCTGGCTGAAGATCCAACAGCGTGCGGTCGCTTGCATCGGGACGTCCGACGGTAATCCGGTGCGGTGTGGCGAAAGCGTAGGAGAAATCAACCTTGGGCGGCACGCCGCCGTCCATCTGCCCCGCTTCGCCGACAGCGGCCGTGGCCGCGAGAGCCAAGGTCTGTAACCCACAGGCAAGTGCGGCGGTCCAGAGCGGTGACCAAGTGGAGAAGACCTTCCGAAAGGGGCGAAGTGTGTTCTTCATAATCGGTGGCCACAGCATGTCACGCGGTTCGGAAGATGTCTCAACATCCTTTTGGGTATGTTTTACATATCTTTCGAAATCATCTAATCTTTCGGCATATCGCCGCATTACATGAGCACCTCATTGACCGCAAACGTTGATTTCGACCATCTGGCGAACTCGCCGGAGTTCGCCGAGTTCACTGCCATTTTGAAGAAGCTGACCGGTGTGGTCATGGCACTGAACGAACCGGCAAGCGGCGTCATCCGGCGCGAGTTCAAGGAAAGGGAGGCCAACCCCGTGTGCAGGTTGATCCGAGCCGATCGCATCGGACTGCGCCGCTGCGTCGCGTGCGACCGGCGGCACCACTCACACGTGGCGGCGTCGGGCAAGGCGCAGCGATACGTTTGTCACGCGGGCTTCTGGGACATTGCCGTCCCTGTCTTCGTGTTTGGGCGACACGTGGCAACCATTTCCAGCGGACAGCTCTTGCGCGAGCCGCAATCGTCTGCGGGGTTCAAAAAGTTGCGCAAACGACTCCATTGGCTGGTGGTTTCCAATCGCGACCTGCGCGCCGCCTACGAAGGCGCACCCTACCTGCCGCGTGAGGAGATCACCTGCGTCATGCGATTGCTGAAACTATTTGCCCGGCAGCTTTGCGAGAGCGCCCAGCAAATCCGGGAACTGCGAGCGCAGTTGGAGCGCGTCGAGATCCGGCGCGCGCGGGAATTTGTGGAACGTGAATTCAGCAACGCATCACTGGCGCTGCGCGAAGTCGCCAAATACGCCGGTCTTTCTCTGGCTCATTTCTCACACGTATTCCGGCAAACAACCGGGACAAGCTTCACCCATTTCGTCCAAGCCAGGCGCGTCGCGAAGGCGAAAAAGCAGCTTGCGGAAACCAAACATTCCGTCACCGACATCTGTTTCGCGTGCGGTTTCAACAGCCTGACGCACTTCAACCGCGTCTTTCGCGCCTTTGAACGCTGCAGCCCAAGCCATTATCGGCAATCACTTCCCGGGCAACACTAAAGAGCCTCACGACGGCAGCGCAGGAACCGGCCGCAAGGCAGCAAGGGCAGAGAAAGGATGTCCCGCGGTTCAGTCTTTTTCCCAAGGCGCGCGAAGTTTGGGCTTCTCGGTGAGGAACTCCAGGCCATCGCGCAGTTTGCCGGAGCGCGTGAAGAATGGGTGGAAACCTTCCTTCTTGATGCCGTTGCCGTCGTAGCGGTCGCGGCGGGTGGAGATGGCCCTGCCCTCGCGCAACGCCCAACCCATCCAGCCAAGGCCGGCAGCAGAGAGAAGATCCGTGTAGTATCGCGCCACTTCCGCGCGCGTGGCGTCGCTGAGGCTGCCGGGGATGCATTCGTTGACCAGCAGTGGTTTGCCGTGCGTCTTGCGCATCGCGTGATAGCCGGTGATGAGGGTTTCAAGCGCGG
>JBAZIR010000192.1:0-10700 GCA_041651735.1 Verrucomicrobiia bacterium | reverse complement strand
AGCATCGAAAGCAAACTCGGCTGAGCGCGGGCGTCAGTTCTTCGCAGCCTTCGATCCCATTAACACACGCAGGTGGGCCTCGACCGACGCGGCCAGCGCGTCCAGGTTGTAGCCGCCTTCAAGCGTTGAGACCAGCCGTCCGCCGCAGTGTTTCTCCGCGATGTCTTTGACGATGCGCGTCAGTGCGGCGAATCCCTCCGGTGTGACTTTCATCCGGCCTAAAAGATCGCCTTGGGCCGCGTCGAAGCCCGCAGAGATGAGCACGAAGTCCGGCTTGAAAGCATCCGCCGCCGGCTTGAGTTTCTCCTCGAACGCTTCCCTGTAATCGGCGTCGCCACAGCCCGCCGGCAGCGGCACGTTCAGTGTGAAGCCGGCGCCTTTGCCTTCGCCTTTCTCATCCGCGTGGCCAGTGCCGGGATAGAAAGGCGACAGGTGAACCGAAAAATAGAACACGGTCGGGTCTTCGTAGAACGCTGCCTGGGTGCCATTGCCGTGATGCACGTCCCAATCCACGATCAGCACCCTGGCAAGCCTGTGTTTCTTCTGGATATACCGCGCCGCGATGGCGACGTTGTTGAAAAGGCAAAAACCCATCGCCCGATTCTTGAGGGCATGATGACCGGGCGGCCGCACAGCGCAGAAGGCATTCCTGACTTTTCCCTCCATCACGGCATCGACGGCAACGAGCAAGCCTCCCGCAGCCATGAGAGCTACATCATAAGAATGGGTTGAAGCCGGCGCATCCGGGGTGTCCACGTAGCCGGTGCCATCCCGGCAGTCGTTTTTGACTCTCTCGACGTATCCCGGCGCGTGAATCGTCGTGATCCAGTTCGAAGAGGCTGCCGCAGGCCGAAGCGGGACCAAGCTGGCAAGCAAGCCGTCGCTCTTTAACTTCGACACGATGGCGGTCAGCCGCTCCGCACGTTCAGGATGTCCCGCGCCGGTGTGATGATTGAGATAGACGTCGTCGTAAACGAAGCCCGTCCTTGTTGCCCCTTCTGCAGCCCTGCCTTGCATCATCCACTGACAACACAAGCCAAGGAGAACAACGAACCACTGGAACCGCTGTTTCATTTTCTCTGCAACCACTTACGGAAGTTCTCGTCGCTGTAGATGCGTTTGGCAAGCAATTCGTAGCCTTCGGTCAGCGGATGGCTGGCGTCGGCATACAGTGCGCTCGGCAACAATTCCGGCACGAGATGGGGAACTTGATTTTGCGACAGCCACGCCGTGATTCCGTCGCGGTGTTTGCGATAGGCACGCTGGCTCTCCTCGGTCATCAAGTGCTCATTGAACGGCCCCAGGACAACCAGCACGTCGTTGCCACGTTCGCGCAGAATCCCGGTCAATCGCTGGAAGGCGCCCCACTGGAGGGAAGATTCCAGCGCAACCCAATCAAAGCGAGTCTTGCTCGCGCCGCTCGCAGACCACGGCTTGTGCCGCGGACTCTTGGGGCCGCGTTTGGCATCGTCGCGCACGCCGGATGGAACGACCAGCTTGATTTGTGTCAGGGGATTTCGCCAGAGATTCGGGCAGCGCGGCGGACTGCCGCCGTCGTTCTCCATCGTCCAGTTCAAGATGCCTTTCTGCCCAAAGTAAACATTTTGCAGATGGTTCACCCAGGATACAAAACCGACTCTCTGCTCCACCAGCGCGCTCAGCTGCTCGTTGGCATCGGCTCTGTAGCATGGGATGCGCGGCGAAAACTGCGGCACGAGGCGGGAATGGTTGAACGGCTCTTCCTCGTCGGCGCTGAGGTCCGTCTTGGGACTGGTCATCCAGAGCACGTTGCAGTGGAGAATCACCCGCTGCTGGCGCAATGACTGGCCGTAGCGCTCGAGCAATCCCTCCATCGCCAGCGGGAACATCCCGTTGACACCCGCGTTGATGAACCGGTTGGGCTCCCCGGCTTCGCGATTCAGGAAGTGCGACAAGGTGCCATCCGGCAGAACGTATTCGCCCCAGACAACGGAATCACCCAGCATGATGACGCGGTTTGGATCACACACCTGATACAACCGGCGGCCGTAGAGCCAGTAGTCCTTGCTGAGCGAGTAAGGAATCCGATAATCGGGGCCGGGATTGAAGCGCTCGATGCGTCCCCAAAGCGAGGGTATCAACAACATCACCACCGTCACGATAGCAAGCACGATGAGCCACTGGCGCGCGTCGAGCCGCATTTCGTTTGAGCCGAAAGGCGTCTCCGCGTTCAACGCGGCGTCTGGCTTCGAAGTTGGTGATTCGGTTCCCATGTCAGAACTGGAAGTAGATGAACGTGCCGCCGCCTGACGAGCAGAGGAGCAAGCCAAGCACCATGAGCACCGCCAGCCCGACGCGGACGAAGCGGGTTTGCAAAACGCTGCGGAATTTCGACTCAAACAGGCACTGGTAGAGCCAGACCAATGCCACCGACGCAAGCATCAACGCCGGAATCTGCGGGTCCTGCCAGGCTGCGGTGAAGATGCGCCGAACAATCATGAGCGCGTCAGGAAGCGAGTTCGCGCGGAAGAAGATCCACGTGAAGCACACGAAGGCGAACACGCAGACCTGCTTGACGGCTTTGGGCACGCGCTTGCGATAGAAGGCGGAGCGCTCCAGTTCATAGGTGAGCGCGAGGCCAAGGCCGTGAAGCGCGCCCCAGATCACAAACGTCCACGCCGCGCCATGCCAGATGCCGGAAACCAGAAACGTGACGACCAGCGCGGTCGCGGTGCAGAGCGCGCGCCACTCGCGCCATTGCATCTGGAGCGGCATGAAGATGTAATCCAGAATCCACCGTGAAAAAGAGATGTGCCAGCGACGCCAGAAATCGCCGATGCCGGTCGCCAGATACGGGTGGTTGAAGTTCAGGACCAGATCGAACCCCATGAGCTTCGCGACGCCGCGCGCCATGTCGGTGTAGCCGCCAAAGTCGAAATAAAGCTGCCAGGCAAATGCGACGGTCGCCAGCACCAGTGCAGGCGCGCCGAACGCCTGCGGGTTCTCATAGACGCGGTCCACGTAAAGAGCGAGATAGTTGGCCAACACCAGTTTTTTGAACAAGCCCACGAGAAACAGCGAAGCGCCATCGGTGAAGTTTTGCAGGCGCGCCGCGGGGAACTGGCGGAACTGTGGCAACAGATGCCCCGCGCGCTCGATCGGCCCCGACATCAAGATCGGGAAGAAGCAGACGAAGTTCGCAAACCGGAGAAAATTCCGTTCACGCTCCGCCTTGCCGAGATAAACATCAATGATGTAACTCAGCGACTGGAAGGTGAAGAACGAGATGCCGATCGGCAGCAAATAGTCGAAGCCGAACGGCATTAGCGTCGCTGGCTCCGCCAGTTTCGCCGGCACGTGGAGCCATGATAAAACTGCATTCAAGTTCTCCACCACGAAACGCGCGTATTTGAAGAACAGCAGCGGCGCGAGTGTGTTGATGGCGCCCACGGCCAGCCAGACGCCGCGGCTGCTGAACAGCGCGCCTGTCGCCATCAGCAGCGCGATCACGCCAAGCGCCACCATCATCGGCCGCAGCGTCCCCGGTCCAGCCAGCGCCACAACCGCGAACCCCAGCACCGCCAAAGCGGACGCAACAAACGCAGCTTTCATCACTCCATCGTCAAACCGCAGCCGCGTCAGCCGCGCGAGCACATCCGTTTTCTGTCTTTCTTCAGGGCAACGGTCCATCAGCGAGACCACAAAGTAAACGAGCGTCGTCGTGTAGAGAACGAGCGTAAGATAGTAGGGATTCCACCAGCCGTAGAAGAAATAGGAAGCCGCCAACATCCACAGTGGCCACAGTCGTGTTTTACCCAACGCGAAAAACACCGGCAGTACGACCAACAGGAAGATCAGAAATGGCCAGGTGTTGAAGAGCATGTCGTCTGAATGGCTCAGATGGATATGCTGTCGTCCACCGCGCGGCGGACTTCGTTTGTTTTCACGCCAGCCAGTGTAACCAACTGTGGCAAAAACGGAAACAGAAACGAACTGGGTGTCGCGGCTGTGACGACGCGCCAGCAAAATGCGTTCGACTTGAACCGCCGTTTCGGTTAGGAAAACGAAGATGCTCTCCAAAACACTTTTATTGCTCGCCGGCCTGTTTGTCGCGTCGCTGCCGGGTTCGGCGCAGGACCTTCAACCGATCCCGCTGCCGAAGCCGCGCATGGAAGGCGGCATGCCGTTGATGGAGGCATTGAAGAACCGGAAGACGGCGCGCGAATTCAGCCCGGCAGAACTGCCGCTGCAAATCCTCTCCGACTTGCTCTGGGCGGGCTTCGGCATCAACCGACCTGAGAACGCGCATCGCACCGCGCCTTCAGCCATGAATTCGCAGGAGGTTGACATTTACGTCGCGACGGCAGCCGGTACTTATGTCTATGACGCCGCCGGCAACCGCCTTGTGCCGGTCGCCGCAGGAGACATTCGGGCGCGGACGGGCAGCCAGAAGTTTGTGAAGGTGGCCCCGGTGGCGCTGCTCTTCGTGGCGGACCTGACGCGGCTGGCCAAGGCCAAGCCCGAAGACAAGGAGCGCTACGCTGCGATTGATGCCAGCTTCATCGTCCAGAATATCTACCTCTACTGCGCTTCGGCCAAACTCACTTGCGTCGTGCACGAACTTGACCGGAGCGGTTTGCCCGAGGCGCTGAAACTCAAGCCGGAACAAAAGATCATCATCGCCCAGTCGGTCGGTTTCCCGAAAGAAGGAACCGCCGGGAAGTAGACACCGACACCCGAATCACCCAGCCTCAAAAGGAATTCACACCATGACACCCGAAACCATTTTCAACAAGATCGCCCAGTTGGGCATTGTGCCGGTCATCGCCATCGAAAAAGTTGAAGCTGCCATTCCGCTGGCCGACGCGCTGCTGCAAGGCGGCCTGCCGGTGGTGGAGATCACGTTCCGGACGGCGGCAGCCGCGGATGTGATTCGCAAGATTTCGCAGGAGCGTCCGCAGTTGCTGGTCGGCGCGGGCACCGTGTTGACGGCCGCCAACCTCGAAGCTGCCAAGGCCAGTGGCGCGGCTTTTGCCGTTGCGCCCGGACTGAATCCCCAAATCGTCAAGCAGGCGCAGGCCATTGGGCTTCCCTTCGTCCCCGGCATCGCCACGCCCAGCGACATCGAGGCCGGGTTGTCGCTTGGCTGCAAGCTGCTGAAGTTCTTCCCTGCCGGCGCGTTCGGCGGCGTCGCGATGATCGAAGCGTTCTCTGCCCCGTACAAACACACCGGCGTGAAGTTCATGCCCACCGGCGGCGTGAACACGGGCAATCTGGAAGCCTATCTGAAGCTCGACACCGTCGCGGCAGTCGGCGGCACATGGATCGCCAAAAAGGAAGATCTCACCGAGGGCAAGTGGGACGATATCCGCAGCCGTTGCAAGGCGGCGCTGGCCATCGCCGCGAACGCTCGGGCGAAGTAGGTTGCTTCGCGCGCCGGCTGTCACAGTGACAGCAGCGGGGCGCGCGTCTGGATTGTCCGGCAGATTGACACGCGAGGCGGGTTTTCAGGCCCGCCCCGCACAGGTTAGGCGCGGTCCATGCGCGAGCTTGGACACTCGTGCCATTTACACATGAACATGAACAGCCTCCGAACCACAGCACGCATCCTCATCAGACTCCTCATCTTCGCGATGTTTGCCGGGACAAACAGCGTTTTTGCCGCAACAACCACGAAGGTCCTCGAAGCCGATGTGTGCGTCTACGGCGGCACGTCGGGCGGCGTCGCGGCGGCTGTGCAGGCCGCGCGGATGGGCAAGCGCACCGTGATCGCCGAGCCGGGCCGGCATCTTGGCGGCATGACGTCGGGCGGCCTCAGTGCGGTGGATATCGGCGACCCGCGGTCGGTCGGCGGCATCGCGCGGGAGTATTTCACGCGGCTCGCGGCAACCGTTGGCGTCAAGCTCGCCTGGGACAAACCGTTCGTGAGCAAGGGTGGCGGTCCAGCTACAGGCGGCGCTTACGCCATCGAACCGCACAAGGCGGAACAGGTTTTCAACGACATGGTGAAGGAGGCCGGCGTCACGGTGCGTTTCAACGCGCGGCTGGCAAGTGTTCACAAGCGCGACTCGCGGATCGTCGAGATTCTCACCGAAGACGGCACGGTGTTCCGCGCGAAAGCATTCATTGATGCCACCTACGAGGGCGACCTGATGGCGAAGGCGGGCGTGAGCTGCACGCTCCAGCGCGAGGGCAACGCGAAGTACGGCGAGACCTACAACGGAATCCATTACGCCGACAAATACAAGCCGCGCACGAATCACCTCAAGCCCGGGCCGACCGGCCGTGTCCCCGGCGGGCAGGGCGTGTGGGACCGCGACCTGCCGCTGGATCCCTACGTCGTGCCGGGCAATCCGAAAAGCGGTCTGCTGCCGTTTGTGCAAGAGGGCGATTCCGGCACGCCCGGCGAGCCAGCGCCAGGAGTGCAGGCATATTGCTTCCGGCTCTGTCTCACGACAAACGAAACCAACCGCATTTCCATCGCGCCGCCACCGGACTACAACCCGAAACGATATGAGATCGTGGCGCGTTTCATTGCCGGCTGCCTTGCCATCGGCGACGACATGGACCTGCGCTGGTTTTCCAAGCACGATCCGCTGCCGAATGGGAAGTGGGATTTCAACACCGCCACCTTTGGCGGCAACCTGCCAGGCGCAAGCTGGGAATGGCCGGAAGCGACCTACACGCGCCGCGAGCAAATCGCCAGGGAGCACGAACATTATCATCGCGGCCTGTTGCACTTCCTCGCCACCGATCCGCGCGTGCCGGCGAAGGTGCGCGATGCAATGAAGCGCTTCGGCTTGCCGAAGGACGAGTTCACCGACAACGGCGGCTGGCCGCATCAAATCTACATCCGCGAGGCCCGCCGCATGATCAGCGATCTCGTGATAACCGAGCATCACACGTTTGGCCGTCAGGTCGCGCCGAACTCCGTCGGCCTCGGTTCCTACGGCACTGACACACATGAAATCCGCCGTATTGTGAAGGACGGCGTCGTCACCCGCGAAGGCAAGACCGCGACTGGTCGCGACAACGCGCCGCCGTATCCCATCGGATACGCTGCCATCGTGCCGCGAGCAAGCGAGTGCGAGAATCTCCTCGTCGCCTTCGCGCTCTCGGCCAGCCACACGGCCTTCAGCAGCATCCGCATGGAGCCGGTGTTCATGGTCACGAGCCAAAGCGCCGCGACGGCGGCCTGCATGGCTATTGACGATGGCGTGCCGGTTCAAAAGGTGGACTACGCGAGACTGCGGCAGCGACTGCTGAAGGACGGGCAGGTGCTTGAGTGGAACCAGATTGTTTCTCCCAAATAGCGCGCTGTCCCAGCAGCCGGAAAAGGTGTAGTTCTATCACTTCCAAACAAACAACCATCCACGGGACAAACCCATGACATCCATCACCCAGCTCACCCGCAGGCAGTTCCTCACCACGACCGTTTCTGCGACCGCCGTCTCGCTGGTCGTTCCGCGTCTCGCCTTGGCCGCGCCGCGGCAGATGCAGATGAAGCTGAGCTTCATGACCTTCGTGTGCCCCACGTGGCCGATCGAGAAGATCGTCAAGTTCGCCAAGGAGGCTGGCTACGACGGCGTGGAAATCCGCGTGGACGCGAAACACAAACACGACATCTCTTCCAAGTCCTCCGCCGAGGTCCGGCGGCAGGCGAAGAAGATTTTCGCCGATGCGGGCGTGGAAATCTCTTCGGTGGCGACGTCGGTGCAGTTCGCAAGCCCCAAGCCGGAGGTCCTGAAGACGAATCTGGAATCGGCCAAGGCCAATCTCGAACTTGCGGCGGACCTGGGCGCGCCCGTCGTCAGGATGTTTGCTGGTGGCGGCATTCGCAGCCTCACGCCCGAGGCCGCGCGGCAGGTCGCTGCGGCGTTCGACGAGGTCGGCGAGCGCTCCAAGGGTTCCGGTTCCTGCCCGATTCTCGAGTGCGGCCACGACATCATCAAAACTGCGAAGGAGGCAGGGGAAGTCATTCGCCAGGTGAAGACGAGCAACTTCGGCGCGTTGTGGAACACCTCGACGATGGATGAAGAAACCCTTGTCGTCATGAAAGACCGCCTCCGTCACTTCCACGTCCACGATGAGGTGCTCGACCCGAACAACACCAACCTCGTCGGGCTCGCCCAGCGTGTGAAAAGCATCGGTTACCGCGGTTTCGTCTCGCTGGAGATCATCAAAAACAAAGACCTGCCGGAAGACCTCCTCAAGGAAGTTGCCACCCGGCTGAAGCGACAGATCGCCGAAGGTTCGAAGTAAGCGCATGAAAACCCCTCGATACTCAGTCATTCTGGTTCTCGCCTCGCTCATTCATCTCACGGCTCGCGCCGCGGACTATGACCTTGTCGTCTATGGTGGCACGTCGGCGGGCGTGATCTCGGCGGTGCAGGCGAAGAAGATGGGCAAGTCGGTCATCATCGTCTGCCCCGACAAGCACCTCGGCGGTCTTTCCAGCGGGGGACTCGGGTTCACCGACACGGGCAACAAGGCTGTCATCGGCGGACTGTCGCGAGATTTCTACCACCGCGTCTGGAAGCATTACGACACGGCCGCGGGGTGGAAGTGGCAAAAGAAGGAGGAATACGGCAACAAGGGCCAGGGCACGCCCGCGATTGACGGCGAGCAGCGCACGATGTGGATCTTCGAGCCGCACGCCGCCGAGCAGGTGTTCGAGGATTACATCCGCGAGTTCAAGATCCCCGTCCGCCGCAATGAATGGCTGGACCGCGCCAAGGGCGTGAAGAAGGATGGCGCGCGGATTGTTTCGATCACGACACTGAGCCGAAAGACTTACGCGGGGAAGATGTTTATTGACGCCACCTACGAGGGCGACCTGATGGCCGCAGCGGGCGTGGACTATCACGTCGGACGTGAGGCCCAGAGCGTCTATGGCGAGCAATGGAACGGCGTGCAAACCGGCGTGCTGCATCACCGGCACCATTTCGGTGCCTTGAAGACTCCCATCAGTCCCTATGTCGTGCCGGGCGATCCGAAGAGTGGTGTGCTGCCCCGCATCAGCGCCGAGCCGCCGGGCGTGTTTGGCGCCGGTGACAAACGCGTGCAGGCCTACTGTTTCCGAATGTGCCTGACGGACGATCCGCGAAACCGCATCGCGTTCCCGAAGCCGAAGGGTTACGACCCGAAACAATACGCGCTGTTGTTGCGCATCTTTGAAACGGGCTGGCGCGAGACGTTCGAGAAATTCGACCCGATCCCGAACCACAAGACGGACACGAACAACCACGGGCCGATGAGCACGGACAATATCGGCCGCAACTACGATTATCCCGACGGTTCTTACGAGCGCCGGCGAGAGATCATCCGCGAGCACGAGACTTACCAGAAAGGCTGGCTCTGGTTCATCGCCAACGACCCGCGCGTGCCGAAGGATGTGCAGGAGGCCATGCAACGCTGGGGCCTGCCGAAGGACGAGTTCAAGGACAACGGCGGCTGGTCCCACCAGATCTACGTCCGCGAGGCGCGCCGGATGATCGGCAGCTTCGTGATGACCGAGAACGAACTGACGAAGAAGCGCCCGACGCCGGAATCGGTCGGCATGGGCAGCTACACCATCGACTCGCACAACGTGCAGCGTTACATCACGCCCGAGGGATACGTGCAGAATGAGGGCGACATCGGGGTTTCCACCAAGGGTCCCTATGAAATTGCCTACGGGTCGCTCGTGCCTAAACGCGGTCAGGCCGACAACCTTCTGGTGCCCGTGTGCGTCTCCAGCTCGCACATCGCGTTCGGCTCCATCCGCATGGAACCTGTGTTCATGATTCTCGGCCAGTCCGCCGCGACCGCCGCATGCATGGCGCTGGACGCCAGCGCGCCGGTGCAGCAGGTGGAATATGCGAAGCTGCGCGAACGGCTGTTGAAGGATGGACAGGTATTGGAATGGAGGCAAAAGCGATGAACAACCGAAGACAATTCTCACGGTTCGCAGGCATACTCGCGTTGTTGCTGGTGGCGGCGAGCGGGGTCCGCAGTGACGAAACCTACGACGTCGTCGTCATCGGCGGCAGTTCCGGCGGCATTGGCGCGGCGTTGGGCGCGGCGCGAATGGGCGTGAAGGTTGCGCTGGTCGAGGACACGCCGGTGCTTGGCGGGATGCTCGCCAACGGCATCTCGAACATTGACTGCTACTCCTACGAATCGCTCAGCGGCGTTTTCGAAGAGTTCCGCCGCGCGGTCCAGAAACACTACGCGCCACAAATGGATGCGGACCCATTCTTCAAGCCGTGGAAGAAGGCGCCGAATCACATGGACGGACGCTCGTTCCAAGCCAACGAGCCGCGGTTGGGAGGCCGCTGGGAGCCGCACGTCGCGGACGCCATCTGGAAGGCGATGGCGGCACGTCACGCAAACCTGAAGATTTACTGTCGCCGCTTCGCCACGGAAGCGCTGAAGAACGGCAACCGCGTTGTCGGCGTCGTCACACAAACCGACGCGGGCGACCGGCTGGTGCTGCGCGCGCCGGTGATCGTGGACGCCACGCACGAGGCGGACATCGCGGCCTGGGCAGGAGTGCCGTATCGGGTCGGACGCGAGGCCCGTTCGCCGCAGGAACCACACGCCGGGCAGGTGTTCTTCTTCAACAACACCGGTGAGTTTCTTCCCGGTTCCAACGGCCGTCAGGATCGCGCGGTGCCATCGTATGGACTGCGCTTGTGCATCAAGAACTACGCGCCGGAAGATGGTGACGGTCACCTCCT
>JBAZIR010000191.1:0-10710 GCA_041651735.1 Verrucomicrobiia bacterium | reverse complement strand
AGATCTCTTTCCGGATTGCCGCCATTTGCTCCACCATCTCCGCCAACTGCCGCAACACGCGATCCACCGTGCCGGTCCGTTCACCGACGCGGACCAATTCGCGATGAAGCACCGGAAACACTCCTTCGTGCTCACCCATTGCCTCCGCCAGATCGCCACCCCCTCGAATGCGGGCCCCGACCGCAGCGCTCACCCCACGCAACGCACGCCCCGCCGCGGCACTCTCCAGCGATTTCAGCGCGCGCTCCATGGACACGCCGGCATTCAACATCGTCGCCAGTTGCCGATAGAACGCCGCAAGATCAAGCTGTCTGACCATGAGTTGTGCCACATGTTTAGCCGCCCCACCACGCCAACGCAACCCGGAACGCCGCCGAACACAGCCGACGCTCCTATCGGTCGGGATTGACCTGGGGCGCAAAGCCGGTGTAGTGTGCATGGAAATGCTAAAGACAGCTCGGACAATGAATGTGATTGCATCGTCCCCTTTTACTTCCCGATGGCCGCTCCAGTGCCGGTGCGCAGCGTTTACGCTCGTGGAGTTACTGGTCGTCATGGTCATCATCTCCATTGTGGTTGGCCTCGTCTTTCCCGCGGTCACCGGCATGAAGGAGAAAGCCAACGTCGTGATCTGCACAGGCAATCTTAAACAGCTCTATAACGGCCTGATGTCGTATGCTGCGGAAAACGAAGGCCGCTGTCCGCTGAATGAAACCGACAGCTCCGGGACCTTGTTTGGAGTTTCCAACAAGCCGAACTGGATTTCAGGCTCCGCCCTGACCGGCAGCAACGGCACCCTCTCAATCACTATGGGAAGTCTCTGGCGCTACATCAACGATGTTCGCGTGTATCGTTGCCCCTCGCGCCCCGATAGGGACTTCGTCCGCAGTTACTCCATGGCCAGTTACTTCAGCGGCGCCGACGACGTGAAGACCAAGACTGTGCCGGCATTCGACCGGATCACCCACAGCCGGGCACAGAAGTTCATCGAGGCCGAGCGGCCGTCGCAGACCATGCTGCTGACAGAGGAAAATCCTCCCGGTTTTCCGCCCGAAGATGGACGCGCCTTCCTCAACGACGGCTACTTCGCGCACGACGACCCTCATCGCGAGCAACCCGGCTCCTACCACAACGCCGATCCGTTCACGCTCCTGGGTGGCAAAGACAACGTGATTTTCGTGGACGGACACGTTCAATTGCTGACGGCAGAGCAGGCCAGTCTCGCTTTCGAGTCGTTCTTTCACGACGTCGCAACGAAACCCAAACGTTAACCGCAAACCGTCATGAAGTCTCGTCAGCTTGTTATTCTCATCGTCATCGCCGCCGTACTCGCAGCCGTGTGGTTGATGACCGGAGGCATCAACGTTCTTTCCACACCGAAGGGGGAGAAGCTCCTGATCTGCAGCAATAACGACTGCGCCCACCAGTTCAAGGCCCAGTTGCCGGTTAAGTTCAAAGACTATCCGGTTAAGTGCGCGAAATGCGGCGAGCGTAGTGCTTTTATCCTCACGCACTGTAAGTGCGACGCCCCCTACCCGCTCAACCTGAAGAATCCGCTCGAAAAATGCCCGAAGTGCGGCCGCGACCTGCCCAAGTATTGACATTGGCCGCCGTAACTTCAGCCCCGCTTTGCGGACGCCCGCTGACCCGACAGACGCGCCGACCGCGCCGACCCATCAGTTGACCCGTAGCGGCGTCTCGTCTATGCTGCCGCGCCGTTAATACTGGAGTATTCATGATTCGTCAGGTGGACCAAAAGAAAATCGAAGCAGCCATGCGGCAGATTCTCAAAGCCGTCGGCGAGGATCCAAACCGCGAGGGCCTGCGTGAGACGCCCGCCCGCGTCGCGCGGATGTACGCCGAAATCTTCAGCCACGGCGAAGAAGACCCCCGCAAGGCGCTGTCCGCGACATTTACGGAAGACCATCACGAGGTCGTGCTCGTGAAAGACATCCCTTTTTACTCGATGTGCGAGCACCACTTCATGCCGTTCTTCGGCAAAGCGCACGTCGCCTATATTCCCAAGGGCAAGATCGTTGGGATCTCCAAGCTCGCCCGCGTCGTCGAGGCCTTCGCCCGCCGTCCGCAGGTGCAGGAGCGGATGACCAGCCAGATCGCCGACCTGATTAACGAGATGCTCCGCCCCAACGGCGTCGCAGTCATCATCGAGGCCATCCACACCTGCATGACCATGCGCGGCGTCAAGAAACCTGGCACATCCGTCGTCACCAGCGCCATGCGCGGTGACTTCCGCAAGCGCATCACCACCCGGACGGAAATCATGTCGCTTATCTACGGCCGCCCGACGACGCCGTAGCGTTGTCGCCTTCTGCACAGCCGTCATTGCGTTTCGTGAAAAAGGTCTTCATCAAAACCTACGGCTGCCAGATGAACGAGCGCGACAGCGACGCCGTGGCGGCCATGCTGCTTGACCGCGGCTACGCCCTTGCCAAGTCCGAACGCGACGCCGACGTCGTCCTGCTCAACACCTGTTCCGTCCGCGACTTGGCCGAGCAGAAAGCAATCGGCAAGATGGGCCTCCTCACGCGCCTGAAGCGCCGTCGCAGCCATCTTGTCCTCGGTTTCATGGGCTGCATGGCACAGCGACTCGGGCCCCGGTTGTTCGACCGTCTGCCCAAGGTGGACCTCGTCATTGGCACACAGAAATTCCACCGCATCCCGGATCACCTCGACCACTTCCTCAACAACGGCCGCACCCCGATCCTTGATACTGCAGAGGAAGCCGGCAGCCAGAACGCGATTCGAAACCACGCCACGGCCAGCGCACGACCCACGGCGTTCGTCTCCATCATGCAAGGCTGCGACATGCAATGCAGCTTCTGCATCGTCCCAACCACGCGCGGAGCCGAGCGCAGCCGCTCCATCGAGGAGATTCTCGCCGAGATCCGCGCCCTCGTCGCTTGCGGCGTCAAGGAAGTCACGCTCCTCGGCCAGATCGTCACCAGCTACGGCCGCGGCGTGATTCCGATCCTCGGCGGCAAGTCGGCTTTCGTCCAACTGCTTGAAGCCGTTAACATCGTGCCAGGATTGGAGCGCATCCGTTTCATGTCGGCGCACCCACAGGGTTTTCGCGATGATCTCATCGAGTGCTTCGGCCGGGTGGAAAAGCTCTGCGAGTACGTTCACCTGCCTCTCCAAAGCGGCAGCGACCGCATTCTCAAGGCCATGTGCCGCACCTACACCGTGGACAAATACCGGCGCATCATTGAGAAACTCCGCGCCCGTGTGCCTGGCATCGCCATCTCCACCGACATCATCGTCGGATTCCCCGGCGAAACCGACGCGGATTTCGCCGCGTCCGTGCGGATCTGCGAAGAGATGGAATACGATAATGTTTTCCTCTTCAAATACTCCAATCGCTCCGGCACGCCCGCCGCGACAATGCCGGGCCAGGTTTCGCAGGAAGAGATTGTCCGCCGCCATCATCATCTCTGGAAGCTTACGGAGACGCACGCCGCCCATCGCAATGCCCACCTCATCGGCCACCCGACCCAAGTGCTTGTCGAGGGCGAGCCGGAAAGTAAGAAGGTCGAAGGTCGCCTCTTTGGCCGCACGCGCTGCAACCGTCTGGTTTATTTCCCCGGCGCTGGCTGCCGTCGTAGCCAGTTGCTTGACATTCACATCACCCGCGCCAAGTCTCACACGCTCTACGGCGAACCGTTGAATACTGATCACTGATTACTCCCATGTATTACTTCATCCCTCTCAAAGCCGTCGCCATCGCTGTCGGCACTGCCATCGTTGCCGCGCGTCTGCCCGGCGTGCTGAAACCGCAAGCCTACCGCGACTGTCTGCGCAAGTTCCCGCGCGCTGTCTGGCCGGGCATCGTCTTCCTGAGCATTGCGTTGGTCTGGTGCCTGATCATCGTCAACAACGCCCGCGAGGACGGCATGGCCGTGCCCAAGAACGCCGTCTATCTGTTCCTTGTCGGCGTTTACGCGGGCCTCATCGCGCTGAAGTTCGACTTCCTCGCCGTTCGCGGCCTCGCCATCCTGCTGCTCATGGTTGCAAAGATCGTCGTAGACTCCGCCAACCAACTCGAGACTCCCTGGCGGCTTGTGATGACCGTCCTCGCGTACGTGTGGGCCATCGCCGGCATGTGGTTCACCGTCTCCCCTTACCGGATGCGCGACATGATCGAATGGGCCACCGTCACCGAAAGCCGCACCCGCGTTCTTTCCGCCGTCGGCTGCGTGTTCGGCTTGGTCCTCATCGCTCTCGGCCTGTTTGTGTATTGAAACAGTTTCCTCAGGCGAAGTCCCGAGCAGTGCGTGAACCCAAGATGCTCCCCCTCCCCGACAATCCTCGTATCCTGGTGATTCGCGGCGGTGCTATTGGCGATTTCATCCTCACACTCCCGGCCATCGGCGCGTTTCGTCAACGTTGGCCGTCGGCCCGTCTCGAAATCCTCGGCTACCCGCGCATCGCTGCGCTCGCCGACGGGCGCTACTACGCCGACGCCATTCGCTCCATCGACGCCGGCCCTATGGCCCGTTTCTTCGTGCCGGAAGCCGACCTCGACCCGTCGCTCAGCGACTACTTCGCCAGCTTCGACCTCGTCCTTTCCTATCTCTACGACCCCGACGACATCTTCAGCGCCAACCTCGGCCGCGCTGGCGTCACCCGCCTGCTGCGCGCCTCCGCCAAACCCGACCGCGAACATGCCGCCACCCACTTTGCCCGCCCGCTTGCCGAACTCGGCCTCCGTGCCGACCCAGCGCACCCGCGCATTTTTCCCAACGCCGCCGATCGCGCTTTCGCCGAGCAGTTCTTAACTCTTCACTCTTCACTCTCAACTCTTCACTCGTTAGTCGCCATTCATCCCGGCAGCGGCGGCGAACACAAAGTCTGGCCCGCCGACCGTTGGGCCGCCGTCATCCGCGCACTGCGTGAACAGGCCGGCTGCAACATTCTGCTCATCGGCGGCGAAGCCGACGACACCGCCCGCCGCGCTCTCGCGTCGTTCAACCTTCCTGCTGCGTGGAATCTTCCCCTGCCCCAACTCGCCGCCATTCTCGAACGCTGCGGCCTCTTTGCCGGCCATGACAGTGGTATCACTCATCTCGCCGCCGCCGTCGGCGTTCCAACCCTCGCCCTCTTCGGCCCCACCTCGCCCAACATCTGGTCGCCGCTCGGCCCGCGCGTCCGCGTCGTCACCGCAGCCGGCACAATGAACGCGCTGTCAGTGGAAATAGTGCACGCAGCATTACAGGGGATGTTGAGCGGACAATAGCGATCAGCTTTCGGTGTCCATCCCAAAGAAGCTATCGATCCGTATGATTTCCCTGAGAAGGATCTCGTCCTGAAAGGCCGGGGGAAATAGGCGCGGAAGCAGACAGAACAGGCACACCGCACTGCGGTGTCTGAAATCCCCGTTGAGAAGCGACGGCGCGGCGCGCCGGCCCCTACCGCGTCATGCCGAGCTTGTTATTCAGCCGTGCCTTGAAGTAGGCCACACGCTCGGCGTTGCTCATGCTGCCGAAATTGGGCGAGCCGTCCGGAAACGTCGGCCATGAAGTGACCGCAGTCGGCGGAGCGTAAGACACAGACTTCGTTGCGCTCTGCTGTAGCGGCGGTCTCTGACCGCCGGCCGTTTCTTTCGCTGTCGAACGGCCCGCTACAGGCTTCTTCGAAACTGTTACCGTCGTGGAGCCGGCGTAGCTCATGGAGGTATCGGTGACTTGCAGGTCTTCCTCCAACGAACGCTGCGGCTTGATGCCCAAGCCCTGCAACACGCCGTGATAGGCGCGCACAGCCTCCTCCGGTTGCACCTGACCGTCCACGATCCGCCGCAGCATCTCGATGAACGCAAGCTGGTGCTCGGCGTTGTTGATCTTCCGGCCGAAGAGCGCGACGCGCGCGCCGTATTTCTGCGCCTCAGCGATGAGCTTGAAGGCGTCGTAGGTGGTGCCAGCGCTGCCGCCGAGGATGCCCACGGGCAGGCTCGGGTCGTAGGCAGCCAGTTCCTCGGTGAACTTCGGTCCGTGATAAACCATCTTCAGGAACAACGGCCGGCCGCGTTCCGTGACACCCGCCAGCGAGCGTACGATGTTGTCGTTGACGAACGCGCCCATCTTCTCCGGCGCGAGGCCGCTATCCACGTTCGGGTCGAAGATTTCCAGGAAGTAATGAAAACCTTTCCGCTCCGCCTCCTCGCGAAACTCCTTGAACTCGCTCAGCGTCTGCATGTCGCGGTGCAGGCAGTTGACGAAGGTGACGGAATAGAGACCCAGGTTCGCGCCGAGGACGCGTTCCTTCGGCTCGCACTCGACCTTGCCGCACTGGATATGGTCAATCGTCGCGCTTCGGAACGGCCGCGACGCCTCGCTGGCGTAGCGGTTGCCGCGCACGACCCAGATGTCGGTGGTGTCGTTGGCACGCGCCGCAGGCGTGATGTGGCTGTTGTCGAACAGGCGCTCCTTGATGGTCAGCCGCTCATTGGTCGAGGCGGACATCAGCATGATGTCGATCAGCCCCTGCCGCGTCACCTCGCGGATCAATTCGCAAAAATCCTCCACCGTCCGGTACTTTGCCTCGTCGGGCCGGAATGCCTCCGGTGACTTCAGCGCGCGGATGCGCGGGTCGGTCGGACTGAGGCGGCCGAAAGACTCGATGCCCCGCGCCATGTCGGGGTCTTTCGCGTCGGCGATGATGAACGTCCGTGTCTGTGGATTGCGGCGGATTTCCGCCAGTTTGATGTCGAGAGATTTATTCATCGGCAACCGCGGCCCGTGATCTGCAATTCGTAACTCTGGCCCTGTACAACCGCCACCACTGGAATCACAAATTGCGGATCACGGGCCGCGATCCTTTCATTTGCTCAACGCCTTCATCACTTCTTCGGTCACGATTTTAACGACCGCTTCCAAATCCGGGGCCGCCGCCGATGATTCGTTCGGGTTGGAACAAACCACGCCAGGCCGGAACTCACAGGCGCAGTAATCGGCTTCCTTCAAGCCAGTGCGCTCGTCAGGCAGACCGAGCGTCTTCTTGATCTTCAACAGGTCGCCAATCTTGCTGCTTGGAATCTGTGTGAACGCCGCGCCGAGGTGCGACGCGATGACCACCGTCCGACAATACGCGTCCACGATCTCCATGAACCAGTAGGCTTTCTCCAGTTCCTCATTCCAAGTGAGGACGCCGTGGTTTTGGAGCAGGATGCAGTTGTGGTCCTTGCAATACGGCAGGACCGTCTCGGCGAACGCCTTGGTGCCCGGCGTCTCGTATTGTGCCTTGGCGACCGTGCCGACGAGCACCTCCATCTCCGGGATCATGCAACGCGGAACCTCAGCGCCGGTGATGGCAAACGCCGTCGCGTGCGGTGGGTGTGCGTGTACGCAAGAGCGTGCTTTCGGCTGCGCCTTCATCGCTTCGAGATGGAGGTAAATCTCGCTCGTGCGCTTTGCCGTGCCAGCGATCTGGTTGCCGTCGAGGTCCACCATGCAGATGTCCTCCACGCGCATCAGGCCCTTGCTCACCATCGTCGGCGTGCAAAGCACTTCGTTCGGGCCAATGCGGTAACTGACGTTGCCGCCGTTGCCATCCACGTATTCGCGCTTCCAGAGGCGGTGCGAAACGCTGACGATTTGCTCCTTGATGCGCTCCGCTTCCGGCGAGTTGAACAGCTTCACGTGCTCCGGCTTCCATTTTGGTTCCGCAGAAGCGGCGGCTGTGACGTAGGCACCGCCGCCGTTCGAGCCGCTGCCTGCAGCGGCAGAAGCGCCGTCGAACTGGATCGCGACGCCGATGCTGCGGAGGAAATCCTTCGCCGAAGGCGTAACAATGGCGTCGGCCGGCACGCTAAACGTCTTGGTTCCGCTGGCCTTGAGTCCTGTAACGTCTTTGAGTGAGATGACTTGTTTCATGTTTTCTTTGGCGGCATGTAATTGATCGTGTCCACGATGAGCGCGTTGTAAGCGTCAATCGGGGTGTCTTGCTCAAAAGGTTGCGCGGCTTCACGGCCCTCGACGTAGCCGATGATGTTGCCAACGCCCGCGCCGAGGTTGTCATAGCAGACCACCGACGGTTCGGTAGGCTGTCCCTTGCCTGCAAGCGCCTCGCGGTTCAGCGGCTGCACGACGAGCCATCGGCCGCCGGTGAACGAATCCACCTGCCGTGACAGCGTCACTTTGCCGATAACCTTGCCGAGCTTCATGTATCTATGATTCCGACGATGCTGTTGCGAATCGGTGTCTTCCGGCAGTTCAACAGCTCCGTCGCGTGCTTGCCATCCGTGCTCACCATGACGCGGGAGTGCAACCCCGCGCCCATCGGGTCAATCGCCACGGTCGGCGAACCGAGTTCCGCGCCATCCGCGGTAATCGGTTGGCAAATCACGAACCGCCAGCCGGTCGCACTCGCGTGCTTCACCGTGGCCGTGACATTGCCATCTACGCGACAGAGCATCATGGTTTAGTAAATCCTCAACGAACCAGCCATCGCCAGCCGACGGAACCGGGTGTACGTGCGCGGCGTTGTGATGCCCTCGCCCGTTGGCGTCGCAATGGAGTAGCTCGCGTAGCCTTCGCCACCGCTGCCGAGACCGGCGGTGCTGGGCCCGTTGGCGACGAAAATCGTCGTGTTCATCACGCGCGCCATCTCGGTGATCGTCTCCAGATTACGCGAGTGGATGATCGCCGTGTGCCGATAGTTATGCTCCGCGTGCCTCGATCGCTCAATCGCTTCGGCCGCGTCGCGCACACGCACGACCGGGACGAAGGGCATCATCTGCTCTTCCTCGACGAACGCATGGTCCGCGTCGGTTTCGCCAAAGAGCAGTTCGCAACCGGACGGCACATTCGCGCCGGCTGACTGCGCCAGCACGCTCACGTCCTTGCCGACCAGCTTCTTGTTCAGCACTGGATGCGGACAACCCGCGCCCTGGCCTTTTTCAAAGGTGAACGCGTCCTTCGTCAGCGCCTCGACTTGCTGGGCGTTCAGCTCGAACGCGCCGGCTTTCTTGAATGCGGCGATGAAGCCGTCCCATGCCTTGGCGGTGATGAAGATCTCCTTCTCACCAATGCAAAGCAGATTGTTGTCGTAGCCACCGCCGGTAATGATGCTGCGGGCGGCGTTGTCGAAATCGGCCGTCTCATCCACTACGACAGGAGGGTTGCCAGGACCGGCACAAATCGCGCGTTTACCGGAAGCCATCGCAGCCTTCACGACCGCCGGGCCACCGGTGACGCACAAGAGCGCAATATTCGCGTTGCTGCAAATCGCCTTGAAACTCTCCATCGTCGGCGGCTCGGTGGTGCAAAGGAGGTTCTCGATGCCAAGCGCGCCGTGGATCGCCTCGTTGAACACGCGCACTGCCATCGCCGCGCACTTGCTGGCCGCGGGGTGCGTGTTGAACACCACGGAGTTGCCAGCAGCAACCATGCTGATGGCGTTGCAACCCAGCGTTGGGATCGAATGCGTCGAAGGCGTGATCGCACCGATGACGCCGAACGGCGTGCACTCGTCAATCGTCGCACCTTTGTCGCCGGTGATGGCGACGCGCTGCAGGAAATCCACACCGGGGACGTTCTTCAAGACCTTCAGTTTCTCAATCTTGTGGTCGAGCCGGCCAATCTTCGTCTCTTCCAACTCGATCCGGCCCCACGACTCCGCATTCTTATCGCAGAGCGTCTTGACGATCTCCTCCACCTTGCGGCGGCCCGCAACGCCGACCTTCGCCAGTTGCTTTTGCGCGTGCGCGGCGGCTTCGCAGGCCTCATTCGCGTCGGCAAAAATGCCGAAGCGGTTCGGCGCGCTGGCCTTCCGAGCAGATGGACCGTGCGACGCCGGCGCTGCCGCCGGCGTTTGCTGCTTCAGCCGCGCAATGACGTCCTCGACGAGGTTGCGGATCAATTGTTCGTTAATCGCAGGTGCGCTCATATTGTCTCACTTACTTGCCGGTCTTGAAGATGATCTTGCCCTCAACGTCCACGGCATCGACGATGCCGACGACGACTGCATCCACCGGCGCGTCCTTGAGGCCGTTGGCGAGCCGGGCGGAACTGCCCTGGCAAAACATCACCATCTCACCTTCGCCCGCGCCGACGCTGTCCACAGCAATGACGGTATTCACGCCGGCCTTGAGTTTCGTGTGGTCCTTGTCGTCCACGAGCATCGGCCGGATGATGAGCAGCTTGCGGCCGACCATCTTCGGGTCCTTCTTCGTGGCAACAACCGAGCCTTCAACTTTGGCTAGAAACATAGGGCCTCCGGGTTACGACGTAACACGCCATGCGCAAGGTCCTCCTCGCGCACGCCCGGTTACGCATCACGGCCTACTTCTTGGACGCCGTCGCAATCTTCGGCAGCACGACGCAGGTTTCCTCGTGCGGACGAGCGATGACGTGGACGCTGACGACCTGGCCAATGGCTTTCGCCGCCTGGGCACCGGCATCTGTCGCTGCTTTGACGGCGGCAACATCGCCCACCACCACGGCGGTCACGAGGCCACTACCGACCTTTTCCATGCCAACGAGTTTGACGTTGGCGGCCTTGAGCATCGCATCCGTCGCCTCGACGAGCGCCACCAAGCCCTTTGTCTCAATCATTCCAATTGCATCTGCCATGTTCGTTCTCCTGTTCTGCTTCTCTAAGCTACTTCCTGTTCTCTAAAAGTTTCTTCACTTCACGTGCCACGACGATTTCCTCGTTCGTTGGCAACACCATGATCTTCGTGCGCGAATCGGCCGC
>JBAZIR010000190.1:0-10725 GCA_041651735.1 Verrucomicrobiia bacterium | reverse complement strand
ACCGAAGAAAATGGTGGAGCTTCGCGGCGACCACAACAACGGCTTCGCCGCGTGCGAGAGCATCTATCGCGCGGCGCTGAGCGAGTTTTTCCGGTCGCTGGGCCGCTGATCGGGCCGTCAGCCGGTCATCACAGTCGTGTCGTGCTCGTAAGCGGGCGCGCAGCAACAGAGAAACACCAAGGGTTCGCTGCCGGTGTTGGTGATGCTGTGGCGCTGGCCTGCCGGGATGGCGATGGCGTCGAGCGGTCCGACGGCGCGCTCCTCATCTCCCACTCGCATCAGGCCCCGGCCCTGAAGGATGTAGTAAACCTCATCGGTGCCGGCATGATAATGCTCCTGCGTGACACTGCCCGGTGGCAGAATCGCCTCGGCGAGGCTCAAGTTCCGAATGCAGGAGTTGCGGTAAGCCATCAGCTCGCGGATCTCCGAGCCGTCCTTGGTGATGAATGACTTGGTGGCGTTGCGTTGAATGACATCCATAAGCGGAGTCTCATCATAAGGACTCCGCGCCGGGACGCGAGGAAAGAGTTGCAGGCAACGATTTTCCCTACACCGGCGTCTTCTTCAACAGCCGCACCGTGAGCACGAGTAATCCAACGACGGCCACAAGCAACACGCCCCAAAGCGCCAGCGTCGGCGGCGCGCTCTGGAAATAATCCGCCGCGCTGCGACGGTGCGCGGGGTTCGGTTCAAGCGATGCGAGCGAAGCCGGCACGGCGGAGTACGCGAGCACCTCGCGGCGCAGGCTCTGGATATCGTAGCGCGGCGACTGCGCCCGCTCATTGCCGAGCAGCAAACGGCAGTTGTCCTCATCGGACTTCAGCTTGAACACAACCCGTGGCACCCGGACGATCGCGCAGACCTTCTCGATGGTAAGCGGCGCGTTGTCGCCTTCCTCGATCTGAAGAAACAACGTGTTGTGGCGATCGGCGTCCAGATTGAGTTGGACCGGCCCGCGTTGTCCGGCTTGTCTCGACAGATCGCCGGAGAAAAGCACGTGGTCGCCATGCCGCGGGTCGCGCGAAGGCACCGTCAGCGTCGCGGGACGGGAAAAAAACGCCTCCGCGACGGTGAGGCGCAATTGTTGCAGCGGCAGCGTCATCGGCTTGTCGTTCACATCGGTGGACGTGATCCGATAACGGCTGACCGCGCCACGCTGACTGCGCTTGGCCGGCCGCGTATCCGGTTCGATGCGCAATGCGACTTCCGCCTCGGCCGCGTTGGCTTCGAGGATGAACGGAATCTGCCGGCCCGAACCGCTCACAACGCGCAGGTCGCCAAGGTCGGGCCGCAGCACCGCCAGATCAGCCGCCGCGAGCGTGACGGTGTAGATGTCTTCGACCTTCGGCAGCGTCAACGCCCGTGTCATCTTCCATTGCCGCGCCTCCAGCGGCGCACCGTGCGAGGCGACGAACTGCATTGGTGGCACGGGACGGTAGCGCGAATTGGGCGTTTCCGAACCAAGCTCGGCGGTGATGAATCGCGGATTGAGGCCAAGCTGCGTCTTGAGCATTTCCAGGTCATAAACCGCTGCGCGGGTCGCCGTGTTTCCGTAGTAGAGCGTCCACGGCCCGGCGGCGGCAACAACGGGAAATAACACACGCGAAGCAACACCGCTGACCGTCACGCGCAGGTTGCGCAGCGGCGGGCTGTCATTGTTCTGCATCTCCAGCACCAGTCTGCCGCTTCGCGGCGTGTTCACGGGAAACCAAAGAGCCTCGCCGCTCAGTCCGTCGTCTTCGAGTTTAAGGCGATAAATCTCGCCACCGCCGAGCCGGACTCGCGTCTGCCGACCGCTCACTTCCCGTTCTTCCATCAGCGCCACACGGCGTGAGAATGCGGGGTCGTCCGATTCGATCTCAACCCTTTCGATCGGCAAGCCTGGCGGCAAGCCGAGCCGGTAACGGCGCAGGGTTCTTTCGTCGGATGACTGCCCGATGTCGGCGCGCCGGCTCCAGCGTTCGCCGGCCACGTCGCGCACGATGCGGGCTGTCACGCCACGGATGGAGATCGGCGCGGACCGCTGGTCATCGGTGGTGAGCCGCAAGTAACGCGCGGTCTGCGGTGACGGCAGCCGGATGACGGTGTGGTGGACGCGAAAATTCCATTGCCGGTCGAAGATGCCGGCGTCGGCGATCAATTCGCGCCAGCCGGTGGAGTCGTCGGACGCCTCGACACGAAATCGCTTGGCGAAGTCCCGGTCGTCAATCCGCAGTTCGATCGTGTCGAAGCGTCGAGACTCCCGGAAATCCACGGTCCAGACGGTGCGAAGCTTCTTGTCCGAGCGCGTGTCAGTCAGGTCACCGTCCCAGTGGCGAGCCGCTTTCCGGTCGGTCTTCCGGTCCACGACAAACGGCGTCTCGCGGCCATCGGCGCCGATAAGCCGCAGGTCACGCAAGTCCGGTTGCGCGGCGGCGGCGACCTCCGGCGGCAACGGTAAAGCGGCAAATGCGGCCGTCTGGCCGCCAGCAATGACAGTGACGCTGCGGCGAAATTTCCAGCCGCTACGGGCCTCGTCGAGGTCAGTGATGTCGGCGCTGGCGGGCAATGACATGGACAGCAAAGTACACGCAGCCAACAGCGCAGAAACTCGGGTATTCATGACTTGGGCTCCTTTCGGAACACGAACCGTTGATAGAGCAGCGACACCGCAATGAGCGCGACGGCCAGACCGAAGAACGACAGGATGCGATGCAGGCCGGTGAGACTCGACAGGTCGTAGAGGAAGACCTTGCCGATGGTCAGCAACATAAAACCGAGCGAGATGAACCGCAGCGGCTTGATTTGCCGCCACATGCCAATCACCAGCAGCACCAGCGCATAGAGGCCCCACGCCACCGACGTTGTGAGATCGCGGTCGTAGCGGCGATCCCACTGGAATTCGAGATAACGGCCGACGGAATAATAGTCGGCGATTTCGAGATTGATCAGCGCAAAGATGAGAAGAAGGCCGAGAAATCCAACGACCGGCGCGAGACCCAGCTTGCCGCCGTAGAAGAAGGCGCGTTCTTGGTCAGTCATGCGCTCAACTTCGACCGATTGAAGCCATCGGGCGCCCACAACAAAACAGACCGCTGCGACGCCATAGGTATAGAATATCCAGTTGAGGATCGGCCAGCCACGCTCCTCGTAACGCAACACCTCCGGGTTCACCAGCAATCGGGCGGCCACGACCGCAAACAGCACCGCGCCAAAATACTTCAAGCCCGGATGCGGCACGCGCCGATAGAGCCACCACACCGCCGCACCCTCCAACGCCCAGCCGAGGGTGATCCATTGCTTGTCGAGTTGGAGCGGAATCGCGATGCTGACGAAGCCGAGCGCGACCGCAGCGAAGAGTGCGATATTCCGGAGCCGCGCCTGCTGCATCGCCGTCTCCTCCGTGGTGAAGCGTTTCATCACCTGTGCCAGCACCGCGACCGACAGGCCCGCCATCGCTACCGGCAGCACACCGACGTAGCTCGTGCCACAGGTCGCAACAAACGCCTTGTAAAGCACGAGAAAGAACAACGGCCCGCTCAGCCCTGACGCAAGCCACGGCCAAAGCCGCTGAGGCCACGTCGGCACGAGCACTCCCGGCAGTGCGAATGGCAATACAAGGAACGCCAGATAGAACGCCGCGTAGATCGGCATCACCACTGCGATGTCCGTGTCATGGAAGTAGTTGAAATGCCATATCGTCGCCAGTGCCGCCGACGCGCCCAGGCCGGCCACAACAAGCCACGACCAGTCGCGGCGCAACGCGGAGCCGATCAGCAACACGACGAGGAACGCCATGGACAGGAACAACGGCCACGGGTCATTGCCAAGCTCCGACGTCCCGAGACAACCGAAAAGGCCGCCCATGGCGATCAACGTCGTCGCCACCGAGCCGGTTTCGTGTTCATTGGCGCGTTCCGGCAAGCTGTCACGTTCCTTCGTCTGGCGGAACGCTGACGCGAACGACCAACCGAGCGCCAGCAGCAGTGGCAGGCTTAGATTGCGCAGCAACGTCTCGCCGACTGTGGTGCGGAAGAACCAAAACTGGACGATGAGGCCAAGCGCGACGCCGCCGACGGGCGCGACGTAAAGCAGAGCACCGTTGCTGTTGAGCTCAAACACCACCGCCGCCATCGCTGCCAACAGACACAGGAACACCCATGGCGGTTCGCCGAGCTTGTTGGCAACGAGCACGTGCGTGAACAACATCAAACCTACGCCCGCGACAAGACCGGCGACTTCAAGGTTTTCCCGCGATCCAGTTGCCACCGCTGGCGCGAACCGCCGCGCCGCGCGCGGCATCAGGTTGAAGAGCGCGCAGAGGCCGATGGCCGACAGGCTTGCGCCCCAGACGTTGGACTGCGCCAGCGCCTGGGTGGACCATACGAAAAGCGTCAGCGCCGTCGCGATGGCGCTGCTGACCGCAAGCCAGGTCTGGCCGCGCATCAGCGTGATCACGAGCATCGCCACATCGAGGCAAGCGATGAAGCCAAACAGCAGCGGCCACTCGACGGCGTAGGCACTCTGACCGGCCATGTAAAACGCGAACAGGAACGGCGCCAAGCCGCCAAGCATCGCCGCGCGCAGCGTCATTTTCTCGTCGGCCTTTTTTGCGGCCAGCGGCAGCGCCAGATAGAGCAGCCCGAACAGCGTAAAGACGCCGACACCGAGCAGCATTTTCTCCGGCGTCATGAACTTGTGGAACCAGCCGATTTCGATGGCGAACGTCGCCGCCAGACTCAACAAGACGACGGCATTCCACTGCTTGCGCACCGCGACCCAAAGCAAGCCAACGTCGAGCAGCAAGATGTAGCTGAACAATCCGATGGGCCGATCCTCACCCGTTGAGAGGATGATGGGCGTCGCGAAGCCGCCGAGCAGGCCGAGCACTGCGATGAACATGGAGTCATGCCTCACCGCCAGCAGGCACGCCACGACAGTGACCATCGCCATCAACGCGAACGTCGGCAGGATTGGCACGAGGTGATACACACCGTGCGCGGCAAAAAAACCGGCGTAGAGGACCGCCACACCCGCACCGCAGAGCGCGTTGGCTGTAACGGCGTAGCCCTTGCGCAGGCCAAACTCCGACCCCACCAACATGGCGATGCCCGACAGGATGATCAGAGCCACCTGCATCGACGGCGTGATGAGATTGTTGTCGAAGGCGTATTTCAGGAACAGGCTGGCCGCAATGACGAACGCGATTGCGCCGAGCCACGCCGCGCCGCGCACGCCGAGCAATGCCTCCCAGTCGAACGACGGCTTCGGCGGCAGGACGGGAATCGACGGGAGCGGCGGAGGTTTCGGCGGTGGCGGCGCCACGTCCACATCGCGAAACGGACTGCCCGGCGCGGGCGCTGGTTCTTCGTCATGCGGTTTCGCAGGAATCACTGATTGCGCAAGCAAAGGAGGCGGCGCGGCTGCCGCGATCACTGGCGGCGGGACTGACGGCGTAGGCGGCGCGGGTGGCGCCGGTGGCGCGACTGCTGCCGGCTGTTTCGGTTCGGACGACGGTGGCGGCTGAGACTTGAGAATGTGCGTCAGGTTGGAACGAAGCGCTTTCAGCTCAGCCTCATGTTCCTCGACTTTCCGCTGCAACTCCGCGATGCGGCTATGGCTGATGACGGCGATAACGACGGACACGATCGGCGCCACCAATAGCACCAAGCCGAGAAGCACCAGAAACGGCGCAATTGCATCACTCATGGTCGCTCGCTCCTTTCAACAATCCCATGTCCCAACCAGCCGATCGTCACTTTGATGGCCCAACAATCAGATCGCGCAGCGCGGCTTTGCCCGACGGCAATAGCGCTACTTCGGCAACGAGATGGCGGGCGTTGCGGGCCTCCTCCAGTTTTTTGCCCGCGCCTTCCTGCACATAGAACGCTTCGATGCCAAATTGGATCTGCGGCGTGCCCCACTGGCGAACGTATTTGCCGCGGATGAACTTGCCGCTTGCCGGCTTGTGAACACTCGTCTTCACGCCGCGCCAGAGTTTGCCGCCGGCGTCCGGCTCCAGCGTCACATAAACGGTCCTCTCCTCCAGCCACGAGTCGCGCTCCCAATAATGCCACACGCGGTTGTTCGCGTCGGGAATGCCTTCGATGCCCTTGTCCGGCACGTTGCTGATGGCGTAGCTCAGGATGACGTAGTCGCCGCGCATCACGTCGCGAGGGTCCACCGGCATGACTTTCAACCGGATTGTTTCACCCACCATCAGCGGCAGCGCGTGGAGCACGATCATGCTCGCAAGCACGGCCAGTTGGAAGGCGATGGTGGTCCAGAGCACGGCGCGCTCGTGCTCGCGCAGCCAGCGCGCGGCGCGATTGAACCACGCCGGTCCGACGAACGGCACCGTTTCGGAATCGGCGTTGATGTGGCTCTCACTCATGGCGCACCTCCTTCCGCTTCCGCCAATACATGCCCAGCCCCAACAGCGCCGAGCCGCAGACCGCAAACATCAGCGCTGCGCCCAGCATGCCGCCGGCATCGCCGAACAAATGGCAGTAACAGCAAACCGCCCAAAGCACGAAGCAAAACACGCCGAACGCAAACGGCAGCCCGCGGTCGTCGCGAATGCCCACGCGCATCAGCCAGATCGCGAGCGCGATGTTGGCAACGTTGGCGACGATCAGCGGCACCACCCAATCGGATTTCTCGCCGCCGCCGGCAAGACGCACCGCGCTCCAGAGACCCATGAATGCCATCGCCAGCGCGAGGCCTGCGGGCAGCCATTGCGCGCGGAGCACGTCCAGCAGCCGCTCGCCCGGGCCGCGCACGCTGCCGGCGGGCTCCGGCTTGAAAAGGCCCGCCAGCGCCAGCGTCGCCGCCAGCAGCAAGAGAATGGCGATGACAGGCGCGAACGCCGGTGTCCACGCCGCCGAGCGCCACCCGTAGTAGCCATACCCCCGCGCGATTTCACGGAAGAACCAGTCGGAACTGAGCGGCACCAACGCGCCGGCGGTCAACAACACGCCGTAGAAACGATATGGCAGCGCCATGCGGTTCTCCGGACGGTGGTTCTCCGCAACAATCAGCAGCAACGCGCCAACCGAACCGATGAGAAACACCGATTGCCAATCCAAGTCCCACGAGAACGATTGCAGAATCACCCACCACGCCATCACCGGCACGTAGAGCCATGCCGCGCCGACCGAACCGCGGCGATAAGCCCAAGCCAGCCCGGGCAGCGCCAGCAATGGCAGACTGAAAGCGCCGTTCGGCCACCCTTCGATCAGCGCCCAGCCCAGATGCCGGTAGCCGAGAATCTCCGTGCCCGCCCACGTCGCCAACAGGCCTGCGTAGAGGCAATGAATCAGCAGCGTGTCCAGGCAGAGCGCGAACGGCAGCACGCCGATCGCCCACCACCAGAATCCGTCGGGATAATGCGCGTTGAGGTGAAACACCTGTGCCACGAGCCAGATGCCCGCGCCGAAGAACAGGCAACCGAGGAAGAAGACCAGTTCCGAAGACCGCCGTGCGCCACGCACGAACCGCAGATACAATCCCGCTCCATGCGTCGCCGCGAGCACGGTGAACACAAGCGTGAGTTTCGCGGCGCGCGGTATCGCCTGCCAGTTGTAGCCCATCAGCAACAGCGCCGCCGCACCGAACAGCAACACCGCCAAACCGATGATGGTGAACGTGAACCGTGACCGTTTGCGAGCGCCGGCCTCCTCGGGCGTTTCGTAGCAAGCGGTAATCTGCTCAGCCTGTTGGGGCGTCACGATGCCGCGACCGCTCCACTCGGCCAATTCCGCCCGCAACCAACGTGCTTGTTTGTCAGAAAGGATGCGTCGCTTCATCGGCAGCTCCTCGGTTCACCATCAAAAAAGCCGCGCATCCCGCGAGCATAACACCTGCCGTCCCGGCGGCAACGATTATAAAGCCAGAAACTGGAGCCGAGCGCAAAGCCAGCGTACTCGTTGGCAGCGCTTCGGTCTCCAAGTTGAACGCGGATGGTTTCATTGGCCTGTGGAATGAGGCGCAATGCTTTGCCGGATATAACGAGCCGGAGTTCAATCGTGGCAGGGCGCGTCCACAAGACAGGCCCGCGGTTGCGCCCACAAGCATTCCCCCGCCATGGATTCCGGCACGCCCCACCGCCGCCGGCTAGTCGTTGTAGGCTTCTTCGCCGTGCTGCGAGACGTCGAGGCCGCGAAGTTCGTCTTCCTCGGTTACACGCAGGCCGATGACGGCATCCACGAGCTTCAAGATCACGAACGTCGCCACGCCTGCCAACACCCACGTGAACGCCACCGCCGTGAGCTGGTTCATCAACTGACTCGCGCCACCAGCCAGCGAAATGGCATTGCCGCCAACCTTGAACGTCGTTGAGATCGCCGGATTGACAACCGTGCTGGCAAAGACACCCGTCAGCGCCATGCCGATGGTGCTGCCGACGCCGTGGACACCGAACGCATCGAGCGCGTCGTCGTAGTGGAACTTCGCCTTCAACTTGCTCACCGCCATGTAGCAGCCGATGCCCGCCGCGAAGCCGATGACGAGGGCCGACGGCACCGACACGAAACCGGACGCCGGTGTGATCGTCGCCAGCCCGGCCACCATGCCCGATGCCGCACCAAGCACGCTGGGCCGGCGCTTCGAGCTCCACTCGGTCAACATCCAACCGAGGCCGCCCGCCGCGGCGGCGAAGTGCGTCGCCGCAAACGCGCCCGTCGCCAGCCCGCCTGCCGCGACCGCGCTGCCGCCGTTGAAGCCGAACCAGCCGAACCACAGCAATCCCGTGCCGATCAGGCTCAGCACGACGTTATGCGGCACCATCGGCTCGCGCGGATAGCCAAGCCGCTTGCCCATCACCAACGCGCAGACCAGCGCCGACACGCCGGAGCTGATGTGCACCACGGTCCCGCCCGCGAAGTCGAGCACCGGCACGTGGCCGCCGAGCGCCCAGTTAAAGTAGCCGCCCTTGCCCCACACCATGTGGCAGAGCGGGAAGTAAACGACCGTCACCCAGAGAACCGTGAAAGTCAGGAACGCGCTGAACTTCATCCGCTCGGCAAACGCCCCGCTGATCAGCGCGGGCGTAATGATGGCGAACATCAACTGGAACAGCATGAACGTCTGCTGGGGAATCGTCGCGGCATAATCGGCATTGGGAGCGTCGCCAACACCCTTGAGCATGAAATACTGGAGCGGGTTGCCGCAGAACGCGTTCCCTTCGCCAAACGACATGCTGTATCCATAGACCACCCACAACACCGACACGACCGACATCAGGATCAGGCTGTGCATCATCGTGCCGAGGACATTCTTCGAGCGCACGAGACCGCCGTAAAACAAGATCAACCCCGGCGCGGTCATCAACAGCACCATTGCCGTGCTGATGAGCATCCAGGCGTTGTCGCCGCTGTTGACGGCGGGCGTCGCCGCCGCCGCCGCCTCCAGCTTCGCGAGGCGTTGTTCGAGCGTCGCGGAAGATGTGTCCGCCGCGCTTGCCGTTGGCACGGCCAGTGCAATGAAGCTGGCCAAGAGAAACAGACAGACTAGCCCAACGAGCTTGCGACAGTTGTTTTTCGACATAGTAAACCTTGGCTGAGCACGGAGCAGCACGCGTGCCACGGGAAATGACGCTGGTTTGCACCGCAGCGGTTCCTGCGGTGGAGATAACTGTGCACTTCGGCTGCGGCGATTTGCACAGCCCGGCTAAAAAAGCAGCAGTTCCGACAGCTCTCCCGTTCATTGCTTGGAACAGGAAATATTTGACCTCGCGACGCCCAACGCGTATTGACGTGACCTTACGCATCACGCATTACGCATTATGAAATACCGCCGTTTCGGTCGCACCCATCTTCAGATGCCCGTCATCACCTGCGGCGGGATGCGCTACCAACATAAATGGCAGGACTTGCCGGAGAACGAGATTCCCACCGACGGCCAGGCCAACCTTGAAGGCTGCATCCACCGCGCGCTGGAGTTGGGCATCAACCACATCGAGACCGCGCGCGGCTATGGCACCAGCGAGATGCAGCTTGGGCGCGTGCTGCCGACACTGCCGCGCGGGAAGATGCTCGTCCAAACCAAGGTCTTCCCCTTCGCCACACCGAAGGAGTTTCTGGCGACCTTCGAGACCTCCATGCGCTACCTGCGGCTCGATTACGTGGACTTGTTCTCGATCCACGGCATCAACAACGCCAAACTTCTCGATTGGACGCTCTGTAAAGGCGGCTGCCTCGACGCCGCCCGCCAGCTCCAGCGCGACGGCCGCTGCCGCTTCATCGGCTTCTCCACCCACGGCCCGACCGACATCATCGTCAAGGCCATCGAGACCGGGGAGTTCGACTACGTCAACCTCCACTGGTATTTCGTCAACGAACTGAACTGGCGCGCCGTCGAGGCTGCCACGCGGCACGACATGGGCGTGTTCATCATCAGTCCCAACGACAAGGGCGGCAAACTCTACGCGCCGCCGCCGAAACTCGTGGACCTCTGTAGCCCGCTTTCGCCAATGCAGTTCAACGATCTCTTCTGCCTCGCCCGGCCGCAGGTCCACACCCTCAGCATGGGCGTCGCCAAACCGTCCGACTTCGACGAACACGTCGCCGCATTGGAACACTACGACCGCGCCGCCGAAGTCGCCGCGCCCATCGAACAGTGCCTCCGCACGGAAATGGCGCGTGTACTGGGCGAGGATTGGTGTCGCCGTTGGCATGAGGGCCTGCCGGAGTGGACCGACACGCCCGGCAACGTCAACGTGCAGGAGATCGTGCGCCTCTGGACCTA
>JBAZIR010000189.1:0-10786 GCA_041651735.1 Verrucomicrobiia bacterium | reverse complement strand
TTCGGCAATCTTCTGATGCCCGCCACAAAAGCCAAATATCGGCAGGTTCGTTGCGCGGATCGTCGCGAGCAGCCGCGCTGTGTGGTTGGAGGAAATGCTCTTGTCCATCATCGTGATGAACACCGCCTTGATGCGCGTGTGATCAAGGCTGCCGCCGCTGAGTTGCGAGTAATGGATGACCGCGTATGGCAGGCCGGTTTGTCGTTCAACAGTGCGTTTGACCTTTGCCAGATAGGCAATGTGGCCGGCCTCCGGCTTCTTCAACGCCTCACGAATCGAGTCGGGATGGTGGCAGTTGACGTGGCAGACCGTGGGCGGTCCGCTGGAAAGGCTGTCGAAATCGTCCAAAACTCCATTGATACCGGCGAGGATGCCGCTGGTGAAGTTGGTTTTCTCAGCTCGCGCGCTGTCGCACGCAAGAAGGACCACTGCCAACGCAACCCACATCAAGGTTCTCTTCATCGTTCACTCCAGTTTTGAGATTCGTACGTCATCAAACCACGCGATGTCGTCAGCCGATTGCTGGCCACTGACACCCAACAACACCACAAGTTTGCCGGCGGTTTCCGGCACAGTCACGACACCCAACCCTTCGCGCCACTCGCCGCGCGAACCACTCACGACGAAAACCTTGTCGAGTTCTTCAGCAGTCCATTTGCCTCCGGGCGTCTGCCAGCGGACGCGGATGCGCGCGTCGCCCCGGCCTTGGAGCCTGCATACGACCGCCACCGCGTAACGCTCGCCAGGCTTCGCGGCACCGCTCTGAATAAAACAACCTTCGGCGACGTTTGCCGCGCGGGCGGAGCCTTTGCCCGCCGCGCCCACCTCGCGGTCCCACGTAAACACGCCGTGCGAATCCTTCGTCTGCCACGTGCTCCAACCCGCTGGCGCGCGACCCTCCTTCCATTTCACTTCCGCGCCATCACTCGTGACCGCCCGCTCGGAGCCAAAGTCCCCGTTGCGCGCCAGATTCACCAATTTCTCCGACGCGAGTTTTGCGCGTCCCCACTCGATCGGATCCCGCGCAAATCGAAACGCGTCCTCGCAGCCCGGCAATGCCTCCTCCCACGTCTCGTTCTTCACACCCCGGTTGGGCGTCGGCCACCAGCGGAACTTTTCGCCGTAAACCCAGACGTATTCGTCGGCCACGCGCAAGGCGGTCGTCACATTCGCCCCGAGCCGTGCCACGCGCGAGCCACCCTTGCCATCGATAAACCACGGCGACGTCGGCGGATTCCAGTAGGCGTCGAGATAGATGCCGAAACTGACCTGCACCTGCGCGCGATACTGCGCGCGGTTCTCCGGCGCGACCAGTTCCTGGCAGTCGCCTTTGATCTTCAACGCTGCTTCGAGATATTCGCGCTCGCTGTTGAAGCGATAGCCCATCTCGCAACCGTCCACCAGCGTCACCGTTGTCGGCGCGGCGTCGAACCAGCCGTCCACGAACGGCGCGTAAAGCCCGTAGTGAGACCCCGCCAGCAAGGGCCGCGGATCCGCCGCGCCGGTCGCCGTCGCGTTGACCACGTTCATGAAGTAACAAAAGATCGTAAGATTGGGATACTCTTCCGCCACCGCGTGCATGACCTCGGCTCCGCGCTGGCGCGCCTTGGCGCAGTATTCCTCGAACGTGTGCCGGTCGCGCTGTGGCTGGGCCGCGTAGCGAAACTGCGCGTGCGGCGGCGTGTAAGGTTCCGGATCGAAGAGAATGCCTTTCAACTTCGTCTGGCGCGCGAGCCACGCCGCGATCCGCCAGTGCTCGACAATCTGCCGCCAGCCCTCGTCGTCAAACCAATCCACATTGCCGGGATTCGCGCCGACGGTGATGAAATTGTCCGTGAACCGCTTGAACTTGCACGCCTTCAAATCCGCGACGCTGTCGGCAAACCACTCGCGTCCCCACCGCTCGCTGCTGAACGCCGCGCGCATCCGACAGGTCTTCTTCGCGTCCACGCGCCCCTCGATCTCGATCACCACACCGTCGAACGGCCGCTGCTCCATCAACTCCAGGTTCTCGCGCAACCGCGCCGCCGTCGGCTTGTCCCAGCCGGTGGCAATCAACTTCTTCGTCCGGCGCATGTCTGGCGCGTCAGCAGCGGCGGCTCCAGCCACAAAGGCAAACAGCAGCAGCGAAGCGAAGTGTCTTCTCATGTCTATTCTCCTTCCATCTCGGCCCGAATCATACATGACCTTGTCCACACATTGAAGTGCGATGGCGGCGACATGCCACCCGACGAATGCATTCGGGATTGTGTCGCCCCAACCAACCGTTTACGGTGATTTCCATGAGAGTCATCTTCTGGCGTTGCACCATCATCATGCTGGCACTTGCAGCCGCGGCGTCTGCGCGGGCCGCCGAGTTGCCAGTGTTGTCGGATTCAACGAAACCGTTCAGCTTTGTCGTGCTCGGCGACGTGCATTACAAGCGCCCGCAATTCGAGTTCAGCAAGGTCATTGCCGGCATCGCCAGCAGCATCAAGGACTGCCAGCCGCCCGTTGCGTTCGTCTGCCAGACCGGCGACATCGCCGAGGGCGGCACCTACGGCATCAAGAACGGCAAGCGCGTGTTCCGCCAGGCCAATTACGACGAGATGAAGGAGGAGCTGGCGTTCGCGATGAAGGACGTCGCAGAACAGTTCCGGCTGCCATTGTTCATTGCCGTCGGTAATCACGACAAGCACGGTGGCGGCAAGGCGTTCCCCGAAGTGGCGCTGCCGTTTCTATCGCGTGAGTTGGGTGTGGCGGTGACGCAGAATTGTTACGGGTTTCGCTACGGCAACGCATGTTTCGTTTTTCTCGACTACGCGGCGGCGGACTTCGACGCACAACGGAAGCTTGCCGGGGAGTTGCTCGCGAGCGCCCGTGCCGCCGGTGTCCGGCATATCTTCATGTTTGCGCACTACCCGCTATGGACGCTCATCCGGCCGGGATTCAGCAGTCAGCGTTTCACCGATTCGCTGCTGCCCATCTTCAAGCAGTTCCCGGTGGACGCTTTTTTCTGCGGCCACACTCACAACACGTCGGCGTGGGTGCGACGGTTTGAAGGCACAACCCTAACCCAAATCCAAGGCGCCGCCTGCCCAACCAGCACGACACTGGTGCCGATGGAAGAACGTCGCACGCTGATGATCCCGAGGGATGAGATGAGCTACTATTGGGGTTATCTCTCCGGCCTGCCAGCCGGCTTGTTTCTTGTAACGGTCAACGGCGAGTGCGTGCGCGTGCAGTACCGCTCCGGAGCGAAGGTCATCCGCGAGTTTGAGTGGCGCGAGCCGGGACAGATCACGGACATCAAGAAACCCCAGCCGCTCCCAACGGTGACCGTGACGGAAGCGGCGCTCAAGCAAGTGACTGCCGCGACGCTGGCACTGTGTGCGTGGGCCGAGGACGGGGCGGAGATTGGCGTCTCGCTCAACGGCGAACGTGTCGCCACGGCGCAGCTTGGCGCGACAATGCGCAACAGTAATGCCTTCGCGGGCGAGAAACGAATCTCGATTCCAAAGGAGAAGCTGAAACTGTTGCGGCTCGCCAATGAAGTAACGCTCGATAACCCAGGCCGCGCCATTTTCGGCGTGGGTCACGCGTATCTGGAAATCAAGCTCGCCGATGGCCGCATCGCCCGCACCGCTATTTCGCCCCGGTTTCTTTTCTCAGCGACTCAAGCGGAGGGTCAATCAAGCGTCAAGACCGAAGGATGGAAGATCATTCCGCCCGACGCGTTCATCTCGGTCAGTCTCGGCCAGCCACTCGAACCGATGCGGCTTGCGTTTCCTACAAACGCGAAATAACCCCGGCGGTCACGCCTTCTGGCCGGTCAGTTCCTCCAGGAACACACGCGCCTTCTTCGCCTCGGCGGCGAGCGCGGGCAGGTCGCCTTTCTCCAGACACTCGACGATGAGCGGGCCTTTGGTAAAGCCGCCCTTCTTGAGGTTGGCCATCACGGCCTTGAAGTTCACCATGCCGGTGCCGGGCGTGAGCGCGACATCACCGGTGTAGGGGCTCTTCTTCTTGGCCGGCGCAGCGGGGTCTTCCTTCATGGGCCGGTAATCCTTGACGCTCATGCCGACCACGAGACCGTCCACGGTCGCGGAGTCCTGCACCGGATCGAGCGCGGCGTTAGAATAGAAGAAGATATTGCCGGGATCATACCAAAGGCCGAAGTTCTTCTTGCCGACCAACTCGACAATCTTCCGGCATTGCGCGCCGGTGGAATTGCTGCCGCCGTGAGGCTTGACGCTGAGAACGACGTCTTTCGTGACCGCGTAGTCGCACGCCTCGGCGACAGCCTTGTAATAGACCTCGTGGAGCTTCGGGTTGCCCGTGCCGCCAACCATCAGCTGCGTTGTGCCACACGCGACGCAGTTGTCGATGAGCTTCTTTAGATCCGCGACGCCGGCTTCGAGCGACTTCTCCACCGCGAACCCACCACCCCAAAGTGACGCCACTTTCAGCCCTCGCTTCTTGCACTCCTCGCCCACTGCGTGAGCTTCCTCAACGGTGGATGCGGCGGAAATGACGAGATGGTTCTTGGTGTTGGTCGTCATCAACCCGGCATATCTGAAACCGGCCCCGGCGATGGCATCGAGCGCCACGCGCCAGTCGTGCTCACCCCACGGCCGTGTGTAGCAGCCGATCTGATACCCGCCACCGCTGGCGGTGCCGGTGGTGGCGCATGATGTGGCAAAGGTTGCCGCAACCGCACCAAGGAATTGACGACGGTTGAGTTGAGAGGAGGAGGTGCGAGTTGTCTTCATAATTGCTTCTGCAAGGTTGTTGGTGACGCGCGCAGACTACGCCGGCGGCCGCACCGAGCCAAGCCAAGACTACGGCCAAGACTACGGCCGCTTCTCCACAGGAGCGATGGACAGGGCCGGCGGATTCGCCAGCGTCATCGTGCGCCGCAAGGTCTCCATCGTCTTGGCGACGTTCGCTTTGCCATCGAGCACGCCTCCGAAGACCATGAAGTGCGCCGCGCCACCCGCGCCTTCGACGCCGACGCCGCCCATGCCGCCGCCGGGGCCGGCGCGATGCGTGGCGGTTTCGTCAGGCGTGATGCAGGCGAGCGTCAAGCCGTCAGGGCGAAACTTCGCGCCCCACGTTGTCTTCGGCTCCGCCTCGCTCACCTCCCCGGATTTTGGCAGACCGCCTGTCCTGCCATTGGAGAAGCAGAACTGGCCGGGCGTCTTGCAGGAAGCGGACATAAGGTCGGCGTTGTCAAAGTTCCAGCAATAGCTTACAGGCTGGCTCAACTGCATCTCGCACCACGGCTGCTCGCCATAGAAACTGACGACTTTTGTGAAGCCGTCCGGCGCTTTCATACGGTAGCGCACGAGCACCGGCCCGCGAGCTTCGCACTCCAGCGCAAACGTCTCGCTGCGGTAACCTTGCACATCGAGGAAGCCGGCCCAACCGCGTTCGCCGGGCTGCGTGATGTCGAGACCGCCGAGCGCCTTCACCTGCCAGATGTAAGCGTGACCGCCCTCGGCGCCGAGTTGCACTTTGATGACCGAGTTCTCAATCCAGTTGTCGCGCGTTTTCAGACCGGAATTACCCGGTGCCGGCTTTGGCGCGCTGTCGAAGTAGACAAAGAAGTATCGGGGCGTCTTCGGCTGGGTTCTGCCGCGTGCGATCCACACGACATTGCCGGCGGCGTGTTGTTGCGCATCAAACTTGGCGGCGGGGTCGAACTGGCTCGGCACTTCGCCCGCCAACGCGCCATCGGCAGCGTGCTCCACCACGCGGACGGAACGCGGCTCAAACGCACCATCATCATTGGCGGCTCGCAGCAGACGCGTGAAATCGAGCGCCGCCTCCACAGGATAATCCACGCGGTCATACTTGCCCGCTTCGAGCTTCACCAGCACGCGGTATGTCCAGTCGGCATTCCACCACTTGTAGCGCGCGGCGAAACCCTTCGGCTGCTCGAACGGCTCCGGCGCGCGGCTCCGGCGGATTGCGCTGCGGTCGCCTAAACCTAGTTTCTCCGGCTCCGGCAACAGTTTGGTTTCTTCGTAAGCCGTGAGCGTCTCGTCGAGTTGCTGCGCTTTCGCCTCGAATCGCACTGCGAGCGCGTCGTAGCGCGCCGTGATCGTGTCCAGGTAATACGGCCGGTTTTCAACCAGCCAGAGCCGTCGATACTCTGCGCCCAATCGGTTGACTTCCGTCGCCAGCGCCCGCAGTCGCGCCGCGCCGGTGCGCAATGCGACTTTGGCTGGCCGGTGGTTCTGCGGCTCGTCCGCAGCGCGACGGTAGGCGGCGGCGATTTCATCCGCGATCAGAAACTTCCGCGCGAGGAGTCCCCAACGGCTCGCGGCAAACACCATCGCGTCGAGGCTTGCCTCGTTGGCGCGCACCTTCGACCGACTCTGGCCAATGAGCGTCCGCACGCGCCCGGACAATTCAGCGATCTGCTGCAATCGCTTCGTGAGGTCGGCGCCCGCAGGCCTTCGTCCTGTGAACGGGTCTTCCCAGAACACGGCGTCGGAAGCCTGCTGCGCGCGCAGCACCGAATGAAAACTGCCGAGCAGATTGACAGCCTCGGTCAGTTCTGCCACATCGGCGCCGTAGAACACCGGCGCGAACGCCGCGTCAAACCGCGCCGTGTCGAACTGTTCCGGCTGCCATGCGCAGTCGGCTGACCAAAGGAATCCATACCAGTTGTATTCAGTCAGGTTCTCGCCGTCATCATCCCAAGCGGTGTTGAGCATGCCCTGCGCGCCCATCGCCGCGCCGTCGCGGACGAAATACGCGATGTTGGTTCGCGCAACGACGTAGTTCGGGAATATCTGGTTCCAGCAACTCACGCCAGGACAAACCCACTGGTCGAGGCCGGCCGCCTTGAACGGCTCCAGCCGCGCCATGTAGTTCGTCGCGCCGCCGTAGGTCCAGTTCATCACGACGTAGTCCTTCGGCAGTTTCGGGATCATATCCTTGTGATGGAGCGCGATGTCGCCCCAAAACATCAGCCGTTTCCCGTAGGGCTTCAGGATTTCGCGCAGCCGTTTCATGTGCTGGAGATAGAGGCCGTCCACGCCGATTTCGGCAGCCTTCTCCTTGCTGCGTCCCTTGCCCAGTTCAAATGTCTCGTCACAACCCACGTGGAAGAACTTCATTTCGTGGACCGGCACGAACTCCGAGTAGAGGTCGGCAAGCAGCTTGTAGGTGCCCTCGTTCAGTGGACAGAACACGTGACCGCCCTCCGGCATCTCACGAAGCTCGGCGAACTCCGGATGCTTGAGGATGTGCGCCTGATGAGCGAACGACTGAATCTGCGGCAGCAACTCGACATGATGCTTCCTGCCGTAGGCGATCAGTTCGCGAGTCTGCTCAGCGGTAATCTCGCCGCCCTCCGGCGCGATTTGCGGGTATTTTCGGAACTTGAAGACGTGTTCGGTGTAAAGACAGAAGACGTTGATCTTGAACGCCGCCAGTGTGCGAATCTGTTTCTTGAAATACTCCATCGTCGGCACCGGCCCGCGGCTCACGTCGTCCTGGCACGCGCGATAACGCAACCCCGGCCAGTCGCGAATGCGCACCCCTACGATGGCCGTCCGGCCATCCGGCAGCCGTTTCACAAGCTGCCGCAGCGTCTGCACTGCATAGAACACACCCGACGGCGCATTGGCTGCCGCGACAACACCGTCGGCGTTCACATCCAACACATAGCCTTCATCCCCGAGTTCTTTCGTCACCGCCAGCCCGCGCCGCTCACACGCTCCCCGCACCGCCGCGTCGCGGTTCGCAATGCCTATGAGGATTGGACGTTTCGCCTTGCCGGCCAGCTTCGTTTTCAACTCCTCGCATAACATTCCCGCCGCGAACCGGTCTTGTTCGTCATCCGGCTTGCCGAGCACAACGCCGGCATCCCCATCGAGAACGAAGTCGGCACCGCTCGTGCTTACGTCGCGAGGCTGTGGAATCACCCGCACAGACGACGCGGCCAGAACGCTGCCAGCCAGAAACATGAGGAGAGCAATTGCGCGAATCATTGTCTTACCTTTCAAAAGCCATGACTTCCACCAGATGGCGGCCAGTGTTGGCTGAGTTGCGGGTTTGTGTGATGCGAATATAGCGCGCCGGGCGGGGCTGGAAAGCGCAAGTGTAACCACTGTCAGTGGACGGCTCCTTATTGTCGCGGCAGTCGGCGACCATCTCCCAGTGCTGGGCGTCATTGGAAACTTCAACCGTGAAACCGTAGCAACGGTTGTCGCCGAAGAAGCAGACGACAACCACGCGGCCAACCGTCGTCGGCTTCTCCAGGTCCACCTGCCACCATGCAGCAGGGTCGCGTTGCACGTCGGTGGCCCAGTAACGGTCGGTGTCGGAGCGAACGCCGTCGTTTGCGAGGCGCGCGGGATACTGTGGCAGCGCGCTCGAACACGTCGCCGGTTTGCCGGTGGTCAGACTGACAGCGTCGAGCGCAACCGGCCTTGGCTTGAGCGCGTCGGCGTATTTTGTCCAGAGCTTCCGCGCGACGGCGATGCTGTCGCCACGAGGCCTTGCCGGGAAGGTTTCGCGACGGTCGGCCCATTGCGCGATCCACTTCAACCCCTCTTCGTTGTATTTCTTGCCGTCCAACCGCTTGTTGTCACGCAACGATTCAATCGCCACGTCAAGGAACCGTTTCCATCGCGGCGCGTAGTAGCCGGAGAGCATCCCGGACCACTGCCTGCGCGCATAGTCATTGATCGCATAGGTCTCGCCCCAGAGCGTCAGCACGCGGCGGGCGTTCCACTCGCACTTTGCGCGCTCGGCCGGCGTCGCACCCCAGCGCTTGGCGTCTTCGAGCCAGCCGCCAAGCAGGAACTCCTGTCGCGTGCCAAGCAGCTCATCGAGATCGCCCATCAGTTCAAGAAATCGCTGCGACATTTTTTCCAACTGCGCGAGATCTTTCGCACGCCACGCCTTGACCATGTCGCTGTGAAGCAAACCCGCATAGTCGGCCAGCACCTGCCGCGCAACGTTCACCAAATCGAAGCGAAACGTATCCGCCCTGGCAAATTCGCCTGCTGCCTGAAGCAACTCGCGCCACGCCTCAACCAGACGCGCCTCATCGTAAGGAACCGTCCAGCGGGACTTCTCCAGTGACGGCGCGGAAGTGATTGCCGACATGCTTCGCGTCGGGAGGTTGAGGACCGTATCCAGCAGCGCCTGCCAGCCACGCTGCGCGTTGTTGTTCGCGCAACCGTAACGGTGGCGCGCGTAATCACCAATCCACGTCTTCAAATCCACGGCTGCGTCGCGCCACGCGTTCTCGAACATCAGGTCGTAGGCGACCGGGTTGTAGCAGAGTCCTTCATTGACGAAGCCCAGCCCGACAAGCTGGCCACATTTCGGGTCGCGGCGCGCGGCCAGCAAGCCGTCGTTGTTGCGGTTCAGGGCCGCGCCCAACCCGACCGTCCGCCCAAAACTCTGCACGTTGCACCAAAGCCACGGCTTGCCGCAAAACGCGTCGGTCTTGTCCCACATCGGCGTTGTCTCACAGTAGAGGTCGAGCACGACCATCCGATCGTTCGGGATGGCATCGAGGAACGACTTGAACCGCGGCTGCGTCCAGAACTTCCGCTGGTTCATAAACGCCCATCCTTGCAGCACCCATACCGCCCGCGGATCGCTTGCCGCCATGCCGTCGTAGATGGCGCGACCGAGGTTGGCCAGATACTTCAGATCGCCGTTCGGCGGAACCATCTCAATGAACGTGTCCGCCGCGTAAAGGTGGCCGGTTCCGAATCGCTTCTTCTGCTCCTCCAGAAACATCTGCGCGATCTTCGCAAAAAGAGGATCAAGCGGGTCGAGCAAATGCGTCTCCCACTCGATCCACTTGATGCGCTGGAGCGGCGCGTTCGGGAACAACTGCGCGACAGCGGCAGGGACATGGCCGGTGAAGCCTTGCAGCACCGGCGTCATGCCCAATTCACGCTCGCGGGCAAGAATCTTTTTCCCCAGCTCCTCGTGACGCGGAATCCAACTTTTCGGCAACGGACCACCGTAGCCGTCGAGGCAGCCCATCCACTGGAACGGCAGATACGGCGGCCCGGCGAGAAACTCTGTGATTTGCGCGTCGCTCATGCCGAGCCGGCGGCAGACCGCCTGCCAGACCGCTTCCTGACCTGTGACCGAGAGCGGCATGTTCACGCCGTTGAGCGCCATCCAATCAATGAGCCGCTCCCACTGCTTCCAATCCCACCACGGCAGTGAGTAGCCAAAGCAGCAGTAGTTGAGAAAATAGCGATGCTTCGTCCAACTCACCCGCCGGACCTTCGGCTCCACTCGCGGCAACGGCTGCGGCAGGTTCAACTGGTTGCCATACCATGACACATGGCAGTGGCAGTGATGCTTGAGAAACCAGTTCAGTCCCATCGCCATCGCCACGCCGTTGTTGCCGCGGATGACGACTTTGCTGTCGCGGCTCTCGATCTCAAATACATCGCGACCGCCGTCCGCGGCAATCAACTCGAAATCGAACTGGTTGGCGTGACCGGGTATCAGGCGGGCCAGCAAGGATTTCGTTGCCAGGGTCGCATCGTGCGGCTCGCCCGCGCACACACAGACCGTCAACACCAGGCACGTGAGCATTCCGAAGAACCGTTTCATGGCAGCATCCTTTCACTTGCCCAACAACCAGCTCGCGGCATTCTGCCAGAACCGGTTGTATTCATCCCAGTAAACAAAATTGCAGCCCCAATGCGGCGCAGGATCCGATGTGTAGGCGAGCACACGGCCCTTGCCAAACTGCCCGACCGCCAGCATCGGGTCGCGAGTGCCTTCCCACACCGCCAGCACATCGCAG
>JBAZIR010000188.1:0-10874 GCA_041651735.1 Verrucomicrobiia bacterium | reverse complement strand
CGACTTCTGGACCTCGGCGGCGACTGTCCTGGGTGCGGTCAGTTCAAGTCCCTTCCAGACAGCATCGAAGACGTGACAGCCGATATCGCCTGACCAGCCGGTGCCGAAGTCCAGCCAAGCGCGCCACTTCGTTGGATGATAGATCGCCGGCGCAAACGGCCTCTTTGGCGCGGTGCCGAGCCAGAGGTCCCACGCGAGGTTGGCGGGCGGCGGCTCTCCCTGGGCCGGGCGCGGGCCTTTGAGCCGGTAGTTCTCGATCGCGCCTGCGCGGTTCGAGCAGAGGATCACGCGCTTGACGTCGCCGACAACGCCCTTGCGCAGGAGTTGCACCGTCATCCGATCTCCCATCGCCGAGGCAAACTGCGTGCCGAGCTGTGTGACGACCCGCGCGGCTTTGGCGGCCCTGGCGAGGGCGCGGCACTCGGCCACGTCGTGGCAGAGCGGTTTCTGGCAATAGACGTGTTTCTTTGCGCGCAACGCCGTCATCGTGATCGCCGCGTGCATGTGGTCGGGCACGGTGACGTTGACGGAATCCACCTTATCGCCTTCCTTCGCCAGCAACTCGCGCCAATCGGTGTAGCGGCGGGCGTTGGGGAGCAACGCAGCGGCCTTGTCCAAGCGCGCGCGGTCCACGTCGCAAATGGCGATGATGTCCACCTTCGGATGCGACTTGAAGTTACTGAGGTCGTTCCAGCCCATGCCGCCGACACCAATGCAGGCGTGGTTGAGCTTTTCGTTGGCGGCGAAGCCGTCACGGGCGACGGCGAACGTGGCCAAACCGGCGGTGGTGGTGTGGAGGAACTGTCGACGTGAAATACTGCGTGTCATGACGATCTCCTTTCAACCAAACGTGGCTCTAATGTTACCTGAGAACCGCTCAAAATGCCCGTTATTATGTTCGACGTTCAGCGCGTGCCCATCAAGTGACCGACGATGAACCGCTCCAAGCCCTCGTAGTCGCGCGCGGCGATGAAAGCAGCTTCCTTCTTGCGGTCGAGCGTGCGGACTTTCTCCACCAGCGCGAGGAAGAACGCGCGGCTGTTGGCCAGGTGTTTGATGCCGTCTGCCTGCCGCGTGGCACGCATCGCTTTCACGTCGAGACCAACGAACTCGCCGTTGCGGCCGTAGCCGGCTTCTTCGAGCACGCGGATCTGATTGAACGCACGGCGGAGGTCCACCGCGCCGAAGGATTTGTCCTCGTCGAACTTCAGGCCGTTCTGATCGTTGAGGTGAACGCTCCAGAGCTTGCCGTGGGACAGCGCGTAGGCCATCTCGTCGGAGGGATCGAGACCGGCAAGGATGGCGTGGGCGCTCTCGATGAGGCCGCCGACGCGCGATGGGTCGTTGGTGCGGTAGGCCAATCCAATGGCGTGGCCGATGGTCGGGATGTAGGTGTGGTCCATCGGCTCATTCGGCTTCGGCTCGATGGCAATGCGGATGCCGCGGTCGTAAGCGAGCATCTTATTGATGGCCTCCAGCAGGTGCTCGACGGCGAGACGGGCATTCTTGGCCTCGCGGATGTAGGTGCCTTCACGCGCGAGCCAGATCACCATCAGGTCCGTGCCGAGCGCGCGCATGATGTCAATGGTCCTGAAGCTGCGATCCAGGGCGTATTGACGGTCGGTAGCGGAGTTGGATGTGTAGCCACCGTCAATGGTGTGCGGGTTGAACCAGAGCCGCGGCGCAACGAACTCGGCGACCAGGCCGTGGTCGTCGAGCTGGCGCTTGACGGCGCGAGCCTTGGCAATGATCTGTGCGGGAGTCATCGCGTCCATGCCGGGGACGGCGTCGTCGTCGTGGAACTGAACGCCGTCGAAGCCAAGCTTCTTGTAGAGGGGAAGTTTCTTCCCGAAGGCAATCGGCTTGCGGGTTTCGGGGCCGAAAGGGTCGGCGCCTTCGCTGATGTTCCAGGGGCCAAACGAGAAGCGATACTTGACGGGCTGCGAGGTCTGCGTGCTCATGTGATGTCCTTTGTTGAGTTGTTGGCGCGCACTCTACCCGATGGCGGTTCTCACTCGCTACGCCTCGACGCTCAATCGCTGACACTATCATCTCATCGCTGGCGTTGCCTTTTCCCGCGATCGGTGCCAATCATGCCAGTCATGCAGCCACCACGCGAAGACATCCGCCTCGGCGCGGGCCAGGCGTTCCGCCTGTTGCGCTGGAGCCACAACGTCCGGCGAGTCGAGGCTGTGCTCGCGCCCGGCAAGACGGTCCCGCTGCAAGGTTACGGCGACCACTGGCATTACCACCGCGAGACCGAGCTGACACTCTTCCAGCGCGGGGCGGGCACGCGCTTCGTGGCCGACTGCATCGAGTTGTTCGAGTCCGGCGACCTCGTGCTCATCGGCGCGAACGTCCCGCATTACTGGCATCTGCGCGGCAACTCGGCAGGGCTGGCGATCCAGTGGGATTTCCCGCTCGAACACGGCATCTGGAGTTTCAACGAAGCCGCTCCGCTGCGCGCGCTCGCCGAGTCCGCCCGACGCGGCCTGCACATCCGCGGCGCGACGGCGGACACCGTGCGGCGGCTCATGGAACAACTCGCCACGCTCACCGGCCTGCCGCGGCTCGCCGCGTTCCTGAAACTCCTTTCCGAACTGGCTGCCGCGCCGACGCGGGATATCCGTCCGCTGGCAGCGCGTCCATTCTCCCTTTCCGGCACCGATGAACAACAAGAAGCCGTGCGCCGCGCTGTCAGCTATATCATCGCCCACTACCGCGAGCCGGTGCGCCTGCCGGAACTGCTGCGGCTTGTGGGAATGAGCCGCGCGACGTTTGCGCGCCAGTTTCACCGCCATGCGGGCAAATCCTTTTCGACCTTCCTCAACCAAGTCCGCCTCCAAGCGGTCTGCCGCGCCCTCCGCGACACCGCCGAGCCGATCAGCAGCATCGCGCTGAGCAACGGCTTCAACCAGTTATCGTTCTTCAACCGGCTCTTCCGCCGCGAATTCAACATCAGCCCTTCCGACTATCGTGCGAGAAGACGCGTCAGGGCTGCTTGAGCAGATCGCAGGAGAACTATTCCCGCAACGGGTCGCCGTTGCCTCTCATCACACCCGGCAGGCTGCGGTGCATTCGAACCGGGCACAACCAGGACTCGACATGCGGCGCGCCGCTGTTATCATGCGGCAGGAGTTTCAGCGGAGCCGAAGCATGAACTCAATGTCTGCATCGCCCAGATGCAGTTTCTGCCGCACTCAATGTTGCGGCCGCGGTTTCGTGTTGTCCAAGCCCACCCCGTAAGGAGACCTCGCCATGAACCCATCGCATCACCATCATGACTGCCACTGCTGCATCTCGCGCCGCGACTGCTTGAAGTTTCTCTCAATGTCCGCGCTCGGCGCGGGCATGGTGGGACCGGCGTTGAGCGCCGTTGCCAAGGAGAAGTCGAGGTATGCGAATCCCGACTACGTGGATGTGGGCAAACTGCTGCCGCACCCCGAAGTGCGGATGATGGCGGCGATTTTTGAGAAGCCGCGGCCCTACTGGCTCGGCTGGCCGGGCACGACCTACGATCTCGATGCCCGCCAGAAGGAATACAAGGCCAAGCTGGCCGATTCCAGCCGCCGGCTCTGCATCAAAACCGACCTCGCGCCCAACCCCATCAATGACGAGGCCGGCGTCGGCGCGTTCATCGAGAAGATCAAAGCCACCAAGCCACACGGCGTGTTGGTCATTCTTCAAAGCATCTTCTGCTGGCCGTGGCTGGCGCGAGTGACGAAAGAAACCGGCGTGCCGCTGATCGTGTTCGCGCCTGTGGGAGTGGCATTCACGGGCCACGTACTGCGGCTCTCGCGCGAACCCGGTGTTTACGTTGCCTCCACGCTTGAATGGTCCGCCGCCGAGGACGGCATGAGGATGCTGCGGGCGAAACGGATGTTCGAGGAAACGCGCGTGCTGTGGATCCGCCGCAATGAGCGCAACGAGACCGTCATGGAGCGGCTCGGCGCCAAGGTCCGTGCCATTCCGCGCGACACGTTCAACCTGAGCTTCGACAAACAAGAGGTCAGCACCGAGGTGCGCGACATTGCCAGCGACATGCGGCGGCACGCCAAACGCATCATCGAGCCCAACCACAAAGACTGCCTCAATTCCGCCCGCGCGTATGTCACAGCCAAGCGCCTGATGGCCAATGAACAGGCCAATGCGCTCTCGATGGACTGCCTGGGCATGGTCAGCGCCAAGCTGATGCCCACTCCGCCGTGCATGTCGTGGGCGATGCTCATGGACCAAGGTATCACCGCCGGCTGCGAGGCCGACCTGTTCGGCGCGTTCTCGCTGATGATGACCAGCTACCTGCTCAACCGGCCGGGGTTCATGAACGATCCTGTGCCGGAAACCGCCAAGAACCTGCTGATCGTTGCTCACTGCACGAGCGGCACAAAGATTCGCGGGTTCGACAAGACGGCCGCGCCCTACATCCTGCGCAACCATTCCGAGTCTGCGCTCGGTGTGTCCGTGCAGGTCCTGTGGCCCGTCGGCAATCCGGTGACGCTCGTGCGGTTCAGCAACGCCAACGAGATGATCATTGATACCGGCAAGGTCGTCAGCAACGTCCAGACCCCGCCCGCCGGCGGCTGCCGCACGTCCGTCGAAGTTGCAATGGACAACATCGAGGACTGCCGCGACGTGAAGGGCTTCCACCAAGTCGTCACGCTCGGCAACCACCGCCGCGTGCTCGAAGCCTTCTGCCAACTCTACGACATCAAGGTGGTCCGCTCGCCGGAACATCGTCCGGAGCCGGAGGCAAAGAAGGCATGAACGCGAGACAGGAAACGATTGGGAGACCTCAAATTCCAAACCTGAAGCTTCGAAAACGCTTCAAGCAGCAAACTTTAAGCGGACATTCGTCACGCCAGAGTTGGTGTTTGAACATTGGGGCTTGGTGCTTCCTCGGGGTTTGGAGCCTGGGTCTTGGAGCTTCGGCGTTTGCCGCGAACGGCATCTCATTCACCTCGCCCGGCTTCCCGCCATCGCAGATGGACGCCGACAGCCGCCTCGTCGAAGATTGGGGCGCGGTCGGTGTGAAACTCAGCGGCGAAGGCGTGGCCGACGCGGCGCCGACGGTATCCACGGTCAAATTCGACGGGGTGGTTCCCGCAGCGCAGGCCGTGTCGCAGCGAGGCGCGGTGACGCTGAAGCTGACGGCGTTCCGCGCGCCGGCGTATCCGGCGGGCGTGGACGTGTTCACCGTGCGTGTCGAGGAGAAACAAGGCCGCGCCGCCAACGTCACCGTTGCGCTCGAGCTTCCGGCGAAAGTTTACGCCGGCCTTCGCACCGTCAGGCTCGGCGGACGCGCCGTGTTGACGCTGCCACCGCGCGAAGAGTCCGGCGAGAAGCTGCGCGACTGGGGCTACTGTGACGAAGCCTCATCGCTGCGAGGTTGGGCGAAGCCGGCTGGACCGTGCGACCCGGCGTTCCGCAACATCCGCGCCGGCATGGGCGGGGTGCCGATCATCTACCGGTTCTCCGTGCGGCCGAAGAGCGAAGCGAACGTTGTGCTCGGCTTCTGCGAGAGCCACTGGGCCGAAGCCGGCCAGCGGCGTCTGATCTGCAAGGTCGAGGGCGCGCCGTCGCAGGAGGCGGACCCGATCGCCAAGTGGGGCCGGCACAAGCCCGGCGCATTGCTGTTCAAAGCGCGCGACGAAGACGGCGACGGCAGACTCGACATCACCGTTCGTGGCGCGTCGGATGCCAGGGACAAGAACCCAATCCTCAACGCGATTTGGATCTTCCCCGCCGGCCCGCCGCCGAATCCCGGCCAGATCATCGCCGGCAAACTGAACGCTGCCGCAAAGCGTTACGTGGATGTCGGTGGCGAGAACGATCAATCGCTCTATCCCGGCGGCAAACTGGAGTATCGCATCGCACTGCCCGCGCGCGGAGCGCAGGAACTGACGTTCTTTGCGGCGTGCCACGGCGGCTCCGCGCCGATGCCGGATGTCAGCGCGTGGACTTCCGAGACACTGCGTCGCGCCGCCCGCGAAGTCTGGCGCGACTGGAAAGAACGATGAGTGGTTCCGGCTGAAACCGCTCAAGTCAACCAAGCTGCTCTTGAATCGATGACGGTGATTGCTATTCTTCGCGCGCGCGTTTCACGAGGACACGCAATTTCAAAGGACGGTCGCGCATGAAAGTTGTCAAAGCTTGTCTGGCAGAGATGTTCGGCACGTTTGCGCTTGTTTTCATCAGCGTCGGCGCGATCCATAACGCCAACCATCAGCAGATGGACCTGCTCGGCATCGCGCTTGCCTATGGTCTGGCAACGGCCGCGATGGTGTCGGCAACCGTCGCCGTCTCGGGCGGCCACCTGAATCCCGCCATCAGCTTTGCCGCGTTTCTTGCCGGCAGGATGGGATTCGCGCAGACCGCCCGCTACATCCTCGCGCAGCTCGCGGGGGCGGCGTTGGCAGGCTACCTCTGCGTCACGGTGTTCAGCACGGGTGTCGTCAGCGCAGCCACCCCCAATCTCGGCAAGGACGTGTCTATGGGCGCCGCTATTCTCGTCGAGGCGACACTGACGTTCCTGTTGACGTTCGTCATGTTCGGCACCGTCATGGATGTGCGTGGACCGAAGATCGGCGGGCTTGGCGTCGGTCTGGTGGTGGCAGGAGGTGTTTTGTTTGGCCAACCGCTGACCGGCGCCGCGATGAACCCGGCGCGTGTGTTTGGCACGGCGATCGTCAGCGGTCATTTTGCAAATCACGCGGTTTACTGGATCGGCCCAATGCTGGGTGCGTTACTAGTGGGCGTGATTTATGGCCGGTTCCTGATACTGCCGGACGAACCGCCAATAGCACCGAAGAAAAACTAAGGCGCAGTCCGCATGTCGCATGACTGCGCTGCGAATATCAACCATGCCTCGCCCCAAAACACTTTCACCGCCGAAACCTGAAGGCCGCCGCGTCTGGATCGTGCCGGATGCCTGCCTGCCGCCATTGACGGCGTCGGACGAGGCGAAGCGGGCAAGCGGTCATGGCTACTGGAGCCACGAATCACTCTGTGTCGTCAACACCGGATCGAAACCGGCGCGCCTCTTGCTGAACTTCTATTTTGAGGACCGGCCCCCCGCGAAAAACATCCGCGTAACAGTCGGCGCGGAGCGCACGTGGCACATTCGTTTCGACAAGCCGGAACAACTCGGCGGTTTCCACGTACCGGTGGGCGTGCCTTACGCGTTGCGAGTGGAAAGCAATGTGCCCGTGGTGGTGCAGCACAGCCGACTCGACACCACGCAGCCGAACTGCGCGTTTCTCTCGGTCGTGGCGCACCCGGTGCGTTAGTCCTGCCGGGCTTCTACACTACCGGTATCAGGATAGGGCGATCTTCTTCAGAAGCACCTTCGAGTGCCGGCCGCTCTGCTCGTAGCGATGCCGGCGATCCGCGGGCAGATCGTTGGGCGTGCCTTCCGTGTAGCCGAACTTTTGGAAATATGCGAACGCCTGCGTGGATAGGGCGAACACTTCGGTTGCGCCCAACTCCGCCGCGCGGGCTTCGACATAGGTCGCCAGCTTTCGTCCAATGCCCAGGTTCTCGTGGCTGGGGTTGACGAACAAACACGCCAATTCGGCTTTCTTTTGCTCCGGATACAAATGACACGCAACGCAGCCGACGACGTTCTTGTCTATTTCATAGACATAGAAATCCGCCAACTCCTTCTCCAACGTGGCGCGAGTCCGCTTGATCAATTCCTCGTTCTGGACGCCGACCTTGATGAGTTGGTGCAACGACCGCAGGTCCTTCTTCACAGCCTTGCGAATCTGCCGATACTCGGAGGCATAGACGAGCGTGCCGATGCCCTCATTGCTGAAAACCTCCGCGAGGATCGCTTCGTCCACGTGCCCGTTGATGACGTGCACCCGCTCGATGCCTTGGGCGCATGCCTTGACGGCGTGCTCGGCTTTGCTGACTTGCTCCGGTGGAAACCAGTCGCGATGCTGTTTGAGCGTTGTCTCCAGCTCGGTGGCCAACAATTGCAGCGTCAGGAGGCCATTGATGACGAGGCCGTCGGACGGCGTCAGAAAGATGATCTTCACCGCCTTCAGCGCCTCGGCGATGGTGACGGCCACCTGATCCGAGTTCACCCGGAACGTATGCCCTTCGCCATCGAAGCCAAGCGGCGGAATCACCGGGATCACACCCTTGTCAAGCAGCGTCGTCAGCAACTCCGTGTCCACCCGCTCGATCTTGCCGGTGTAGAGATGGTCCACGCCCTGCAGGATGCCAAGCGGATGCGCGATGCAGGCGTTGGTGACAGCGGCGCGCAGGTCGTTGGCACTCAGCCCTTCCAGAATCTCATGTGAGAGCCGGTTCGCGGCAGTCAGCGCCAGTTTCAACGTCTCGGCGTCGGTCACGCCAGTGCCGTAGGCATCGCTGATTTTCACGCCCGTCTGCTCGGCCATCTCGCGAATCTGATGACTCGCGCCGTGGACGATCACGACCTTGATGTTGAGCGACCGCAACACCGCCACATCCCTCAGCAAGCCGGGAAAAACCTCATCGCTGACAAGATGTCCGTCGATGGCCAGGACGAACACCTTGTCACGAAACTGCGGGATATAACGCAACATCCCGCGCAAATCTATGGACTTCGCGCTCACAGTACTATTTCCAACTGGCGTGCATACTATCACAGCGCGTCCGCGATGCAACAACAGCGCGCGTCGCAGGCTTGCGCCGCTGAAAGCACGCGCTTATCGTTTGCTTCACTGAAAATGAATAACCGTTTGTGGCTGGCGGCCGTTGCGATGACGGCCGGACTTCATCTTTTGATTGGCTCCGCGGATGCCGCGTCGCTGCGCGTTGTGGTGGACGCCGCGCCCCCCGGCAATCTGCCGCTGGAAATCTCCGGCGAACTTGCCGCCATTCTGGCAACCGGCGATGACGCGTCGGCTACCAACCTTCAATTCACCGTGAGCGGACCGCGCCGGCGTTGCGTGAGCCAGACGTTGGCCGGCGCCCACGGCACGAGCCGGCTTCTGTGGCGATCCCAGGGCGCCGGCAAGTATGAGATTACTGCGCGCCCGGCAACGGACTCGCCGGTTGAACCCGGCAAGGACGATGCGCCTATGGCCCGGGTCGACCGCGACACCATTCACGTAAACAATGGCGTCTTCAGCGTCGCACATACGCCGAGTCTCGCCAGTGGGTTTCCAACGGCGATTACCGTGGCCGGCGCAAAGGCGCCGTTGCCGATAGACTACGCCGACCGGCTTTACCAGGCGGACGTCGGCCAATTTTCGCTCGCGACCAACCCCAAGCCTATCGTGCGTCTCGTCGCCAACGGCCCACTCTTTGCAATCGTCGAGGTCAGCGGCGGCTACTATCGGACCGAGGCAGGCCAGCTCGTGCAGCACGAGTCCCAACCGTTGGCGCGATATCGCTTCACCTATTTTCGAAACTCGCCGTTCGTGCAGGTGAACATCGCCGTCTCACAAAACCGGGAGTTCGCTTGGAAGGAACTGCACGTTTTGGAACTGCGCGCCCAGACATCGAGTCTCGCACCGCCGGCAGACGAGGCGCTGTCCCCCGCCATGCCGCTCGCGAAAAGCTGGGCCGGTAGCGAGCCGTCCGCCGAAGGCATGGTATCGCACACCAACTGCACGTGGCAATTCAGCCGCTGGGCCGCGCTCTATTTCGACAACGGCGTTGTCGCGGTGATGAATCCGCACGCGACCAGCGACGGCAGCAAACAAGCGCGCATCCACGACGGCACCAACCTGCTCTACGTGATGGGGCCCTGGGTGAACTTCGCCTCATCGCGCATCGAGTTTGACCGTTACCTTTACATCGGCCCGCGCAACGTGCCGCGCCAGGCGCTCGACGAACTCGCCGCCCAAGTGGATCGCCAGCAACCGCTTCACGCGGAGTCGCCGGAACTGGAAACGCAGGCGCGGTCCCTGCGCAAGGCTCTCGCCAGCGCGTTGCCCGGCCTCGGCAATCGCACGCCGCGCGCCGCGCAACTCTGGCGGCTCAACCACGCCCTCGCCGACCTTCACTCGCTCCACAATGTCGCTGCCGCGCGCAACGTCATCACCCAACTGCCGCCCAAGCGGACGCTACCGCGCGAAACGCCGCCCGCGGTGGAACTGATTTCGCTTGGCGACGGCCGCGACGCCGTCGTGACAGACCAGTTGCTGCTAACCCTCGACACAAAGGGGCGGTTGACGAGCCTTTATCAGGCGCTGACCGACGCGGAACTGCTGTCGCGGCCGTGTTCGATGTTCCGGTTTACCGCGCGTAATCCGCTTGGCGTCGAGGCGGCGCTCACGGCCCACGAAACGGAGCGTGCGTCGGCGGAATTCAGCAACGGCGAACTGCGCTTGCGTTACACAGGCACTTTCTTCGGCGCGATCCCGGCGCACGTGGACCTCGTGCTGCGGCCCGACGGACCAAGCATTTACTGGCGTGCAGAGGCCGCCGTGGACGGCGAGGGAGCGGCAGCCTGGCGGCTCGATTTCCCGGTGCTTGACGGCGTGGGGCGGCTCGAAGGCGACGACAGCGGTGACGCGGTTCTTGTGCCGGACGGCTGGGGCCGCTGGCTGCCGCGGCCGAGTGCCGCACACTACCAAAGCCGTTATCCAGGCGGCGGCGCAACGATGCAGTTCGTCGGCTACACGCGCGGCGAGACGACGCTCGGTGTGATCGCTCGCGACGGACGCTGTTTCACCAAGGACTTCGTCGCGCTCGGCAACGACGAGCAGCGCACGGTGTCGCTGGAGGCACGGCATTATCCGGGCGATATGGGTTTCACGCGTGGTTGCAACTGGCCGTATGAGGTGGAGACGGTGGCACTGGCGGGCGATTGGTTTGCGCTGGCGGAGCATTATCGCGCATGGGCCACGCGGCAGGCGTGGTGCGAAGGCGGCAAG
>JBAZIR010000187.1:0-10875 GCA_041651735.1 Verrucomicrobiia bacterium | reverse complement strand
CGCGGGTTCCGTAGCCTTAGACTCCCAGCCGTCGTTCACGTTTTGCAGATACTCGCCGCTGAACGTGATCAGATTGGGCGTGCCAAGGAAGGCTTTCTCGCTGATTGTCCACGCCGTTTCGCCGCGACCGTAGAACACGCGGAAGTCGTCTACATAGTTGCCCGCAGCAGACACGGAGTTGCCGTTGTTACCCATGCCGCCGAGACCCTCAGCCGTGCCTCTATTCACACCACCCAGGTTCTGCGTGTAATACGTACCGGCAGCGACCGTGGTCTTCACCGGCCCTGTCTTGGCTTCTGCGCCAAGTTGGAACTCAAGCAGGTAAACGTCGTTGGCAGCAGCATTCTCATTCATGACGAACTGGCCGAAGCTGCCAAACACCTTGTATTGCTTCTGCTCGCCGAAGCTGTAAGCCACCCGCTCGTGAGCACCCTCAAGATTGAGGTCATTGTCATACACCATGGGAGATCCGAACGCAGGTTGCCACATGACCTTGCTGTCGAACTTGCCGCCCGTCAGCGTCATCCAATCGGCAAACGGCGGCGTGACGGCTATATACGCCTGATCCAGCCCGATCGTCTTGCAGGAACCCATCGTTTGGTTGGAGCTCACCGCGTCGGTGCCGCCGGTGGCGAGCCGCACACCCACCGTCGCCCAGTCCTGGAGCTTGGCGATGAAACCGAAACGCAACCGGTAGCGGAAACGCAGACGGTCGTTGTTGGCGGCGCCGTTGGTGACACCGTCGCCGAAACTGAAATACTCGCCACGCAGCCGCATGTCGCCCGCCCACTCCAGGGACTGGAGGAACGGGGCCACCTTGGTTTTGCTGGTGACCTCCATTTGCTTGGCCATGTCGGCATCCGCCTGCTCGCGAATGTTGTTCGCCTCGCGCTGATTGATGACGCCTTTCTTGACCAGCAGGTCCAGAATCGCGTCGTTGCCCTGAGCCACGGACGCGCTCGCGCCCATCAGCGCGGCGACCGCCACCGTGACTGCGTGTGTTCTCAGTTGTCTGTATCCCATAGTGTCTTCTTGCCTCACTTTCGCTTTTCGCAATCCTTGTTCTTCGTTTCCGCTCAAACGCATCTCGCGTTTGGATGCGCTTCAAATCCAGTGATTCGACGGTCGCAGGCTATGAGAGGGCAGTGACATCCAAAGGGCGGATACGTTACACTTATGTGACTTCGTCAGTTCCATTGGACGCCTGACTCGCTGCCATGCCGCCGCAACAACGCATTCACGCGCGACAACAATTCCGCGAACTCGAACGGCTTGGTCATGTAATCGTCCGCGCCCATGTCCAGGCCCCGGATCTTCGTCGCCGTCGTGTGCAATGCTGACAGAATGAGGATCGGAACCTGGCGTGTGGCGGGCGAGTTCCTCAACAACCGGCACACCTCCAGCCCGTGAATCTTCGGGAGCATCAGGTCCAGGATAATGAGGTCCGGCGTGCGCTGAATCGCCTCGTTCAAGCCGGCCATGCCGTCACGCACGACCAGCGTTTCATAGCCGTGGTGTTGCAGGTGAAACTCAAGCAGCTTCGACAGGTCGGCTTCGTCTTCGATGATCAGGATGAGTTTTTCGGATTCGAGTGCCATGCGCCGAACATGCGCGGAGACCGTCACGACAGCACGGCAGCGGCGTTACAAACGCGTGAACACTGCTCCCCCAATCAGACTGCGGGTTCTGGAAACCGGCGCAAGCCGGCTTATTTCCCGGCAGCCTTCGCCTTCGCTTCGTATTCCCTGAGCGTCTGCTCCAACCCGTCGCGTATTTCCTTGTCGGTGGAAAGCTCCACCGCTTTCTTCTGCTGGACGATGGCTTCCTGAAGGTTGCCGTTGGCGAAAAAGGCACGGGCCAGCGTGTCGAGCACTGCCGGCTCCTTGCCTTCACAAGCGTCGCAGGCAGCCTGGGCGAACTTCAACGCCAGTTTCAGGTCACGTTTCTTGATTCGTTCATCGGTGAGCAACGACCAGGCGAGTTCATTCAAAACGACCGGGCTCTTGACGTTGACGGCTTCGAGTTGCTTCGTCGCCTCCGCGATCCTGGCTTCGTCGCGACCCTCCACAACGGCCAACATGTACGTCTGCCATATCCCCTGTAGTCGCACGCCCCCTTTGAACTCAACGGGGTTGAAACCCTTCGGTGCCACTTCCAACAGCGGTTTTTCCAGCTTCTCAAGCTCCGCGGCATTCTTGTTATGGGAGATAGCCTCTTGGTAGTCGCGCAGCAACACGTTGAACCTCGCTGATTTTCGGATTTCGTCTGCGTCGAATTTCCTGCCGGGCACGAGGACACCGAGTTCTTTTTCGAGAGTCTGGAGTTCCTTGACCAATTCATCCTGCCGCGCCCGGTTCTCGTTCTTGCCAGCCAAAACATGAAACTCCTCCATCAGTCGGCGGGCACGGAACCGTTTTTGGGCCGAAGTGATGTTGTATTTGCCGGCGAGAATCTGCGTGAGCGCCACTTCAAGGTCTGCCATCGGATGTCCCTGCCAAACGATGAGGCCGTCCTTGTCCACGATGAACGCGCACGGAATGCCGCTGATGCCGAACGCCTCCAGATAGGCCGCAACCGTCTTGCGATCCTTATCCACTGCGACCGCGTAATCCATCTTGTCGCCCATCTTGTCAACGAACGCCTTGACCACCGGCGCCTCTTCGTTGGATACGGCAGCGAACACCACGTCCCTGTCCTTGAACTTTTTTTGCAGTTCCGTCAGGTGTGGAATGCTCTGGCGGCATGGCGGGCACCATGTGGCCCAGAATTCGACGACGAAAATATTCTTCCCCTTGCCTGCCGACAAGTCCACCGGCCGGCCTTTGACCCATTCAGCCACCTGTAACGCCGGCGCAGGATCACCCAATTCCGCCCCAAATCCAGCCGACGCCAACGCAACCAGAACCGCGGCTGCAATGAATTTGATGAGTCTCGTTTTCATTTATCTGTCCCTCATTATTTCCATCACCCGATAATCACGACCACCTCAAATCGCACGCCAGTGACTCCGTGCGGTTCACCGCCGTCATGGCGTCTTCGCGCTCTGGGTCCAGGGCAACGTGAAGAAAAACGCGCTGCCTTTGCCCACCTCGCTCTCGGCCCAAACGCGGCCGCCGTGCGCCTGAACGATGTGTTTGACGATGGACAAACCGAGGCCGGTGCCGCCGAGCTCGCGGCTGCGTGCCTTGTCCACCCGGTAGAACCGCTCGAAGACTCGCGGCAAGTGCTCGCCGGCGATGCCCGGACCGTTGTCGGCCACTTGCACTTCGATTTCGCCATCCTTGAGTTTTGCCGTGATGGAAATCCGCCCGCCGACCTGGACGTATTTGACGGCGTTATCAAGGAGGTTGAAGAACACCTGATGCAACCGCTGTGCGTCCGCGCGTGGACGTGGAAACTCCGCCGGAATCTCGACGCTGATCGTCATGTTCTTCTCTCGCGCCTGGCGCGTCAGCTCCTCGGCAGCCGTCTCTGCTGCGGCTTGCAGCGAAACCGGTTCCAGTTGCAGCCGCGCCTGCTGCGATTCGAGCGCCGAGACGGTGAGCAGATCGCCAATGAGCGCTTCCAGCCGCCCCGAATGCCGCTGAATCGTCCGCAGAAACTGCCGGCTTGTATCCGCATCCGGTGGCTGGGGGTCGAGCAGCGTTTCGACGTAACCCTTGATGATCGAAAGCGGTGTGCGCAACTCATGGCTGACATTGGCAACAAATTCTTTGCGAACGTTTTCCAGACTCTTCAGCCGCGTGATGTCGTGAAAGAGCACCACCACGCCCGCTGAAACGCCGTCGCGAGATTGCAGACGCGCGGCGTTGACCTCGAACATCCGCTCCAAGGGACTCAGGAACGTCAGTTCGCGTCCAACGACACGGCCAGTCTGGACTGCCTCGGCAACGATCTCCTGTAACGATACGTTGCGAAACACCTCCAGCGCCGTCTTGCCGATGGCTTCCTCCCCCATGTCCAACTGCTGCCGCAACGATTCGTTGGCAAGACGGATTTTCCCGGCAGCGTCCATGACCAGCACTCCTTCAGTCATGCTGGTGAGAATGGCGCTCAACCCGGCCTTCTCGTCGTTCAGCTCGCGCAACCGCGTCTGGAGCTGCACCGCCATGTCGTTCAAGCTCGCCGCCAGTTCGCCCAGTTCGCCGCCCGGCCTGGCTGTGACTCGCTTGGAGAAATCCGCGTGTGCCACGCTGCCAGCCATCGCGCGCATTTGTTGGATCGGCGCAGTGACCCGTCGTGCCATCCAGAACAAAAACGGAATGGCCGCCAGGCCAACGGTCAGTGTCGCCGCTGTCACGATGCTGTGCACATGCGCAGTCGTCTGCGCGATCTGATACAACGGCAAGGCCACGCGGACGAAGCCGATCGGCTTGCTGTTGCCATCTGCATTCGGCGGCCTGACCGCCACCGCCACGTACAGCAAATCCACGCCGATGGTCTTGCTGTGCCGCCTGTCGCTGCCCGTGCCGTTGCGAATCGCCTCCTGCACTTCGGGCCGTTCAAAGTGGTTTTCGATCTGCCGGATTTCGCCGGCGGGTTTTTCCGACTCGCCCAGCACGGTGCCGTCCGCGTCAACGACGGATACACGCAGGCCGGTCTCCTTGCCCAGCCTGTGGGCAATCGTATTGATGGCGTCGGTGGCCGGCCGGCCACCCGTAAATTGTTCTGCGAAACACTGCCGTGCAAACCGCGCATCCCGCTCCAGATCGGCGCGAATGCTGTCAGCCAGATACGACGGGAGCGTGAGGTTGAGACTTGTGTAGATGACCGCCAGCAATGCCAGCCACAAGGCCGTCAACCCGCCAAACCATCTCCATTGGAGCGAGAGCTTCAAGTCATCTCCGTAAAGCGGTAGCCCACGCCGCGAATCGTCTCGATGCAGTCGGCGGCCTTGTCGAGCTTCTCGCGCAACCGCCGCACATGCGTATCCACCGTGCGTGTGTCCACGTCGCCTTCGTAACCCCACACGTCGTTCAGCAATCGATCGCGAGACTGCACCCGGCCGCGCCGTTCCATCAATGTGGCGAGCAACTTGAACTCCGTGGCGGTCAGTTCCACAGGCTTGTTCTTTACCGTCACCTCGTGCTTGGCGCTATCCACGACAATGTCGCCAAACTTCAGCACCTCGGCGGGTTCCGCTTCGCCTTGTGCGCGCCGCAAGATGGATTTCACCCGCAACACCACTTCGCGCGGGCTGAACGGCTTCGTGACATAGTCGTCCGCGCCCAGTTCCAATCCCAGCACGCGATCCACTTCCTCCGCCTTGGCCGTCAGCATGAGAATGGGGATGTGCGCGGTCTTCGGGTCGGCTCTGAGGCGTTTGCAGACCTCGGTGCCTTCAACCTCGGGCAGCATCAGGTCCAACACGACCAACACCGGCATGTGGTCACGCGCCTTTTGAAGCGCCACCGAGCCGTCGCGTGCCGTGAGAACTTTGAATCCCGCGCGTTGCAGGTGATACGCCAGCAGGTCCAGCACGTCCTGCTCGTCGTCAACAATAAGAATGCTTTCAGGCATGCAAAGCAGCTTGTAACGGAACTTCGACGATTTTGCGACACTCCTGTTACAAAAAGGTTACAAGTGCGAATGCCGTCACCGGGACGGCCGGGATTTCACCTCCGCGGCCAGCGCAAGCAGCTTTTCCCGCATCAGCGCATGCACGGCCGCACGATCCGCAACGCCCTCGATGGGAAACGGCTCGCCCAGCGTGAGGCGGATAGTGCAGCGGCGGAAAAACCAGTTCCGCCGGACGTAACTCTGGCGCGCACCCTCGATGATCGCCGGCACAATTGGCACACCCGCCTTCAATGCGATGAGCGCGGCGCCTTCCTTGATGACAGGTTCGCCGCCGAGCACGGAACGCGGGCCGTCCTGGATGCCGCCTTCGGGAAAGAGCACGACCACATGGCCGGCGCGCAGACGACGGATGGCCTCTTTGAGCGGTGCGCTGCCAGGCTGGCTGCGATCAATCGGGATGACGCCCGCCCGCGTGAAGAACCAATGCGTGAATTTGCTCTGAAACAGCTCGACCATCGCCAGCCAATGAGGGATGCGACGGAGCGCGATATTCAGCAGCGGCGGGTCGAACCACGAGATGTGGTTGCTAATCACCAGCACACCACCGGCGCGCGGCAGATGGCTCATGTCACGCCGCTGGATGCGGAAACACAAACCGAAGGTGAGCCACGCGACGAGTCGCGCGGTCAGATTGATGCTGACAAGCAGCCATTGACGCGGTTGATGCACGGTCGCTATTATCCGCAACGTGTCGGACCTTGCAAGCCCGGCCATGGATTTCTGGACATGTCCTCTGAACCTTCCCGAACAGCGTCGTTGTTTTGGAGTTGCGCGAGTTTTGGCTTTTATGCCCGCGTGGCGAACAATCGTCTCGGGCGTTCAATGAGCTATCTCGAACTGCTGGCGCTCGTCGGCGCGCTGGTGGCGACGCTTTTTTTTGGCGCGCAAATCGTGCCCATGTTGCGCGCAGCATCGAAACAGACCACCGGGTTCGTGCTCAGCGACGGCCGCCTGGCCGTCACCCCCGATTCACCCACGATCACCTACGACGACGGCAAGCACGGCATGTTGCTGGTGCGCGTGGCGGTGGACAAGGAACCGCCCGCGCCCGAGCGCCGCTACGATGCAGTGCTGACGCTCCGGCCGCGTGGCGCCGATCTGGTTCTCTTCGGTCACACCATCCAGATACCGTGGCCACCGCAACTGGCAGTGGACGCGCAACGGCTCGAGATGATCGCGTTCATGGACTCCTGGTGGCTGTTGATGTGCATGGCCGTTTACGTCGTGGCGTTCCTCTGGTTTTTCGTGACGCGCCTCGTTCACGCGTTGATCGGCGCTCTGTTGTTGGTGTCACTGGCCCCGCCAGCGCGCGAAGTGGGTTTTGTGCGCGGCTTCAATATCGCCGCCCACGCCACCACACCCGGCACATTGCTGGCGATGGGACAGCTGTGGCTCGCCGTCCATTACCGTTTGGACCCCCTCCTGGTCAACTGGAGCTGGATACTCTACCTGCTGGTGTTCTTTGTTTACCTCGCCGGCGCCGCCAGCGCACTGCCGTCAAAGTCGGCAAATCCGTGGGCAGAACGTGGCGGCAGGGTCATGGAGTAGCGGAGACCGCGAATCCGACGCTGCATTTCTCTTTGACAGTCCGCGCACAACGTCTAGCCTCTTCAACTCATGGTTGACTGGATTTTATATATTTTGTTGCGCGTGATTGGTTTTACGCTGCGCTACCAGCTGATTGACGACAGCGGGCTGGTTTCGGCCAGCATGAAGCAAAATTACATCTTCGCTTTCTGGCACAACCGGATCCTGTTGATGCCCAATCTTTATCTCCATTTCGTCGGTCGCAAGCCGCTCGCGGCGTTGGCCAGCGCAAGCCGCGATGGCAACTACGCCGCCGGCGTCGTGCTGCGGTATGGTTTTGCCTGTGTGCGTGGTTCTACCAGCCGCCGCGCCAACCAAGCGTTTCTGGAACTCACGCGGCTGGCCATGGATGGCTACAGCGTTTGCATCACGCCCGACGGCCCGCGCGGTCCGCTTCATGTCGCGCAAGCCGGCATGGTGAAACTCGCGATGGTGACCGGCTTGCCGATCCTGCCCCTGAGCGCAAGCGTCAAGCCGTGCAAACGTCTCAAGAGCTGGGACCGCACGATCATTCCCCTGCCCTTCGCCCGCTGTATTGCGCACATCGGCAAACCCATCATCGTTCCGCGAGACGCCGACGACGCCACGGTGGAGAAATGCAGGCTTGAAGTTCAAAAAGCGATGATCGAACTCTCAGACGAGTCCGTCTGACGCGCCGCCTTGGCGGCAGAACTCGAAGAACTCAAAGCGATGCCGAAGCAAATCAATCGCTGGAGGTTGTGGGCCGTTCGTGCGGCACTCTGCGTGCTGACCGCGGCATCGGCTTGGGCCGCCGATCAGCCACAATGGGGCCAGCGATACTCACGCAACATGGTGTCCGAGGAAAAGAACCTGCCGGACAGCTTCGATCCCAAGACAGGCCAGAACATCAAGTGGTCCGTCGCGCTCGGCACCTCCACATACTCCACGCCGGTCGTCGCTTCCGGCAAGGTCCTCATCGGCACCAACAACGACGACCCGCGCGACCCGCGCAATCAAGGCGACCGCGGCGTGCTGATGTGTTTCGACGAAAAGGACGGGAAGTTCTGCTGGCAGCTCGCCGTTCCGAAGATCACCACGAGCGTTTATTGGGACTGGCCCAGAGCCGGCACCTGCTCGACCGCCACCGTCGAGGGCGACCGCATTTATATCGTCAGCAATCGCGGCGAGGTTATGTGCCTCGACCTCCACGGCATGGCCAACGGCAACGACGGTCCGTTCCGTGACGAAGGCCGGCACATGGTTCCACCCGGCCAGCCGCCACTGGAGCCAGGCGCGACCGACGGAGACATCCTCTGGCTGTTCGACATGGTTAAGGACTGCGGCGTGCGCCAGCACGACTCCGCCCACGCCTCCATCCTGCTGCACGGCCGTTTCCTCTACGTCAACACCTCCAACGGCGTGGATGACACGCACAAGGGCATTGCCTCACCCGACGCGCCGAGCCTCATCGTCCTCGACAAAACCACCGGCCGTCTTGTAGCGCGCGACAACGAGCACATCGGGCCGGATGTTTTTCACTGCACGTGGTCGTCGCCCGCCCTCGGCGAGGTCAACGGCCGCCCGCTCGTCTTCTTCGGCGGCGGCAACGGCGTTGTTTACGCCTTCGAAGCTGTGGGGACTGGAGTATTGGAGTCTCGGAGTAATGGAGTAATGGACAAGAACTCCTCCCAGCACTCCACCACCCCATCACTCCAATCCGTCCCGTCGCTCCGCAAAGTCTGGTGGTTCGACTGCGACCCGACCGCGCCCAAGGAGAACATTCACGACTACCTCCGCAACCGCGAGCAAAGCCCCGTCAACATCTACGGCATGCCCGTTTTCCACAACGGCCGCGTCTATGTCGCCGTCGGCGGCGACATGTTTTGGGGCAAACGCCAGGCGTGGCTCAAGTGCATGGACGCCACCAAGACCGGCGACATCACCCGCAGCGGCGCGCTCTGGTCCTACCCGCTCCGGCAGCACACCACCTCCACGCCAGCCGTGCACGACGGCCTCGTCTTCATCGCCGACTGCGGGAAAACGATCCACTGCGTAGACGCCGCCACCGGCACCGCCTGCTGGACACACGAAACCAAGAGCGACATCTGGGCCGCGCCGCTGGTGGCCGACGGCAAACTCTTTATCGGCACGCGCCGAGGCGAGTTCATGATTCTGGCCGCAACCCGCGAGAAGAAACTCCTCGCGACGATAGACATGGGCAGCCCGATGCACACCTCCCCCGTCGCCGCTAACGGCGTCCTCTACGTCGCCACCATGAACCGCCTCTACGCCATCCAAAAATCCCCTGCTCCGGCCCGCTGAAAGAAATACGTAGTCGCCGCAATCGTTAACGTTGTTTCAGGCTAGGTGGGCCGGACTGCCCGGGCCGGTCGAAATTATCCTGAACAACCGCCACGTCGGGGACGTGGTCTACAACGCTTTTCACCCTTGGCTTTACATGCTGTAGCCGCAGACGGAGAATGGTCCTGAAGCCGAATGCAAAAAGATGCAAGGCAAGCGGCCAGCCGTCAGTTCTCAGCGGTCAGAAGCCGAAGGAATGAAAAAGAGAAAGAGATTCGACACATGAATCAGTCGAAACAGGTTCTTGTCTGCAAAAGACAACTTGCGGTGAAGGGACGGAGAGGCGCTGTCGTCACGGTGCAGTTGTTCTCTCCCATGAGAATTGATGACGGTGAGTGGCGTTCGAGAGTGCGGATTGAAGGGACCAGGCACACTATAGATAACGGCATTGCAGGACTTGATGCATTCCATTCGCTCACACTGGCCCTGCAACTAATCAAGCGAGTTCTGGATTCGAGCGGTTTGGTTCTGACGTGGGAAGGCGGAGCAACGGGGGATCATGGATTCCGACGCAGCATCACAGATGTTTTTGGTTTCAAGTATGCATTGAAACTTGAATCATTGGTTGCTGAGCAAGATGAAGAACACGCCGCGAAGCTGGAGAGGCAGTATAGGTTGAAACATCAGCGGTCACTGGTCCGAAACCGGCCGCGAAAGAAATGAGAGAAGAATGAAGACGATCAGCCGAAACCTGCTGCAAGCGGCCGGCGAGTGATGAATGAGGAATTAAGCGTTATGAGTTATCGGAATCCTCAATTCTTCACCCTCAACTTTTCACTCTTAACTTCCGTGTCCCGAACCCCGCTGCTGCTGGCGATGGCGGCGTTTTTCCTGCTTTGCCTCGGCTCCCCGTGGAGTCTCACGCCGTGCTGCATGGGCGCAGGACTTACCATCACCGTGGACAGCACGGGCGCAGTCCATTGCAGAGGCCGGAAGATGTCGGACAAGGAGTTCGCCGATTTCCTCCGTGCTCAAACGGCCAAATTCGGTCCTGTAGGCCCGACCACCTTTCTCTGTGATCCCCAAACGCGGTATGAAAAGTTTGAAAGAGCATTATGCACTTTCGCGGATTGGGGCCTCGTTATTGACCCGATGATTGGGGAATTGACCTCCAATTCAAAACCAAACCTTCACCGTTTAGTATTCCCATGTGCCTGCGATCATACCCCTTGGTTCTATAGGTTGCTTGATGATTGGCCGACCAGCAGGGCCGCGATGTCGAAGGTTGTCTATACGCGGGCCGATCTGCCGGGATGCGCTCTTCTCATGGTTGGCATGCGGCAGGATTTGCTGGAGACACTCGACCAGAAGTTGAGCCGCGCAGAATTCGATGGCCTCATCACCCAGCTGAAGCAACGTTATCCAAAACTGGCGGTGTTCCTTTGC
>JBAZIR010000186.1:0-10908 GCA_041651735.1 Verrucomicrobiia bacterium | reverse complement strand
AGGACCAAGGAGGAAGCGTAGCCGCGTTTGAGTGCCTCGGCTCGCCACGGAGCGAAGTTGGGATTCGTTAGGATGGCATTAGCCGTGCACGGCTGGCCGGTCCGAATGGCGGTGCCGGTGGGACCGCGTCCGCGCTCAGTGTCCGCCCACGTGATCTGGAGCGTTTCCAGATAACCTTCCTCAAAGCCCGCTTGAGCCACGGGCCGCACCGTTTTGTCTGCGTCCTGTTCAGCAAAGCCGACCCACGCCAGCCGATAACCACCGATGTCCGTCACGAGTCGGCAAACCCGGTTCAACAGCGTCGTTTCATCCGTGGCGTGAATCAACGCCTGGTTGCACTCGCTGATGGTCCGCTGCGCCCGGTTCAGCTTGCACAACTCTTCATTCGCGTGCTTTCGTTCTTCGATCATTCCCGCCATGAAGAGTGCGCAGGTAAATGTAACCCCAAAAAATGAATTCAGGAGCAAGAGTGATTCATTGACCGTTCCCCCCACGAATGGAGTGCTGCCACGATTGGTGCCGATGATGGCAAGCAACGCGATGATGGCGGCCGCAGTTGACGCGCCGCGCATGCCGAAACGAAATGCCGCCCAGAGCAATAACGGCAGAAGTCCATATTCGAAAGGCATGTTCTGAAAAAAGACAAAGAAACAAACCAAGAGAGTCGCCCCGCCCAGCACGGCCGCCTCCAGAATGCGCCGGGCATTCTTGCGAAAAGGGTGGCGATGCTGCCACGCCAGAATAAGGGGCGCGGCTACAAGAGTCCCGGATGCGTCTCCCACCCACCAAGTCACCCAGGAATAGCCAAACCGTTCCCAAGGAATATTTCCTCCCAGCGACAGACCCAGCACCCCGAACGTGGGACTGATCAGACAACAGCCAAGCGCGCCGACCGTAACCAGTATCAACACAGTCCGTCCGCTTTGCAGCGGGTGTTCGTCCTTGCAGAAGCGCCGCACCAGGAATGCCCCCGCTGCCGCGCCAGACATGGCGCCGAGACCAATAAATGCCCCTACCAAAAAGTTTGTCAGCCCTGTATGGACAGACGGCATCGAGCCGTCAATAAAGGAGATGGTATTGGCCGCAAAAGACCCGAGCCAGACTCCGACCAGAGCTTGCCGTCCCCAAAGCATCACGGCAGCAAGTGCCACTCCAGCGGCTGGGAAGATTGGGGTGATATTGCCGGGAGGAATCGTAAACAGGAAACTCACCTTGGCCACCACAGCATACACAGCCGCAACCGCCAGGATGGCAACTGGCAGTGAAATGGAACGGGTCTTGATGCCTGAATTACTCATTCGTCAACACCCTGACAACAGGACCTCCCTGAATTACACGGATCGGGATGGTCATCATGCAGAACACCCTTCGCGGTCCAAACGAAGAATCTCTTTCGTAACGGGTTCTTTCATGGTCGCAAGACTTCCAAGGTCTCGCGGTTCCAACCGATACTGAAGGAAATCTATCACAAACCATGCCGAACACCATTTCAAATTGGCCGATGACGTGACGTCGCCATATCGAGCCAGCCGGGATGAACGTTTGAATCGCAAAATCTGCGCCGGGGATGGACAAAACCCAGACGATCAGTCAACATCAACCATAGTCACAGACTACTTTCAAGTGGCTCGAAAAGATGAGTCCGGTCACATTGATATCTGCAAGGAGTTTCTCGATGACCCGACAACTGACAACGTGTGCGTTCCTGATTGCGACCGTGGGGAGTGGTTGGTTGGCCTTGGGCGGTGACAACCGACCGGGCGTTGTTTACCAGGTTGACTTCGGTCCCGCCGCAACCTGCGCGAAGGGATTTCTGCCCGTCGAGGGTAAGTCCTCCGACGACCGGTTCTTCTGGAAAGGACGGAAGCTCGGCATGCGAGATCGAGGCGACGACGATCTGCTGAACCGGGATTTCGTGCAGGGGAAACGTGCCGAGTTGACCATCGGATTGGACAACGGCCGCTACGAAGTGGAGATCACCTTTGGCGATCGCGACTACTCTCATGGCCCGTTCAAGGTCCTGACCCAAGGACAGGTTATTGCGGAGAAGCTGACAACCGCCAAGGGCAAGTTCGTCACCAAGGTGTTTCCAGCCGAAGTGACCGACGAGCGACTGCGGATCGAGATCGTTCCGCTCACAGAGGACGCGAACTTCGCGGTGACGTCGATGATCGTGCGAGGCCCCAGCCAACGCGGCCCGCATCGTGCGATTCCACCGGGCCCGTCCAAAGAGATTCCCACGCTGGCCGAGATCGATGCCGCTGCCCGGCCCGATGCGGCCAAGGCATTGAAGCTCTTCTGCGATTGGCTCGTGGCACACCAAATGGAGAGCGGGTCGCTGAATCCGAATTCGGCGGAATGGTATCGTTCGGCCTATCCGGCACGCGCGCTCCTGGCGGGTTACGACATTTTCGGGGAGAAGAAATATTTGGACGCGGTGACGCGGCTTCTGGACAAGCTGGTCAGCGAGCAGCTTCCCAACAGATCCTGGTCGTCGGGTTTCTCCAACAAGCCGGTGGCCCACCGGACGAAAAAGGAAATCGACCGCGCGCAAAATGGAACGACCAACACGGCGGACGTCGGCTCGATCTCCAGCTGCCTAGCCGTCGCGTATCCCTATGTCGACGACGTGCGCAAGAAGGTCTACCGCGACGCCCTCCGGCAATTCAGCGACCAGTACGCCGCGCGCTGGCAATTGCCCTCGGGCGGCTTCACCAACGGCCGATGGTCTGGAAAGGACATGACTGTGCCCTACAGTGTGGCCACCGGGACCCAAGGCATGAGTTTCTGTGCACTGCACGCGATCACGGGTGAGCCGAAGTACTTGGAGATTGCCGAGCGTGCCGCGGCCTTCCTCCTGGACAACTGGCAGCCCGACGGACGGCCCATCCATCACCACCACGCAGAAGCCCGTGCACAGGTGCTCAGAGTGACGAACTTTGGCGATATCTGTTATTATCACGAGGCAATCCTCTGGGTGTGGCACTGGACTGCCGACGAGGCCCTCAAGGCCAGGATTCGCCAGGTGTATGCATGGCACATCAAGGGTGAGCAGGGTCTGTTGACTGCGCGCGCGGGCGGCGTCTGGTGGCCGGCGGCCGATCCTTGGACCAACTCGAAGGCTGCGGCCATGCCGCTGGTGCTCCTCGAGTACAATCGCAGCATGGCACATGATTCCGAGGTGGCCGAGGCCGTGCGACGTGCGACGGTCTTCTTGTGCACTCCTGATTTTGCAGCCCGGATTGGCATCCTCTGCGATCCTGATATGCCGTGGGGCTTGCACAGTACAACGGCCACCGGATTTGCCGGACTGGTGCTGGCCGAGTTGACCAAGCCAGGCGTTGTGTTTCTCAAGTCGAACAGGGCGCGACCGTGAACGGGTCGAGGACGCGACCGAGTTGCCGCAGATCATGTCTTGCCCTCGATTTTTCCGAGGTGTTTTTGGCTTGTGAATCCACTCCTGTCACTACTACCGTGCCGACACCAAGGGCTGCGACTCTATCTGCTTCAAGGACCACTATGATGCAAACCTGCACTCGTTTTCGACTCTCGACATTGATGTTTTTGCTGCTGGCGATTGGCATTTGCAGGGAGAGCTTGGCGGCTGAGCCTCAGCTCCGCGGCATCTGGATGCACGCCAATTTCATCCGGACCCCGGCGGAGGCCGACGCTTGCGTAGACAAGCTCCAGCGGGCCAACTTCAATGCCGTGTTCCTCTTGGTCTGGTACTGGGGCGGGCAGGCATCCTTTCAGACACAACTCTGTCCGATGCTCGATGGTGTACAGCCGGGCTACGACCCGCTGCAATACATGGTTCGCGAGTGCTACCGTCGGCAGATCGAGGTTCACGCCTGGTTCGTCAACGGTGCTTACGGTAACCCGACGCCTCTGCACGTGCTGGACCGGCATCCCGATTGGGTCGTCCAGAACGGCGGCGAGGCTGGGCCGTTGTGGTATGACTTGGGCAAGCCGGAGGTCCGCAAGTTTCAGAGCGACCTGATGATCGAGGCCCTCACCCGCTATGATCTGGACGGCATCCACTTCGACTTCATCCGCTACAACGGGCCGGCGATCTGCTACTGCAAGCATTGCCAGACCGAGTTTGCCTCGCGCTACGGATGCGGACCGATCGAGCAACTCCAACGCGCATCGTTTCCTTTCGCATCGACGATCGCCGGCAATCCGGTGGCCGGGCCCACGACCGCCAAGGTTCTGGCCCAGTTCTCTGATGGCACGCCGGCGGTGGCCACCAACGAGTTGGACAAGGGCCACGTCCTCTTGTTCAACTGGCACGCCCTGCGATCTTCGCTGCCGCCCGTCGCCGAAACCTTGAGCCGGGCCTTGCGGCAGTGGCATGCCCCGCGCGACAAAGTCTTCGTCATGGACACCGCGCCGAACCGCCTGCGCTACGGCGGCAAGGAGACCGCAGAGACCGCCGAGGCATTGCGCAAGCTCGGCTACGGCGCCGTGATCACCGGCGAAGACCGGCTGGACAAGCTGCCACCTGGGTCGCTGGTAGTGCTGGGCAGCGTGTACATGATCCCCGACGATTTCGCCCAGTCGTTGGAGCGCTTCGTGCGCGCCGGTGGAATTCTGGTGGTCATCGACGGCCCGGTTCACGCCATCCGCAACGCCTCCATCCAGCGCGTACTGGGGATGAGCAAGACGGCCAAGTACATCAACCGGCTGGAAAGCGTCCAGCCCGTTGGCGCCAGCGACCTTCTGTTGTGCGAGGACACCAAGATCGACTTGGAACAGCTCAACCTGAAGCGAAACAAGTGGGCTGAATACCGCAAGTCCGGCGTGACCGAACTGGTGCGCGACGTTTACCAACGCGCCAAGCGTGCCAAGCCCGGCGCACAGGTCACGGCGGTCGTGTTCGCGACACTGGACTCAGCCGACAGCGTCTTTCAGGATTGGCCCGGATGGATTCGAGAGGGAATTGTCGACTATGTAGTCCCCATGGCCTACACGCCCAAGGACGACGTGCTGGCCAAGCAACTTCAGGAGTGGAAGACGGTCGATCCCCGTTTGGAACGAATTCTGCCTGGGCTTTGCATCTACGCGAAAGTCAAGGATGGCGATAGCTGCACGCGGCGCGACCTTGAGGCGATCTTGACCCAGTATCGCCTGTGCATGGTCCAAGGGGCCCGAGGATCGAACTTCTACTCGCTCGACGGTACGGCTGCCAATCCCGTGCTGTTGCTCAACGAGCCGCTCGTCGAGGCTTTGCGTATCGGCTTCTTCAAGAACAAAGTGCCTGCGTACCACCCTCCCCCGCGCGCTTCGTCCAAGTGAACTTTCTCAGCCATTTTCCCTGAACCCGTAAAGCGATGCCGCGCCCAAAGAGTGTTGAAGTTCGTGGCATACCGTTACGCTAACCGTGGACAAAACCCAAACGATCAGTCAACATCAACCTCGGCCACCGACTGACTCTCAAAGTGGTTTGAAAAGAGGAGTCCAGTTATGATGGAATGGCAAATGACGAGGGTTCGATTCCCTTAACCCGATCCATTTGTATTTGGCGCGACTCAGGTGACATCTATGAAACGATACGCGGCTCTCTCTCTGCCTCTGGCGCTGTGCATGGTCTCTGCTTCCACTGCGGGCGCCGCGCCGCCTGCGGCGGAGGCTACGTTCGTGGTCTCGATAGACGCGGCGATGCAGAAGAAGTTCGGATTCCAGTATCCCGCGACGTATGTGTTCGAGTTATCCGATCTGCCGCGCGATGCGCGGGTGTTGCGATGCGACGGGGAATCCGGCGCTTGGAAGGCATTGCAGAAGAAGATGTCCGCCGACTTCTTCAATGGTGTGGAGTGCGTGCGGTTCGACGCGCAAACCAAACGCGCTTATGTCTCAGTTGGGTTCAAACAAGGCAACAGCATCCGGTTGAAGTTCGCGGGCGTCGGGTCGGCGAAGTTCGAGTCGGTGGCGAAGTATTACGACGGGCGGAAGTCGGCCTACACGCTCTCCAACGACAACTGGGGCTGCAACCCGTGGGCGCATCCGGGCGCGCCCTGGCGCGGCGTCACGAATGACAACTCCGACAACTACCAGGCGTCGGTGCACGTTTGCCGCAGTTTCCATCTGCCTCTCTCGGTTGCCATCAACAGCCGTGCCGCCGGCGGTGACGCCGTCTGGCGGAACATGCAGCAGGAACTGGACCGGGGCGATCGCAGTTGGGAACCGGCCGTCCACGCTTGGACGCACCCCAAGGAGGCCGGCTACTTGATCCACGGGTACAAGAATGAAATTCTCGGTTGTCGCGAGGATATCCTGCGACGACTCCGCAAGTTTCCCTACGGCCAGTATGTGCTCGAATACATCCTGACCTTCGGCTATGGGGACGAGACGCAGCAGCGCACTGCGGCGAGTGAGTTTATCTTCCTGCGCGGTTTCAACTGGCTCGATAATCCCACGAGCAACGGTTACGCGACGTGGAACAAGGCGTACAACTTCTATGGCGTGGCCGGCCTGAATACCAAGGGCTACGACACCATCTTCCAGCGCCGCGAGCCGCGGGCGCGCTATTGCGCCGCCGATGTCGCGGAGTTGAACGAGGGCTTTGACCGCGTCCACGACGCGGGTGGGATTTTCTATGCGCTCTGGCATCCCGACCGTTTCCTGAACAGCGTGATCTATGACCCGCGGCCCGGCGTGGAAGGCGTGCGCGGCTCGACGTTGATGCAGCATCTGGCTCACGTCGCCAACCGCAAGGATGTCTGGTATGTCGCCAATGGCTGGCTCTACTCCTACCGTTACGTTGCCGAGAACGTCCGCGTCGTCGTCAGTCCGTAGTTTTCACCCCACTTCCCCACCTCGTTTATTCCTCCGCACAAACTTCTACTGGCAGTATCCGCCGAACCTGATATAAGCGCCGGACGCCGACGGCCGGCAACGAGCCCCGGCGAACTTTATCTGAACTGATATGTGGATTGTCGAACTAGCTTTGCGCAGGCCCTACACGTTTGTGGTGGCGGCGATTCTGCTGCTGCTGCTGACGCCGTTCATCCTGATGCGCATGCCCACAGACATTTTTCCTTCCATTGACATCCCGGTGGTCAGCGTCGTCTATCAATACAGCGGCCTCGACGCCAGGGAGGTCGAACAGCGCATCGTTTATATCTGCGAACGCTCGCTGGCGACCACGGTCAACGACATCGAGCACATCGAGTCCAACTCCTACAACGGCCTCGGCGTCATCAAAATCTTCCTCCAGCCCGGCACGCCGGTGGATGCAGGCGTGGCGCAGGTCACGGCCATCTGTCAGACCTTGTTGCGCGTCATGCCGCCGGGCCAGACGCCGCCGCTGGTGATCCGTTACAGCGCCTCCACGGTGCCGGTGTTCCAATACAGCTTCACCAGCAAGAAGCTTTCTGAGCAGGAGCTTTTTGACTTCGCGCAGAACCAGATTCGCGTGGGCCTGTCGGTGGTGCCCGGCGCGTCGGTCCCGTGGCCTTACGGTGGCAAGACCCGCCTCGTGGCCGTGGACCTCGACCTCACCGCACTCAAGGCGAAGAACCTTTCCGCGCAGGACGTGGTGGACGCCATTAACACCCAAAACCTCATCCTCCCCAGCGGCACGGCGAAGATCGGCGCCACCGAATATAACATCGAACTCAACTCCAGCCCGCGGGTGTTGGAAGAACTCAACGATCTGCCTGTGAAGACCGTTGGCGGCGCGACGATCTATCTGCGCGACGTGGCACAGGTTCGCGACGGCTATCTGCCGCAGCGAAACATCGTCCGCCAGGACGGTATTCGCGGCGCGTTATTGACAGTCTATAAGACCGGCGTCTCCTCGACCTTGGCCGTGGTTCGCAGCGTGAAGGCGGTCATGCCGCGCATTCTCAGCGGGCTGCCGCCGGAGATTGACGCCAAGGAGTTTGCCGACCAGTCCCTGTTCGTCCGCGCTGCGATCAACGACGTGCTGCGCGAAGGCATTATTGCTGCCGCGCTGACGGCGGTGATGATCCTGCTCTTTCTTGGCTCGTGGCGCAGCACGCTCATCATCGCGCTCTCGATCCCGCTGTCGGTGCTCAGTTCCATCGCCGCGCTCCACGCGCTGGGTGAGACGATCAATCTCATGACGCTGGGCGGTCTGGCGCTGGCTGTCGGTGTCCTTGTGGACGACGCCACGGTGACGATTGAGAACATCCACCGCCATATGACCGCGGGTATTGCGCTGGAAGATGCCATCATCATCGGCTCGCGGGAAATTGTGTTGCCCGCCTTTGTTTCCACGCTGTGCATCTGCATCGTGTTCGTCCCGATGTTCTTCCTGACCGGCGTCGCACAGTATCTCTTCGTTCCTCTGGCCAAGGCGGTCGTCTTTGCCATGATCGCCAGCTACATCATCTCACGCACGCTGGTGCCGACACTGGTGATGTGGTTCTACCGCGGCGTGGAACTCCACGGCACGCACGCCGACCATCACCACGGGCCGTTTTGGATGCGGCCGTTCATGCGCATCCAGCTTCGCTTCGAGCGCGCGTTCCTTCACTTTCGCGAACGCTACCGCGTGCTGCTGGCGACCTGTCTGGAGAAACGCGGCCCGTTCTGCGGTGTCTTTTTGCTCTTCTGCGTCGGTTCATGGCTGCTGGTGACGCAGCTCGGCGAGAATTTCTTTCCGTCGGTGGATGCCGGCACCTTCCAGCTCCACCTGCGCGCGCGCAGCGGCACGCGCATCGAGGAAACAGCGCGGCTGGTGGACCAGGTCGAGGCGGTCATCCGTGAAGTAGTGCCTGCGAAGGAATTGCACGGCGTTCTCGACAACATCGGCATCAACAATTCCGGCATCAACCTGACCTACGGCAACAGCGGTGTCATCGGCGTCGCCGACGCGGATATTCTTGTCTCTCTCAAACACGGTCATGCGCCCACCGACGACTACGTGCGCCGACTCCGTGCCCGGCTGAACCGCGAGTTCCCTGGCACGTTGTTTTACTTTCTGCCGGCGGACATTGTCAGCCAGACGCTCAACTTCGGCCTGCCCGCTCCGTTCGACGTGCAGATCGCGGGCCGCGATCAGGCCGCGAACCGCCGCATCGCCGCGGCGCTTGCCGAGAAGATCCGCCACGTCGCAGGGGTTGTGGACGTGCGCGTGCAGCAGCCTGCCGACCTGCCCTCGCTGCGCATCATGGTGGACCGCACCAAGGCCGCTGACGTGGGCCTCACGGAGCGGGACGTTTCCAACTCGGTCCTGCTCAGCCTCAGCGGCACCGGCCAGGTCCAGCCTACCTACTGGCTGAACCGCAGCAACGGAATCCAATACCTCATCAACTTCCGTGTTCCGGAACACGCCATCGGCTCGCTTGAGCAGCTTCAAGCAATGCCCATCGGCACCGGTCAACCCGGCCTGGGCAACGGCCAGATTCTCGCCAACCTCGCCACCCTCGAACGCACCGCCAGCGTGCCAGTGGTTTCGCACTATGATTCCGCGCCGGTCACCGATGTTTTCGGCGGCATCAGTGGGCGTGACCTCGGCAACGTGTTGCGCGACATCGAGCCGCTGGTCGAGGAGGCGAAGAAAGATTTGCCGCGCGGCCATTACATTTCGTTGCGTGGCCAGGCCGACACGATGCGCACGAGTTACATCGGTCTCGGCGTCGGCCTGCTGATGGCGATTGCGCTCATCTATCTGCTGCTCGTTGTCAATTTCCAGAGCTGGCTCGACCCCTTCATCATCATCACGGCGCTGCCCGGCGCGCTCGCGGGCGTCATCTGGGGATTGTTCCTTTCGCAGACCACACTCAGCGTGCCGGCGTTGATGGGCGCAATTATGAGCCTCGGCGTCGCCACTGCCAATTCAGTGCTCGTCGTCAGTTTTGCGCGCAACATGCTGCATCGCGGTCTGGATTCCATCGGTGCCGCGCTGGAATCCGGCGTGGGCCGCATGAGACCGGTGCTGATGACGGCAATGGCGATGATCATTGGCATGTTGCCCATGAGCCTCGGCCTTGGCGAAGGCGGTGAACAAAACGCGCCCCTCGGCCGCGCGGTCATTGGCGGGCTCATTGTGGCCACCGTTGCAACCTTGCTGTTCGTTCCAGCCGTCTTCAGTTTCATGCACCGCCGCTCGCACGTCACATCCCGGCAGCGCGAGTCCGATACTCCGCTTGCGCCGAATATGGCCAACAACCCATCCTCTGTGTAACATGGAAATCGCTCTATCGAATAAGCGCGCATCACAACAACCATGAACTCACCTCTCGACAGTCACTCGCCGGCGCCGCATCCGTCACCGCGGTTCCGTCTTGGCCGTCTCGGCCTCGTGGTCGCTGTTCTGGTCGTCGTCGCATTCATCGCCGGTATCATGCCCCGCTTGCGCGCGCGCCAGACTACAGTGCAGGAAACGCGCGAAACGGCGACGCCGACCGTTACCGTTGTCTCTCCCGCGCCAGGCCGGCCGGAAGCCGCCATTGCGCTGCCCGCCGAAGTCAAAGCCTTCGTCGAAGCGCCGATCTACGCCCGTGCCAGCGGGTATCTCAAGCGGTGGCTGGCGGACATCGGCACGCACGTCAAGACAGGACAACTTCTCGCTGAGATTGATACGCCCGAACTCGACCAGGACCTTGCACGCGCTCGTGCCGAACTGGCCCGCGCTGAAGCCGGTCTCGCATTGGCCCAGACCACTGCCGCGCGGTGGACGGAGTTGTTGAAAACCGCCAGCGTCAGCGAACAGGAAACCGCTGAGAAGAAAGCCGACCTCGCGCTCAAAGCCGCCGCCGTCGAGGCCGAGCGCGCCAATGTCCACCGGCTCGATAACTTGAAAAGCTTCGCCCGCGTGCTTGCGCCATTCGACGGCACCATCACGGCACGCAAGACTGACATTGGCCAACTCATCACCGCCGCCGGCAGCCACGAACTGTTTCGCCTTGCGCAGACGGGGACGCTGCGTGTGTTCGT
>JBAZIR010000185.1:0-11059 GCA_041651735.1 Verrucomicrobiia bacterium | reverse complement strand
TCGCGCTGCATCCCGGCAGCCAGATCACTGTCCACGGCACGCGTGAGTGGGCGACGATGGCGCGTAAGACGCTCGAGCGCCGCGTTGCCAACGGCGGCACGTTTCCCGGCTGGAGCCGCGCGTGGCTCGTCAACCTCTGGGCGCGGCTGGCCGATGGCAACAAGGCGCATGAGAACCTCATCGCGCTGCTGCGCCGCTCCACGATGCCGAACCTTCTCAACGATCTTCCGCCATTCCAGATTGACGGCAACTTCGGCGCGTGCGCCGGCATCGCCGAGATGCTGCTGCAATCGCACGGCGGGGAGATCAACCTGTTGCCGGCGCTGCCTGCCGCGTGGCCGGACGGCAGTGTCAAGGGCCTCTGCGCGCGCGGCGGCTTCGAGATGGACATGGTGTGGAAGGATGGCGTGCTGGCTGAGGCGGCCATCCGCTCCAAACTCGGCCGCCTCTGCAAAGTCCGCTACGGCGACAAGCTGGCCGAGTTCAAAACCAAGATCGGCGCAAGTTACCAACTCACCGAAACGCTGGAGCGAAAACGGGCGGAGGGATAGAGACGTCGAGGTCGGAACAACCACCGCAGGCGTTGCTCACCAAAACACCCGCGGCATCACGTCTGGCGGCAGGTCCGCGCTGGGTGGGTGTTCGCCGCGCTGGAGACGACGGCGCACCTCCGTCGGTGGACGGCGAAATGTCTCGGAGAAACACCGCGAGAACTGGAACTGGCTCGCAAAACCGCAGCGGTTGGCGATCTGCTTGACCGTCAGGTTCGAACGCGACAGCAACACCAGCGCCAGTTGCAACCTCAACAACCGATAGGCCCGCATCGGCCCGCAGCCGATGTGTTGCTGGAAGAGCCGGCAGAGGTGCTTCGGCGAAACGTTTGCGGCGTCGGCCAGTTCCTTCAATGTCACCGGCCGTTCCGGCTCCTCATCAATCACCTCGCGCATCCACTTCAACGCCCGTTGCACCGGCGCGGGGCGCGCGGCCGTCTCGGCCGAACGCGCTGCGGCAGGATGTTTCTCGATCAGCGCATCCAGCAGCGTTTTCATCAGGCAGCAAACCTCCCGAGTCGGCCGCTCAGCGGGCCAGCGCGGTTGCGAGCCGCAACGCGCAACGATGCGTTGCAGCAACGGCGCGCAAACCGCATCGGGCTTGGCCACCACGACCGGCCACACCGCCACATCCGGCCATTCACGCGGGATGGCATCGAGGTTGAAGTGCAAGTAGGCGTGGCGCGTCTCGCGCTTGAGGTCCCAACGGTAGCTCTCGTGAAAACCCGGCCGCGCGAGGATGATCGTGCCTGCCGCCGCGGCGTGGTCGCGTTCGTCGCGGCAATAAGTGACGTGCCCTTCAATGATGAGCACGAGTTCGTAATCGGTGAGCACACGCGGACCGAGCGTCTCGCCGGGCCGATACGTGACCGTACCGCCGTAGATGTAATCCAGCCGCAGGCAATCTTCGCGGCGTGGCAGCTTGGCGTGAATTTCGGGCATGGTTCTCGTTGATGTCTTATCAGACTCACCTGCATCTTACCACCTGGATGCGAATTTTGGATATCACAATGCGAATTCTGGCAATGGCGTATTCCCCCCGTGCAGGCTTAGAATGTCGGCCGTCATGACCTCACGCGAACGACTCCAAAAGGCTCTGCGACACCAACAACCCGATCACGTCCCCGTTGACATGGGCGGCACAGCGGTTACAGGCATTCATGTCTCAGCCGTCACGCGGCTGCGGCGCGCGGTGCTCGGCGACCCCGGCTACCGCGTCAGAGTCATCGAGCCTTACCAGATGCTCGGCGAGGTGGACGACGAGCTGTGCAACGCCCTCGGTATCGATGTCATCGGGCTGAGGCCGCGCGCGACGATGTTTGGTTTCGAGAATACCGGCTGGAAACCGTTCACGCTTTTTGACGGCACCGAGGCGCTTGTGCCGGAGAAGTTCAACGTCACCCAGACGGCGGAAGGCGACCTGGTGATTTATCCCGAAGGCGACAGGAGCGCGCCGCCGAGCGGCCGCATGCCGAAGGGCGCGTTCTTCTTCGATTCAATCGTGCGCCAGCCACCGATTGATGATGACAAACTCAACCCCGCCGACAATCTCGAAGAGTTCGCCGAGTTCACCGATGCGAACCTGGCGTGGTATCGCCAGAGCATCGAAGCGCTCGACGATGGCACGCACGGCATCATCCTCACCATGCCCGGCGCGGCGTTCGGCGACATCGCACTCGTGCCGGCACCGTGGATGAAACATCCGAAAGGCATTCGTGACATTGAGGAATGGTATGTCTCCACCGCCGTTCGCCGTGACTACGTGCTCGCCATATTCGAGAAGCAGTGCGAGATCGCGTTGAAGAACCTGGAGAAGCTCATCCGGCTGCTCGGCGACCGCGTGCAAGCGGTGTTCCTGACCGGCACCGACTTCGGCACCCAGCGCGGACCTTTCATCTCGAAGCAGGCGTATCGCGATCTCTTCAAGCCGTTCCACAAGCGCGTCAACGATCTCGTCCACGCGAAATCGTCGTGGAAGACGTTCATCCACTCGTGTGGCTCCGTGTTCGACTTGCTGCCGGATTTCGTCGAGGCCGGCTTCGATATCCTCAACCCCGTCCAATGTTCCGCAGCCCACATGGACGCCCGGACGCTGAAGAAGGAGTTCGGCAAGCACCTCGTTTTCTGGGGCGGCGGCACAAACACCCAGCAGACGCTGCCGTTCGGCACGCCCGACGAGGTTTATCGCGAGGTGCGCGAGCGGATTGAAATCTTCGGCGAAGGCGGCGGCTTTGTCTTCGACACCGTCCACAACATCCAAGGCAACACGCCGACGGAGAATCTGCTCGCCATGTTCAAAGCGCTGAAGGACAGCCGATAGCCAGAAAAGGACCGTAAAATGAAAAGTATCATCATTGCCCTGTTCATCGCGGTGACGCTCGCTGTCACCGTTCACGCCGCGGAGTTCCACGTTGCTCCCAATGGCAACGACACCAACCCCGGCGCAAGAACCGCGCCGCTGCGCACGATCCAGCGCGCCGCCGAGTTGGCGCAGTCCGGCGATGTCATCACCGTCCACGAAGGCGTGTATCGCGAGCGCATCAACCCGCCGCGCGGCGGCGCTTCCGACAAGAAACGCATCGTTTATCAAGCGGCGCCGGGCGAGAAAGTCGAGATCAAGGGGTCGGAGGCCGTCAAGAAGTGGACGAAAGTCCAGGATGATGTCTGGAAGATGACGCTGCCGAACTCGTTCTTCGGCAGCTTCAACCCTTATAGCGACCTCATCCACGGCGACTGGTTCAATCCAAAAGGCCGCGAGCATCACACCGGCGCAGTCTATCTCAACGGCGAATGGCTGATTGAGGCGGCAAAGATTGACGATGTAATGAAGCCAATGGGCGAGACACCGCTGTGGTTCGGCAAAGTGGACGGCGAAAACACAACGATCTGGGCGCAATTCAAGGGCGTCAACCCGAACGAGCAACTCGTCGAGATCAACGTGCGTCGTACGGTTTTCTATCCGGACAAGCCCGGCCGGAATTTCATCACCGTCCGCGGCTTCGCGATGCGTCATGCTGCCACGCCGTGGGCGCCGCCGACGGCGGAGCAGGTCGGCTTGATCGGCACACACTGGAGCAAAGGCTGGATCATCGAGAACAACACGGTCAGCCACTCCATTTGTTCAGGCATCGCGCTGGGCAAACACGGCGACGAGTTCGACAACACCTCCGCCAGCGCCGAGGGTTACGTCAAGACCATCGAGCGCGCCCATGCCCATGCCATCGCGTGGACGAAGGAGAACATCGGCCACCACGTTGTCCGGAACAACATCGTCTCGCACTGCGAACAAGCCGGAGTCGTCGGCAGCCTGGGATGCACGTTCAGCACGGTCACTGGAAACATCATCCACGACATCCACGTCCGGCAGTTGTTCACCGGCGCGGAGATGGCGGGCATCAAGTTCCATGCCGCCATCGATACCGAGATCAGCCGCAACCACATCTACCGCACCTGCCGCGGCCTCTGGCTGGACTGGATGGCTCAAGGGACGCGCGTCACGCGGAATCTCTTCCACGATAACGCACGGGAGGATTTGTTCGTCGAGGTGGACCACGGGCCGTTTGTCGTGGACAACAACATCTTCCTGTCTCCCACGACACTGCTCGATGTATCCCAGGGTGGTGCTTACGCGCATAATCTCATTGCCGGCAGAATCATCAGCCAGCCAGAACTGAAGCGTGATACGCCCTACCATCCCGCGCACTCGACGAAGGTCGCCGGCTTGGCGAACATCAAAGGCGGTGACAATCGCTTCCACAACAATCTCTTCGTCGGAGCCGCCGAAACGCCGGCTGGCGCCCAGAAGGGTAAGAAGCCCGCAGCGCGTGTCATCGGCTGCGGCCTGTGGGTCTATGACAACCGCGAGTTCCCGCTCCAAACCGGCGGCAACGTCTATCTCAATGGCGCTCGGCCCTACGACAAGGAAATCAACCCGCTGACGCTCCCGGAACCCTTTGGCTGCAAGCTCGTCGAGGAAGCCGGTTCGGTGACTCTCGACCTCACGTTGCCCGTATCGCTATCAAAGGCGGCAACGAAGCTTGTGACCACCCAGTTGTTGGGCAAGGCGAAGATTTCCGGCGTTCGCTACGAGAATCCCAACGGCTCGCCGCTGAAGGTGGACACGGACTACTTCGGCAAGCAGCGGAGCAAAGCCACTCCCACAGCCGGACCTTTTGAGACGCTGGATGGAGGAAGTCTCAAACTCAAGGTTTGGTAAGGAATCATTGATGAGAACCGACGCGGCGCCTGCCGCCAACGACAGCCAGGGCAGCGTGCTTTATGTAACGCTTGTCTGTTTCGTCGCCACGCTCGGCGGGCTGCTCTTCGGCTACGACACCGGTGTCATCTCTGGCGCGATCGAACCGCTGACCGCGCGGTTTGGGTTGAGCGATTTCATGAAAGGCTGGGCCTCCGGCTGCGTGCTGATCGGCTGCGCGGCGGGCGTGCTATCCGTCGGACCGCTCTCTGACCGCTTGGGCCGCAAGGCCGCGTTGTTTTTGGCGGCGGCGATGTTCCTTGTCTCGGCCATCGGCACGGCTTTGCCGTCGGGCATCTGGACGTTCATCATCTTCCGTGTCCTTGGCGGCGTTGGCATCGGCATCGCCTCGATCTCCACGCCGATGTATATCGCCGAGATCACACCGGCCCGGATTCGCGGGCGAATGGTGGCGGTCAACCAGATCGCCATTGTGGGTGGTATCGCAGCCACTTCGTTCATCAACTACTTCATCGCCGGCTGCGGTGACCAGACGTGGCTCATCCAGAGCGGCTGGCGCTGGATGTTCGGCACGGGCATTTTGCCCGCCTTGCTTTTCGCAGCGTTGCTGCTGGCGATTCCGGAAAGCCCGCGCTGGCTCATTGAGAAACACCGTGACGGAAGCGCGCTGGCCATCCTGCGGCGCGTCGGCGGCAATACGTTTGCCGACGCCGAGAGCGCAAGCATTCGCGCGGCGCTGGCGCAGGAACGCGGCACGTGGGGCGAGGTGTTCTCGCGCCAGTTGCGCCGGCCGCTGGTCATTGGCGTTGCGCTCGCGATCCTCCAGCAGATCACCGGCATCAACGTCTTCATGTATTTTGGCGCGACCCTCTTCAAGAACCTCAGTTCCTCGACCGGCGTGGACGCGGGCCTGCTCCAACAGATGATTATCAACGGCTCCGGCGTGCTCTTTACGCTCATCGCCATCGTGACTGTGGACAAGTGGGGCCGCAAACCGCTGATGCTCATCGGCGCGGCCGGCATGGGCGTCAGTCTCGTGGCAATGGGCGCGCTGGCGCAAACGATGAGCGACCCGGCGGCAGCGGGCGGCTGGATGCTGGCGTTCATCGTTCTCTACATCGCCTGCTTCGGCTTGTCCGTGGGCCCGGTGACGTGGGTCATCCTTGCGGAGATCTATCCGACGGCCATCCGCGGCCGGGCGCTGGGCCTGGCAACGTTTTTCCTGTGGCTGGCCGATTACGTTGTGACGCAAACATTCCCGTTGCTCGACGCGAAGGACTCGTGGTTTGTGCGCGCGTTCAACCACGCCTTTCCGTTCTACACCTACGCCGCGTTCTGTGTCGTGCTGGTGCTGCTGGTCTGGCGCGTTGTGCCGGAAACCAAGGGCCAGTCATTGGAAGAGATCGAGCGAAGTTGGAAGAACTGAATGGCTGGCCGGCCCGGCTTCGTCTATTTCTCAAACACGAAGCTCTTGCGCACGGCCTGCTCGCGGATGGCGCGTAGCATGGCGGCGTCAAAGGCCTTGTCGGTGGACTTGCCGCCCTTCTTCATCTCCTCGTCAATGAACTTCTGACGCTGGACGTTAAGCTGGTTGATCTGCTGCTGCACGTCGGCGCGTTTCTTCGCCATCGTATCGAGGTGGACACGACGCTGGTCGAGTGTCATGGGTTTCATCTCGGCAGGCAGTTCTTCCTCCTTCACTTTCGCCAGATCGAAATCCTTCTGGGCCATGGCATCCACGAGGTCCCAGGATGAATTGCGATACTGGCCGCCGGCTTTGGCCACAGCGCGGCTGGCAAACACCGCCGGGCTGGCCGCCGCCGCGCTCGTGTCAGCGGCGGACTGCATCTCACGGCCGACAGCACCGCGCGCGCCGTAGGCCACATAGGTTTGGTTGATCTCGCCACCCAACGCCGCCAGTTTCTGGTCGAACGGTGTGCTGACAACGATCGTGCCACGATCCTGGTCGATGCTGGCGAACTGGCCATCCGCTGCGCGCGCCACTTCGCGCCAGCCGTCGGCCTCGCTGTTCGTCGGCGAACCGCAATAGATCGCGTTGACAATGATGCCACGCGTAATCGCGTCCTTGCACACGTCGGCGGTCGCGAACTGGCGATCCTGTGTCGCCGGCTCATTTCCCGCGACGACGATGATTTTCAGCGCGTCCTTCTCGGCGCTCCACGGTTGCTCCAACACGCTTGTGCGCACGACGCGCGCGACGTATTCGTCGCCGCCGTCGGTGACGAGCGCGGAGAGCTTCCCGTAAACGGCGTCGAGGTCGTCGGTGAGGTCGATTTGTTTGCGGACATAGCCGGTTTCCACGCCGTAGCCGGGCGTGCCGTAGGCGTAGAGTGCCACGCGCAAATGCGGCCGGGGTTTCGCCGTCGCGAGTTCGTTGACGATGTCCCAGAGCTTCTGTTTGGCCGCGTTGATCAGGCCATGCATCGAACCGCTCGTGTCGAGACAGATGACGAGGTCGATCGGCCGTTCCTTCTCCGGCGCATTCTTGGCGAACGCGTTGCACGCGAGGCTCGCGGTAAGGGTCAAGGTGAGGATGAGTGTCGTTGTCTTCATGGCATTCCTTTCGGGTTATTCGGTGACTTCATAGACTGTGTTATCCAACGCGACCTGCACGTTGCGACCGACAGCGAACCACGCCAGCGCGTGCGGATGCTTTGCGACCAGGTCGAAGTAATCCTGCGAGTTGAACTTCACCTGGACGCGTCGCGCGTTTGGCATTGCTTGAACATTGGAGTCAATCCACTGGCTGCCGTTTTGGAAGAAAGCCCGGCCGCGAACGAAGCGTTGTTGCTGCGTGTACTGTGCGACGCGCGCGGTCATCCCGGCGGGCGCGGGACCGGCTGCCACAACGCTCTGCTGCGCCTCTTCTTTTCCAACAGCGACCGCTTCGCTAGCGCTGGACGCCAACCGGAACGCAGAGGAACTGCGCGAGCCAGAAACGGCTTGGCCGCCGGCTTTCTCCACATTGAGGCGAGTCCAGGTTCGGCCCATCGCATCGCGCGCCTCGCGGTCGGAATCAAAGCCCTGCAAGGACCGCGCGGAAACCGGCACGTTGCGCCGCGACTCGTCCTCGACGATGAGGTAGGCCGTGTAGGGTGTGACGACGCCGTATTTGCGCGCCAGATCGGTCACCTCGTCGCGCAACTCGCGGTTCTCGCCGTGGAGGCGGATTTCGTCGAGAAGGAAGCCAATGCGCCGTGTGGCCCAGAGGCGCGGGATGAAGTCGTGCTCGGTGTCGCGCGAGGGAAACTCCACTTCGTCGGTGAATTTCTTCATGACGCCGTTGACCGTGCCCTCGATGGTGACGGCGGCATGGCCATGGCCGCTGTAGCGGCCCACGACGACGAGTTGCTCGCCCTTGAACAAGTCGGGCAGCGGCGAGGGGTATATTTTGCCCGGCCTGATGTTGCCGCCAAAGTGCAGCTTGGGATTCGCCAGCACGGGCTCCTTGATCTTGGTGAAGAAGCTCGAGACTTTCAGTTCGATGTCCTCGTCGGGCAGCACGTATTGACTGAACGCGCGCGTTGTATCGGTGATGTCGTCGAGCAGGTGCGTGTTCACATCGGTGCCGATGCCAAAGCAGAACACACGGGTCTGACCGCCGATTCGCCGGACGTTGGAGAGGATTTGCTTCTCGTCGGTAACGCCGACGGTGGGCTGGCCGTCGGTGAGGAAGATGACGACGTAAGGCCGGTCGGAGCGGTCGGGGCGCAGCTCCAGCGCCTTGCGCAACGCCTCCTCGATGGCCGTGCCGCCGATGGGTTTCAGGCCCTTGATGAAATCTGCCGCGCGCTGGCGGTTTTCCTCGCTCGCCTTGACGAGTTTGTCGAAGAGCGGCTCGGCCTCGGTCGAAAAGCGGATCAACTCGAAACGGTCATTGTCGTTGAGGTTCTCCACGCAGAACTGGAGCGCCTTTTTGGCTTGTGCGAGCTTCTTGCCCGCCATCGAGCCGGAGGTATCGAGCACAAACGCAACATCCTTGGGCACGACGCGGTTGCTCTTGATCTCTGCGCCGGGCGAGGCCAGCAACAGAAAGTAGCCATCGCCGTCGCCGTTCCTGTAAGTCATCAGGTTGACACCCACGTCGGCGTCCTCGGTCGAAAAGACAACCTGGAAATCCGTGTCGGGCCGCACGTTTCTCGACTCGAAGCCGACCGTCGCATGGCGCGAGTCGTGGCGGCGAATCTCAACGTTGTGGCTGGGCGAATAGATTGTCTTGAGCGGACGTTTGACGGCCAGTTCCACCTTCACACTCACGGTCTTGATCGGCGCGGCGGAGAATTTCTCCGTGTTCAGTGGATAGACATAGCTGACCAGCCCGCTGTCAGCGCGCAGCACTTGCGAGTAGGAAAGGGTGATGCGTTTGTGGCTGCGCGGCTCAATGGGGAAGATGCGCACCTTGAAGAGGTCGCGGCCCGCGTACTCCAGCAACGCGGGGTCGCGCATCGTGCGGACGATGTCTTCGTAAATGCGGCGGGCCTTGTCGGCAGGCAGCAGTTCGGCCTCGACCTGCCGGCCGCCGATTTCCATTGAGAACTTGTTGATCTGCGCGCCCTTCGGCACCGGGAAGATGTAGGTGCCCTCGAGCCGGTGCGGATTGGGGTTGTAGAACTCTTGATCTATGGCCGTGGTGGCCACTTGTCCATCAATCTTGACGTTGACGTGGTGATAGACAACCTCCAGCGGCGCGAACGCGTAATGGCCGTGCGGCACATGGGTCGGCGTGTGGATGACGATCAGGCCATCGGCGAAAGCGGCGCTGGTGATTGCGAAGAAGGTGAGAATCTGAATCCATGTTTTCATACACCCCATTGGACGGCGATGGCCGGAGAATGCTCCCGACAGGATGTGGACAGAATAGCTTCAGGGGGGACGAGACCGCGGAAATGCGCACGAGGGCGTGCCCTTATCAAGTTGCAGAGTCCGGTCCTGTCGTTGTAGGGATAGCATGAAAGGATGCTGACACTCCTATGAAGCCGATCATCACTCACGCCGCCGCTTGCGTCTGGGCATGCATCCTTGCCACCGTCCTTGCACTCGCCGCTGAACAACCGGCGACCCAGTCGTCGCAGTCTGGGCTCTATCGCAAGGCGCTTAAGCTGGAAGAAGCACACGAATTCACCCGCGCCGAAACCATCTACCGCGATCTGCTCCAGCGTTGCGACAGCGAGCAGTTGTGGCGGCTGAAGCGCGACGCCCAGCAAGGATTGTCGCGCATTGAGGACATGCGCGTAAAGTTTGTCTGGAGCGAGGCGCAGTTGCAGGAACAATTGGCAAAGACCTACCGCGACTTTCGTCCCTCGGAGATGGCCGAGTGGGAGCGACGCGGGTGGTTGCTCGCGTGGAAGGTGGATGGCAAGAAGCTCTATTACAATACCAACGTCACCAATCTCCAGTTCTTCGACACGGCAATCATGGCCCGCAATGAATCGGCGACGAAAAATTTCCAGAAGTTCGCACGGCTGTTCCTCGACGAGTCGGCCAGGCTCGACCGGCTTCGCGCGGCGAGCAGCGCGCCGCAGCACTACGTGGATCCCGTGCGCTTCGTGTTTACAACCAAGGTCGTGGTGAAGCAGAGCGATCTGCCACCGGGCCGGCTGGTGCGCGCATGGTTCCCGTACCCGCTGCTGACGCCCGCCGCCCAGAACATTCGCACCGTATCCGTGCAGCCGGCTGGCGCATTGAAGTCCTGCCCGGACGTTGAGACGCAGGTCGGCATCGCTTGCCTTGAAGTTCCGCGGCCTGAGAAGGAGGATCTCGTCATCGAGATGAAGGTGGCCTTCGACGCTTTCGACACCGATTTCCAGATCGTCCCTGACGCGATTCCGCCTTACGACACGCAGAGCGATCTTTACCGGCGCTTCACGCGGTCCGAGCAACAGATGGCGCTCACCCGGCCGCTCCGCGAACTGGCGCGTTCAGTGGTGGGTCACGAGGACAATCCTTATCGGAAGGCACGGCTGCTCTACGATTGGGTTTGCGACAACGTGAAGTACAGTTTCGTATGGTGCTGGCGCGATGCGACGTTCACCTACGGCTGCGCGTCGGAAGAAGTGCGGCAGCGGCGCGTCGGCGATTGCGTCATCCAGTCGTTGTTCTACGCGGCGCTGTGCCGCAGCGTGGGCATTCCGGCGCGCGTTCACAACGGCCCGATCTTCCCGCCGGGGATGAAGAACGACCACGTCTGGGCCGAGGTTTATTTTCCGCGCTACGGCTGGGTGCCGGTGGATGTCACCTACAGCGAAGTCGCCAGCATGGTGCCCGGCCTGAC
>JBAZIR010000184.1:0-11068 GCA_041651735.1 Verrucomicrobiia bacterium | reverse complement strand
GAAATGCTGCGTCCCGGCGAGGTGAAACCACGGGGCTGGCTGCGCGACTGGTGCGTGACGGCCAAGAACGGGTACATCTCTCGGATGGACGAGGTGGATCACGCGTTTCCGCGGGCGTGGAATCGCGATTTCCATCCGCGGGGAAAATACCTCGACTGGACCGATTCACAGAAGGGGGCGTGGTGCACGGAAGGGGGCGCATACTGGTTCGAGGGACTCGTGCGTCTTGCCTGGGAGTTGGACGATCCTGAACTGAAGGCCTACGCGAAGAAGCGTCTCGAACCGCTCCTCGATCGCATGAACCCGAAGGCGATCGGATTCGTCTATTGGATGGACCGCACAGATCCCGCACAGATGGACGAGATCGAGAAGGCGAACCACGGGTTCATCCTCGGCGCGAGCGGGCGCACCACGCGCGCGATGCTCGCATACTGGGAGGCGACGGGCGACCAGCGCGCGCTTCAGGCGCTCAAGTGGTGCCTGGACGATCCGCGGTTTTATTTTTTCGGCAATCCCGTTTCGCTCCCGGCGGCGGGGTGCGACACGTGGCGCTATTGCGGCGACGGCGCGCTCGCGAAAGCGATCGACAACTTCAACGCGAAGTACGGGGAACGAACTCTCAAGTCATGGCCGGCCCTGCGGTACGGCCATGCGCCGGACGTCGGATCGCTCCTGATGACGCCGCGTCCGCACACGAAGGAGTGGGATTGGCGCTGGCAGCATGGCGTGCTGTGCTACGAGAGCATGCTTTCGTTTGTGAAGGCGACGCAGTGGACGGGCTACGGGAAATACCTCGAGAACGTCCTTGGCTGGCTTGACGTCCATGCCAGGCAAACGCGCCAGCCGCACGGTGTCACGGTGGCGGATGAATCGTACGGCTGGGCGGGGCCGAACCGCGGCACGGAGACGTGCACGGTGGCGGGCGACCTCCTTCTCTACGCGACGCTTGCGGGCGTGGCGGGCGAGGGGAAGTACGCGGACCACGTCGAGCGCAGCTTCTTCAACGCGGGCGCGGCGTGCACGTCGCGCGACTTCATGCACCACGTCTATTTCCAGAGTCCGAACCGTTGCGGGCGCGGCCGCGGTCAGCCCGCCGCGGCGGTCGGCCCGGGCGCGAAAGGGTTCGACTACAGCACGAAGCATTGGCCGCTCTGCTGTACGGCGGCGCTCGCGCGCATCCTGCCCGGTTATGTGCAGTGGATGTGGATGAAACCCGCGGACGGTGGACTCGCCGCGTTGCTGTACGCGCCGAACACGCTCGAGACGGTGCTCGGCGGCACGGTGGTGAAGGTCGAGACGAAGACGGACTATCCGTTCGGCGAGAAGCTGGAGATGTCTGTCAATCCCGTGAAACCACTCGAGTTCCCGCTCAAGCTGCGCGTGCCGGAATGGTGCCGGACGCCTGAGATCGGCGTCAACGGTGTCGCCGTCAACCTCTGCGCGGGAACGGACGGTTTCGTCGTGGTGAATCGCGAATGGAAGGCGGGGGACGTGGTAACGCTTCGTTTCCCGATGATTCCAAGAGCCGAGCCGATGCGTGATCAGAACGCGGACGGCAAGCCGTACTGCAGCCTGTCATACGGTCCGCTCCTGTTCGCATACGGCCTTCCTGAGCAGGACGAGAACACGGCTGCTGCCAACGCGCGCACGGATTGGGCGATCGATTCGTCGAAAGCCGTCGAGGGCGTCGAGGTCGTTCGCAGGCCAATGCCGGCGAGATGGGACTGGCCGCTCGACGCGCCGCTCAAGCTCAGGACGAAGGCGGCGGACGGTTCGCCGCTCGAACTCGTGCCCTACGGCTGCACGAAACTGCGCATTTCGATGTTCCCGGACGTCCCGAAGGCGGAAGTGGTCAACCCATAGTTTGGTTCTCCTTCAACGCAGTTTTCGAACCGAACAACGCTGCTCAGCGGCGCGCCGTCTAGCCGCCTCGCGTCAAGTCGGGGGTGGCGGTAGCGTTCCTCTAAGAGCAATTTCTTATCACTAATCCAGATCATCGCGAAGGAACATTTCTTTCCAAGCGTCCTCGCTCCCGCCGTAAGTCATTGGCGGGGGCAATCTAAAATCCACCAGGGCTTTTTGAGATAACTTGTAACGTCGGTGACTGCGATGACGCTGTCGCGGCGCTTCCTGCGTGATTCAATCCTTCTTGCCGCCAAGGGCGATGACTTCACCGCGCGCGTCGAGGACGATGACTTCCTGCTGACCGTCGCCATCCAGGTCAACGGCGCTCAACTGGGTGACCGGCGCATCGAGTTTCGCTTCGTTTCGCAATTCGCCTTCGGAACTGAACACCGCAACGCGGCCGTCCTCTCCGCCCACGGCGATGGCCGGCCCAAGTTGCGCCAGCCCGCGCAGCACATCGCCGCGGTCCCGGCGCCAGAGTTGTTTCCCGCCGCCGTCGAGCGCGTAGAGGTTGAAACTCATCGAGGTGGCATACACACGACCGTTGGCAACCGTGACGCCCGTGACTTCGTCGCCGGTGTTGAACAGCCACAGCGGTTTGCCATCGGCACCGAGGACGTGGAGGTTGCCGTCCGCGCCGCCGAAGACCACGGCGCGTTTGCCGCCGCCGAGATCGCCCGCCGCCACGCAGTTCGCGTGTGGACCGGTCCGAGTCGAGTAACCCCAGCGCCGTTGGCCGCCGGGCGCGATGGCGTGCCACCAATAATATTCCGTGCCGGCGAGGACTTCCTGTTTGCCATCGCCGTCGAGATCGGCCGCCGTGCCGCACGTGGAACCGTGGACGCTCTCGTAGTGCCACAGTTCGTTGCCCCCGCGGTCGAGCGCGTAGAAATGCCACGACTCCGTGCCGGCAATGATCGCTTTCCTGCCGCTCCCGTCGAGGTCAGCCGCGAAGACAACCGTGACGACCGGCTTGCGCTTGTAGAAGGGAAACGCGTGCGACCAGAGCTGTTTGCCGTCCGCATCCAGCAGGCAGAGGTTGCCGTCGGCCAACCCCGCGGCCACTACGCTGCCTCCGTCGCCGCCGAGGTTGCCGGCCCAGACCGCTTTGACGGCGCTCGGCGCTTTGAATTCCCATCGCTGCTTCCCATCGGCTCCGACGCAACAAACACGACCGTCCGATGCGCCGGCGACTGTCTCGCTCTTCTTGTCGCCATCCAAATCCGCGGCAGCGATGCACGTGACCGGCACGCCGCTGAACTTCCAGCGCACCGGAAGCTTTGGCGCGTCGGCGGCAGCGGCCATTGCCTTCGACTTCGCCGGCGCTGCCGATGGGAGAGAGATCAGCGCTGCCTTTGACGGGACTTTGACCACGAACTCCTGATGGCCGGGCGAAACATTCCGCTCGCTCTGTCCCATCAGCGCGACCGTCACGCGCGCAGGCGACTGCACCACGACGCGACCGCTCGCGGCGTCGAACTCCACATCAACCGGGGCGCTCGCGCGGAAGAGCGTGCGCCGGCCGGCCACGAGCGTTGTCGCCTTCGCGAGCGAGAAGCCGCGCGGTCGCAGCACGAACAACGCCGCGTCGGTCTTGATGCCGGGCGCGACAGCGCTGCGCTTGCCGCCGGCCACTCCGACCAGCGTGGTTTCGTCGCCGGCCTTCACGAGCACACTCGTGTCGGATGCGCGCGACGCCACCACCCCGGAAACACCGAAGACGTTCAGGAAATGGTAGGTCTCGCCCGCCTTCATCTTCCGACCGGCGATCTGCTGGAGGATGCGGACAACAGGGCGGGCGTTGGTGTAACCGTTCCAGTTCTTGCCGAGCGATTCGTCATCGGTGAGCTTGAGCCGCGCGCCGTCGAGGTTCTCGATCACACAGCGCTCTCCGTTTTGCTCGACGGTAAAGCGGCTGCCCTCGATCCGCGGTTCGCCGAGCGTGTGCCATGCCGTGCGGAATGAATACTCATCCGTGGCGCGCGCCTTGAGCGAGTCAATCGCCACGAAACAGCGGCCCTTGAGCCAGATCAGGTTCCGCGACCAGTCGGTCGCGCCGTAATCGCGCACGGTGCTACGCGCGAAACCGGCGTTGGGCAGGTCGGCGTGCGCCTCGAGCGCACAGAACGGTGGCAGCGTGGACGATTGGCCGTCGCGGAAGACCAGCATCGACGTGTGGAATTTTGGCAACGCCTTGATGTAGTCGCCGTCGGCAAACCACTCGCGGCCCCGCTCGCTGTAACGGACGAAGGAGTTGCCGTCGTAGTGGCGGTGGCCACCGCAGCCGATGCCGTCGAGCAGCAGATACGGCTGCTGCGGATCAAAGGCGCCGCGGAAGGAGACCTTTTCGTAAGTCTGCTCGATGGGCGCGAGCCAGAGCTTTTCCACGCTGTTCGTGGCCTTGGGCGCCCAATAATCATAGAACCGTCGCTCCATCGGGAAGACGCGCGCGCCATCGAAGCCCGTTGGCGTGCGCGCCGCCGGCTGGAGAGTTGTGTTGCCGTTGATGTGGATGCGCGCGTTCGGCTGTACCGCTCGCTCCTGCTCGATGGCCCACCGGAATGACGGCTCGCGGAAATACCATGTGCCGACATTCCAGAGCGGCACTTCGGAGGCCCAGCCGCGCCAGCCACCCACGTCGCCGAACGCCGACTGAAAACCGAGGTTGTCCATCGTGGCAATGGCCAGATCGAGCGCGCGGCGCGCGTTGCCGTTGGCGAACCAAGTGTGGTCGGGCCGCGCCAGCGCGTAGCGCGTCAGGTGGCCGACGGTCAGCCATTGGTAACCGTTGGAATCCTCCTGCGCCTTGAAGCTGAGCGCCTGCGGCTGGAAACACGCGTCGGCCGCGGCGAGCCATCGCGCGGCCTCGGCCACATGGTAGTATTTGCCAAAATATTCCGCCGCGAACAATTTGCCGAGGGATGGAAACGTGTTGTGATTGTGGCGAATGTGCCGGTTGGACGGGCCTTGGAAGCTGCCGAAAGTCTCCAGGTAACGCGCGTATTCGGCGATGATGCGCGTGACCTCCAGCCGCTCCGCCTCGGTGAAGACCGGGCTTTCCTCGACGAGATCCCACGCAGCGATCACCTGCATCGAATTGAAATCCGCATCCATGCCCCATGGCCCGCCGTAGGTCGTCGGCTTGGAGCGATAGATGTCGATCATCAGCCGCGCGAGCCGCTTGAACAGCTCGGCGTAACCGTCATGGCCGGAGTAATGATAATTGAAACCCGCACTGTAAAGGTTGAGCGTCACGCCCGTGTGCTGGCCGCGCCCGAATGCTTCCTTCGCTTTCGTCACCGCCTGCGCGATGGATTTCTCGTCGGGGTTCTTGCGCAGCGCCGACATCTCCTTCAGGAGCGAGGGGGATAGCTTCAACTGCATCAGCCGCGGCAGCGCGAGGTCCTTGCCCGCGGGTTGTTTCGAGAGCCCTTCCAGCAACGCCTCCGCCGCGGCTCGCACGCCGTCGTCGTCGCTGCCGCCAACCACAACGACGTTGTGACCGTTGCCCCACGGGTCGTGAATCGTGTGCAGCGCATAGCCGCCCAGGCCCGGATAGTAAGCGTCCACGGCAGTGTAGAACCGCGCGTAGAGCAATGGCAGCAAGCGGTTGGTCTCAAAATTGCCGAGCGCGATCAGTGATTGGCTGCGACGCGCGATGCCGTCGGCGTTCCAGCGGCCTTGTGCATCCGCCAGGCTCGCGTCGTCGAGCACCGGCACCTCCGCGCCGGTGAGTTCGCGGACGCGCGACTGCAATTTGACGGCGAGGTCGCGATACTTCGACGGCGTCACAATCGCTGCCACCGTGTGTCCGCCGGCTACCAGCGGCGTTCCAAGGAACAGCGGTTTCACCTTGGCCAGGTCGCGGAGGCCCGGCGGCACTGGCGCGGTGCGAAGGTTGCTTGCGATCAGATCATAGGCGGCGCCGGGCTGGCGCGTGCCCACGATCAATTCGATCTTCGTCACGGCTGAAGCTTCACCCTTGATCTCCTTCGGTTCCCAGGCAAAGCCGTCGTTGCCGGAGCCGATCTGGAGCCGGAGGGTGACGGGAACTTGGGACAGATGCGAATGGCCGTTCCACGATCCGGCGCGTTTGCCTGCGGCGTCGTAGAGCCGCACATAAACCGAGCTGATTGCATCCGGCGTGGAGCTTCGCACGTCGAGCAACACCTGCTGTTTGCGCACGTCGCGAACCGGCACGGACAACATCACGCCGATGTAGTGGCTCTCGGCGACATCGTTCGCGCGCGCGGAGACGTGGACAGCGCCGGCAACGGCTTCGATCTTCTTCTCACGGCTGTTGCTGCCCCATGTCAGCTTGCCGTCGGCGATGCTGTTGAAACTGGACCAGAGTTTGCCGCCAGTGTTGTCAGCGGCCAGCCATGGAGTTGGCTCAATGCCTGCGGACGGCGGCGTCTTGGCCTCGACCGAGAAATTGTGGAACTGGCAGACACCTTCGCCCGCCCACAAGCCGGTGCGACCTGCCATCGGAATGGTCGCGTCCTCCACATCCACGCGCAGCACATCGTCCACCCACACGCGCAACCGCCAGCCTTCGGCCGAGGCGCGCACGCGGCAGACCTTGCCCGCCTCGGGAGCGAAGTCAGCCTGCGCGATTTTGCTGGAGCGGCCGTCGACGCGACGCCAGAGGTTGATGCCTTTCTTGTGGAGCACGACGAAATAGGTGTCGCCGACTTCGTTCGCGTCCTCCTGCGCGCGCAACAACAACGACGGCGCGCCATCACCCGCGAACGCGATACGAGCTTCCACCGTCACGTCGGCTGCGTTGACGGAGCGGTGAAGCAGATTGAGCAAGCCGTCATCCTTGCCGCCGGCGCGGATGTGATCGACTTCCTGCGTCCACCGGCCCGGCTGCGTTGTCTTGGGTTCTCGCACGACCTGCCAGTCGTTGGTCTGCCAGTGCGCGAAGTTGACGCGCAGCGCGCCGTCGGCCAGCAGCAGCGTCGGCGAAAGGATGAGCCATGTTGTCAGGAAACGGCGGACACCGCGGGAGAGGGTATTCATCAGACAAGCTTTCGTTTACCGCGCCGCCGCTGGTTTTGATTTCAACCCGACACTGTTGACAGCGATGACGCTGTAGCGATGCTTCTCGCCGGGCTTGGCGGTGGTATCGGTAAATCGGAAATCGTGCAACGGCGCGACCGGCGTGTCGCCGTAGGACATGCCTTGGAACAACGGACGCCCAAAACGGTTCGTCGGCTTCTCCGGATGCTGTGCGAGATCCTTGCCGTCGCGCTGGATGATGAACGCCGTCAACCCGCTCTCGAAGTCCGCCTCGGCGTCCCACGTCAAATCCACTGCGCCGTCTTTCGCGACCGCCTTCACGTTCACTGGCGCGGGCGGTGGCGTAGTGTCCGCGGTTTCGCCAATCCTCACGTATTCGAGCCACGCTTTGGCCACACGTGCGTCCGGGAGCCAGACGGCCTCCTTCACGTTGCAGGAGAATTTCGCCGCAGGCTGCACCTCGTCACCGAGCAGCGGTGCGAGCCACGCCTGCTTCATGTCCACCGGCTTGAGCGGCTGGCCGGCGCGCGACGGCAGGCGTTGCGCGAGACACGCGTCGAAGAACGGGATCGCCAGATAACGCGAGTCCCCCGTCTCGTGGCTCGTGCGCGGGTCAGGCGCGAAGCCGATCGGCGCGCCCTGCTCGCGGTAGGCTTTGAACATGTCGAGCGTGCCGGTCCACGCGCCATTGAACCGCTTGTCGCCGTTCTCCTTCATGCCGGGGTTGCACATCATCGGGATTGCCAGCGCGGCGGCGGGAACCTCAGGCCGCGTTATTTCCCCGCGCACCCACGCTCCAAACGCCGTGCCCGAGCGGAACCAGATCGCCACGATCCGGTCGGGATACATCGTTTGCATCAGGCTCGCCCAGAACCCGCCGCCAGAGTGGCCCCAGAGACACCACGGCGCCGTAGCCAGCTCCGGGTGCTTCGTCTGCGCGGCAAGGTCCGCGAGGCCCTTCAGGAATGTCTTGTCCGAACCGTTGCGCGGGTCGCACCAGAGCCGGCAGTTGTCCTTCTCACCCTGGTGAAACGACGGGCCGAGCAGCGCGCAGTCCCACTTCTTCGCGAGCGCCTGCCAATGCAGGTCCTGCGCGGCCGTCACCGCGCCCTTGCACGAGCCGGCGCCGCAACCATGCTGATGCACGATCACTCCGCGCACCGTCTTGACGTTTGCTGGCAGCCAGAGCCGGTAGGTGACGCCGAGCTGCAGCTCGTTCGTCCGCGTGGACGGCGCATAGGTCACTTCAAAATAATTGCCGGCGGCCGGGGCGGTGGGAATGGTGGCGAAACAGAGGAGAAACAGCAGCACAAGTGTTTTCATCGTGTTTCGGAGCATACCGAAGTCCGCCTGCGAATCAATCCGCAGGGTGGAGTCGCGTCTGAAATTCGTTCCCGAAAAACGCTTGCTTGGACCCGGCAAGGTGCCTATAGTCCGCGCGTTTTTTCCGGTGATTTCGATGGCTGCTGAACACGCAATACCAACATTCGCGGAGCCGCTATTCAGGGTTCCCCTGCCGGGAACTGACTTCGCGCTGCCGGTCACCAACTCGATGGTGGTGGCTTGGGTCGTCGCGCTTGGGCTGATTCTGCTGGTGCAGGCCGGCACGCGGAAGGTGCAATTGCTGCCGGGCGGGTTGCAGAACTTCCTGGAGTTTGTGGTCGAGTCGCTGCATTCGCTGCTGGAGAGCATCATCGGACCTGAGTTCGTCAAGCGGACCTTCCCGTTCATGGCGACAGTGTTTATTTTCATTCTGGTGTGCAACTGGACGGGGCTCATCCCCGGTTTCGCGACGATCGGCTGGGGCCACGCGACGGAGCACGGGTTCAAGGTGGTGACACCACTGCTGCGGCCAGCCAACGCCGACGTGAACATGACGATGTCCATGGCGGTGACGTTCACGGTGTTGTGGTGCGTGTGGTATATCCAGGCGCACGGCGTGGGCGGCGCAATCAACCATCTTTTTGGCCCCAAGGGCGGTGTGAAGGGCGCGGCTTGGTGGGCGCTGCTGCTGATCTTCATCTTTGTGGGGGTGCTGGAACTGGTTTCGATCTTCTTCGTGAGGCCGCTGGGCCTGACCATCCGTCTGTTTGGCAACATCTACGCCGGTGATAACCTGCTGGAAGCGATGGGTGGCATCATCCCGGCGCCGTTCTCGGCGATCACGATGTTGCCGTTTTATTTTCTGGAGCTGATTGTCGGTTTCGTGCAGGCGCTGGTGTTCATGTTGTTGTGCGCCGCGTTTACGACGGCGGCGATCATGCACGAGGAAGAAGGCCATTAAGCGGCCTGAAACAAGAAGACAAGTTTTCGCGGTTGGAACGTTGCGCGGCCGGTGCCGCAGCGATGGCCGCGAAGTGAAATGCGGTTGAGAAAGGAAGCAGAATGATTAGCGAGTTGGCACTTCTGGCGCAGGCGGCTGCGCCTCTGTTCAACGCGAAGTTTGCCGTGGCCATTGCCGGTTTCGGCGCGGCCATCGGCGTCGGTCTGGTCGGCTGGGGCGCGACAAACGCCATCGGCCGCAATCCGGGCGCCTTCGGCAAAATCCTGGTGATGGGCATTCTCGGCATGGCATTCGCCGAGGCCATCGCGTTTTACGCGTTGTTCCTGGGACAATAAATCCACCGCGAACGCACACGACGCGCCGGCGCACACGGGCCGCGCGTCGCGCAACGGGTCACGGTCACATTTATGATCCCGATCATACTGGCAGCAGAAACGCACGCGCCGAGCTTCTTCGAGCAGTTCGGCGTGGATTGGCCGCACTTCATCGCACAGCTTCTGACGATGCTGGTGGTGCTGTGGGTGCTCAATCGCTACGCCTACAAGCCGCTGCTCGACCTGCTGGAGGAACGCCGCCGCCGTATCGCGGAGTCCATGGCGCAAGCCGAGCAGGTGAAGCAGGAATTGGCCAAGGCGCAGGAGACGCGTGAGAAAATCATCGCCGATGCGGGCAAACAAGCGCAGCAGTTGATTGACGAGGCGCGCGCCGCGGCGCAACGCCAGGGCGACCAGCAGTTGCAGCAGGCCATTGCCCAAGCCGAGGCGCTCATCGCCAAGGCCCGCGAAGCGACCGACCTGGACCGCCAGCGCATGTTGACCGAGTTGAAACACGAGGTCGGCCGGCTGGTGGTCGAGACCACCGCCAAGGTCACCGGCAAGGTGTTGACGCCGGACGATCAGCGGCGCCTGGCCGAGGAAACCGCGAAGCAACTGGTGGCGTAACGCGCCGCGAACCGCGATGAAAATCTCCAAGGAAGCCCGTCACATCGCCCGGTCGCTTTATCGCGACAGCCTGACCGATGGGCGGCTTGACGAAACGAAGGTCCGCACGATCGTGAACGGACTCGCAGCGGCCAAACCGCGCGAGTTGATCGCGATCTTGAAGACCTACGAGCGGCTGGTGCGGTTGGAGATCGAGCGCAACACCGCGCGCGTTGAGAGCGCGGTGCTGCTGGACGGGGCGATGCAGAAGCAGATTACGGCGCAGTTGCAACAGATTTACCGGCGGCCCATCGCCGCCGAGTTTGGTGTGAACCCGGAATTGATCGGCGGCATGCGCGTCCGCGTCGGCAGCGACGTCTGGGACGGCAGCGTGGCCAACCGGCTGCAGGAGTTGGTCGCAGCGTTGTAAGCAGGAAACCGTTTTATGGCGAACATCCTTCAAGAAATCGAACAACAGATCGCCGGCGCCAAGCGCGGCGTCGCCAAGCAGAACGTCGGCACCGTCCGCGAAATCGGCGACGGCGTGGCCAAGATCGAGGGCCTCACCGACGCGATGCTGAACGAGATGATAGATTTCGGCAACGACATCTACGGCATCGCGCTCAACCTCGAAGAGACCGAAGTCGGCGCGATCATCATGGGCGACTACACCCATATCAAGGAAGGCCAGGAATGCCGCACCACCGGTCGGCTCTTGAGCGTGCCCGTTGGCAAGGGCCTCCTCGGCCGCGTCGTCAACGCCATCGGCCAGCCGCTCGACGGCAAGGGCCAGGTCAAGTCCGACACGCTTTATCCCGTTGAGAAAATCGCTCCCGGCATCATCAAGCGCCGCTCGGTCAGCCAGCCCGTGCAGACCGGCATTATGGCCGTGGACGCGATGATCCCGATTGGACGCGGCCAGCGCGAGTTGATC
>JBAZIR010000183.1:0-11087 GCA_041651735.1 Verrucomicrobiia bacterium | reverse complement strand
AGGCTCGGCTGGGCCCTGGAGGCCAGTTCGATCCCGGTGGGACCGTCCACGGCCGACACGACTTCGTATCCGTGCCTTTCCAAAAGAAACGTCGTCATATACCGGTTTTGGTCGTTGTCCTCGATGAGAAGAATCTTGCGTTTCATCATATGGCTCCACTTCGGCCAGGCAGCAGCACCGTAAAGGTGCTGCCCTTGCCCCACTCGCTCTCAACATGAATTTCGCCTCCAAGCAACTCCACCAACCGGCGGCAAATAGCCAGGCCCAACCCTGTGCCTTCGCGATTGCGTGCCAACCCGGTGTCAACCTGCCGGAACGGTTGGAATAGTTTCTCCAAATCCTCCTGCTTAATCCCAATGCCCGTATCCTTGACTGAGATGCGCAGCATGTTCCACGCCACTTCCACCGTCAGCGTGATCTGGCCGTGCTCAGTAAACTTGATCGCATTGTTCAACAAGTTGACCAGAATCTGTTCCACGCGCCGCTGGTCGCTAACCATCGTACTGACGTCCGGCGCGATTTCCACGCGAAATGCCAGTCCCTTCTTTTCCGCCAGTGGCTTCACCAACTCCACCGTCTTCCCGATGGACGCACGCATGTTAAACGGTTCGCGCGTCACCTTCAGTCGCATGGCTTCGATCTTGGAGATGTCCAGCACGTCGTTGATCAGCGCCAAGAGATGGCGCGCGCTGCCGCGCACCATTTCGAGTTGTTTCGTTTGCTCCGCGCTCAACGGCCCGGCCAGCCCCTGAAGAATGATGCCGGTGAAACCGATAATGGAGTTCAGCGGCGTGCGCAACTCGTGAGACATGGTGGCCAGGAACGCGGACTTCAAGAGGTTGGCCGCCTCAGCTTGATCTCTAGCCACGGCCAGTTCGGCGGTGCGGTCGGCCACGCGCTGCTCCAATTCCGCTGCATGGCGCTGCAAATCTTCATGGAGCTGTCGTATCTTCTCTTCCGCCCGTTTGCGCTCGGTGATGTCGTAGGTGACGGTCACAACGCCAGCCGAAAAGTCATCGTGCTGGATGGGAGCAGCGGTCAGGATGACCTCGCGGACCGATCCGTCACTGCAACGATGCCTGGTTTCAATGGATGCCAGACCTTGCGTCCTCAATTGGTCATATATTCCTCCGACCCGATTCCACTCCTCGTCACTCTCGTACACCAAGCGGGTACTCTTGCCGAGGAGGCTTCTTTCCGGATACCCGAACTTCTCGCACCAGTATTGATTCACGCTCCTGAACACCCGATCCTTCACGATGCAGATGCCCACCGGCGCGGCCCGGAATACACTGCGGATGGTGGCTTCACTTTGGCGCAACGCCTTGTCCATGTACTTGCGCGCCGTAATGTCACGCAAGAGCATCTGGAGCAACACATCCCCGTCCAGTTCCAGACGATTCAAACTCAACTCTGCAGTGAACGGGATCCCGTCGGGCCGGCAATATTCCCATTCGATGAACTGCGGCCCTCCAGCCATCGCCTGCTTGAGTATCTCAAGGGCTTTCTCTTCGGAACGCCGTCCGTCGGGTTGGGTGGGCACTGACAGTTTGTGGAGCGGCGTGCCAACGATCTCTTCCCGACTGCGGCCAAACACCCTCAACGCCTCCGGGTTGCAGTCAAAGAATCGATCTCCGCGAATCAGGAGGATCGCGTCGGTTGCTGTTTCGAACAACGTGCGGTGCTTGAGCTCACTTTCACGCAGCGCCTGCTCGACGCGCTTCTGTTCCGTCACATCCCGCATGACCTCAATGGCGCCACAACGCCGTCCTTCCTGGTCGAACAGGGGCGCCGCCGTGCCCCAAAGATACGCGCCTTGACCGCCCCGCATACGAGGGTTGAAAGCCGCGGCTGTGATCGTATCGCCGACTCGCTGGACGTAGGTATAGTGACTCTCCACCTCTGGTGAGGGCTGATCGAGCAGGTCAATCATGATGGGGCACCGCTTGCCGTAAAACGGCTCGGCATAGATGTAATCACCCTGGCCCAACACCGCATCCTTCTTGACTCCCGTCATGATCTCGCAAGCCCGGTTCCACGCAATAACCCGTTTGTCCTGATCAATCGCAAATGTGGCATCCGGCAGATGCTCGATGATGTTCTCAAGACGTTGATGCGTGACCCGAAACGCTTTCTGCGCGCGCGCCTCGCTCTCACGCAAGGCCTCTTCGGCCTTCTTGCGCGCAGTGATGTCAAAGCTGACGCCGATCATGTGCACCGGCCGACTCGTCGCGTCGCAATGAACCCGGCCGCGCGAGGCAAGCCAGTGGATCGAACCATCGGGCCAGACCACGCGCCTTTCATTCTCGTAATTCGCCCGCTCCTCGACCGCCCTGCGGATGGCCTCGTTCACGTCTGGACGGTCGTCCGGATGCACCAAAACCAGAAACTCCTCACGGTTCAGATGCGTGCCGGGTGGCAGGCCGTAAAGGGCCAGGCACTCCGGCGACCACACGACTTCACCGGTGACAATGTTCAAGTCCCACTGACCCATCTGCGCCGCATCCAGAGCCAGCCACAGGTGTTCCTTGCTCTCCCGCAGCGCCACCTCAACCCGCTCACGTGACTTCAACTCCATGCGCAAGAGACAATACAAGAGCAGCGCCGTGACGATCACAAAAGCGCAACCTTTGTAGATGGACCATTGTGTGCGAGCCGCAGGGTCAGAAAGCAGGGTTTCCACCCAGTGGTCGGACAACGAAATCCACAACGTGGCGAACAAGACATACGGCAAAACAACCCGCAAGACCGCTCGGGCGATACGGTTCTTCATGGTTGGAATCCTGAAACGCCACCTTGCTCACCACCACCGGCAATTGATTAGTTTATCACGAGCATCGCTCAATGCCAACGCAAACATTTGCATGAACTCAGGCATTTCTTGCCATCCAAACACCGAACCCTCTATGCTCGTGCCCTATCGGAATCCTTGTGCCAAAGACAAGCATGGCAGGTGGTTCAGGCATCGAAGAGGAGCCGTCATGAAATTGTACAGACTGGTCTGTGTCCAAGGCATCGCCGTTCTGGCGATGGCATCATTTTCCCAAGCGGACATCCTGATCTTGAAGGATGGCACGCAAATGATCGGTCACGTGGAACCAGAGAAGGATTCGGGATCTTCGGGCGGTCGCTACAAGCTGACCCGCGGCGATGGAAAATGGGAGCGCGTCGAGGCTGACAAAGTGCTGCGAGTGATCATGGGCGAACCCAAAGCGCCTGCCGATCTTGGGCCGATCCTATTCCAAACCGGGAACCTTTTGAATTGCGTGAACCCCGACGGAACCGGGCTTCGCCCATTGACCGGCAACAAAACCGCCAATAACAACGTGGAGTATCATGTCGATGATCATGCGATTCACGATCCCACGTGGTCGCCAGATGGACGATGGGTTGCTTACACAGTGACGCCAAGCATTGGGGCTTACATGGAGAACGTCTTCGCCATGACCGCCGACGGCCGGTATCCCCGCCAGATCACGAAGATGCCCAAGATGTGGTTCAGCAACCCGTCTTGGTCGCCCGACAGCCGGCGTCTGGTCGTGGAAGGCGGTTTGGGGACACCGGGCATCTACGTCGTCAATTCCGACGGCACGGGCTTGCGGTTGTTGGCAAACGATCCTAAGAACCGCTACTCGTATCCTCAGTGGTCGCCCGACGGCACGAAGATTGCCTTCACGGCAGGCTTGGGCATTTCAAAGATTGGCGTCATGAACGCCGACGGCACCGGGGCGCGCATTCTGGAGACGGGTGCCCGTGCAACGTGGGCGCCAGACTCCTCGCGCCTCGCCTACAATTGGCTCGGAAAGATATTCACCATCAAACCGGATGGTTCCGACAAGGTGGATCTTTTCCTCATGCCAAGAGTTCCAGTTGTGCGTGAATCCCATTTGAGCGGACCCGCGTGGTCCACGGACGGTCAGTTCATCGCCTACGAAAGAGACGATGCAATCTGGGTTGTGGATGCGCGGGGCAATTACACCTACAAGGTGGCTGAGGGAAGGCAGCCCAGTTGGTGCAAGCCCGCCCTCGTACAGGCGCTGACGGCGGCCCGCGCCAAAGCCGGCACATCGAGCGCCGCCGGCGTGACAGGGCCGATTGTTGTTGGCAGGCCACCGGACGTTCCCGACCGCGTTGTCAAACCCGTAGACCGAATGGCAGAACGTGCTCTTGTCCTGCCGTCACAACCCACTGTTGTGGTTCCACCCGCCGCAACCCCCGCCGGGCCGGGCCAAACCGCCCGCCTCTATCCCATCGTTCAGGATGGCAAGTATGGTTACATTGACGTGACGGGCCGGGTCGTGGTGGCGCCGCAGTTCACCGAAGCTTGGGAATTCCATGACGGCATGGGCCGATTCCGGATGGGGGGCATTGGCACTGGCCGGCGATCTGAAGCCCTCAATCGGGCCAACAGCCATTATGGCTACATTGACAGCACGGGTAAGATCGTCGTCCCGGCCACGCTGACATCGGCTGCGGATTTCTCGGACGGTTTGGCGGCGACCTCGGCCGGATACATCAACACCGCCGGACAGGTGGTTCTCAACAAGAGCCAGGACGACTTCTCGGAAGGCGTGGCGGGGTTCGGAGGATGGGCAGCGCAAGGAAGAACCAGTTACACGTTTGTTGATAAACGGGGGCGGCCCGTTTGTGAACTGCAACCAGCCGTCGCTGCCGGAAAATTCTCCGAAGGGCTTGTTCGAATTCGTCACAATAAGGGCCATTCTTGGGGCTATGGGGACAAGTCGGGAAGAATTGCGATTCCCCATCAATTCAGAGCGGCGCGGGATTTTCATGAAGGGCTGGCCGCGGTTTGTGTGGGAAACAAGGATGCACCCAGCGAGAGAAAATGGGGCTACATTGACCGGACCGGTCAATGGGTTGTGCCCGCGAGATTCGATGAAGCGGGTGATTTCTCGGAAGGACTGGCCCGTATTTTCATGGCCGATGAACATGGCAACACATGGCGGTTCATTGACCGCACGGGCAGGATCGTGATCCATTCCGCTTTTCAGTTCAAAGCGGGCAATTTCTCGGAAGGATTGGCCTTTGCACTCAAGGATGGCAGGCCGGCTTACGTGGATAACACCGGCAAAGAGGCTTTCTTCCTGAGAGAGGTGACCACGGAGTGCGGAGAGTTTCATGGCGGATTGGCGCGCGTACCCGGCGTCGGCTACGTGAACAAGGTCGGCACCTATGTCTGGCTTGAGAAACCGAACGTCCATGGCGTCACGGACGATCCGTCCATCAAGGTCACAGGCAGTTGGGTTGTCATGGTGCAACCCGAGGATTTCACGCGCGTGGATGTTTATGAAGACGGCGACCTCAACACGCTCAGAAATGAGGCGGACATCCTCAAAGGCCGGAAGCTCCTTGCAAGCCAGACGATGGACGAGACCTCGGGGATGTGCCGGTTCCTTGGATTACGGCCGCCATTCCTGGTGAGGATCTCCCACGAAGGCTGCCAGACGCACTGGGCGCGCATCACTTCGATAGACAAACCCTATAGACGCACGCTCGACGGCAGTTTGCCCACGATGGATGAACCGCCAGCGCCGCCTTCGGGTCCCTACGATCCTGTCGTTGTCGTGCTGAAAGACGGCCGGCGTTTTGAGGGCGACTTCGGCCAGCGTGGCGACGAATACCTGATCCACACATCCGACGGCAGCGTGCAAATCGTCCGTAAAGCCGACGTGCAGAGCCTCACGCACGTCAAGAGGAGTTCAGCCGCTGTCCAGCCTCCCTCCACTCCCGGCCCAGCGCCATCCGCCTCTCCTGCCCCCTCTCTTCTGATGCCAGCCGACGATGGGAAACGTGGTTCGATTCTCGCCATCCCGATCCGGGACTATGTCAACCCGGCGATCGCGTATTCGTCGGACGGTAAGATCCGTTTCACGGAGTCGAACAAAGGATTCGAACTTCAGGATGAAACGGACAACACATTGGGTATTTTGGAGAAGCCCAAGTGCAACGAGAGCCGTCATAGCGGGGTCTTCTCGGCCGACAACAAACTGCTGGCAGTCGATCTGGAGCGGACGGTGGTTGTCTGGGATGTCGCTTCACGCCGGCTGATGTGCGAGCTGAACCACGAGTTTCCACAGCCATACATGCGTGTTCGTAATATCCAATTCACCAGCGACGGCAAGCGGCTGCTAGCCAATGGCGGTGATGGTAGTGTCTATGTCTGGGAGGTTGAGTCCGGCAAGAAGGTCGGCCGGTTCCAATGTGGCAGCCAAGCATGCTTCACGGCGGACGGCCGCAAGGCGGTTGTCGGCACCTCAAACGGTGCGATTGTTTGCTACGACACAATGACGGGTTCGGAACTTTTCCGCCACGACGCAGTGAACTGTCGGGGCCTTATCGCCGTTTCGGGTGATGGCCGACGAGGGCTGGCGAAGAACAAGAACGGGTTTCGTGTTTTGGACTTGGAAACCGGCAGGCAAATCCGGGCGATTGAACGAGGGAGCTACGAGACGCCTTTGATTTCATTCGACGGACGGTTTGTTTGTTTGTCCGGTCCGCCGGCATTTATCGAAGTGGATACAGGCACAGAGCGACCGATATACACGACAGCCGGGCCGGTCATGGTGAGCAAACTCCTTCACGATGGCAGACACTTCATCGGAAGGAACAGCGTCGCCGGCAAAGGACAATTGTATCTCTGCGACCTCTGGACGAAGTAGTTGTTGCCAGACCAGATCCTGATGCCTCATGGTGGCATTGACAGACGCGGCCCGCCTCAATTCGAAGTGAGACTGCGGAAGATGGGAAAGGCTTCTCGCACCCTGCGTATTGTCGCCGAAGACCCAGACGAAACGCTTTGTGGAATGGCAAGATACGCAGTTATTGACATGAAATTGGCGGGGCTGTGACAGAGGGGCTTAAACCCTATATTTTGGGGTCAGGCAGTATAGCAACCACCGCTAATGGTGTTTTCGCTTTACATGAGCCATGTGCTTTGGCAACCTACGCACAAGTTATTCACACGTTCTTCTCACATGTATCTCAAAAACCTTGAAATAGTTGGTTTTAAGTCGTTTGCGGAAAAAACCCGCCTCGATTTTCTCCCTGGTGTCACGGCTATCGTTGGTCCCAACGGTTGCGGTAAATCCAATGTTTCCGACTCGCTCCGCTGGGTGCTCGGTGAGCAAAGCGCCAAGGCGTTGCGCGGTGGCGAAATGGCCGACGTGATTTTCAACGGCACCGACGGCCGACGGCCCATCGGCATGGCCGAGGTCAGCATCACCATCGCCGAAATCAAACCCGGCGAGTTGTCACCGGTGGCCGGCGTGCAGCTTGACTACGGTGAGGTGAAGATCACGCGCCGCGTTTTTCGCAACGGTGAGGGCAATTACTTCATCAACCAGACGCCGGTCCGCCTCCGCGACGTGCAGCAGCTCTTCATGGACACGGGCATTGGCCGTGCGGCCTACTCCATGATGGAGCAGGGGCGCATTGACCAGATCCTCAGTTCGCATCCTGAAGACCGCCGCGCCATCTTTGAGGAAGCCGCCGGCATCACGAAGTTCAAGACGCAGAAGAAGGAGGCGCTCCGCAAACTCGAATACACCGAGGCCAATCTCGTCCGCGTCACCGACATCATTCGCGAGGTCAAGCGGCAGATCGGTTCGCTCCAGCGCCAGGCGGGCAAGGCGCGCCGCTACAAGGAACTGCACGACCAACTCAGGTCGCTCGACTGTCGCCTGAGCCGCCACCGGCTTGACGAACTGGAAGCCGCCGTCGCCGAATTCCAGACGAAGATCGCCGCGCTCGACGCAACCATCGCGGCTGCCACGAGCACCGTCGAGCAAAGCGAGACCGCCGTGGCCGGCCAGCGCCAGGGGCAGGAATCGCTCGACCACGCCGTCGCGCAGACCACGCTGGAACAACAGGAGAACCGCAGCGAGATCGAGCGCAACCAGAGCCGCATCCAGTTCAACAACGAACGGATATCGGAATTCGACGCGCTGATCCAGAAGCACAGCGTGGACATCGGCGTTGCCGAGCAGCGCGCCGCGGACCAGCGGGCCGCGCTGACCGCTCTGGAAGAACAGTTGAAGGCGATGGCCGCGGTCGTCGCTGAGAAGAACGCCGCGCTCAAGGCTGAGCAGGACGCTGTCGCTGCGCTGGACCAGCAGCTTGCGGAAGCCGAGAAGACCGTCGCGCAAACCGACGCGGCGATCATCGAGCAAGAGAGCAACGCCTCGCGGCTCCGCACCGAACTGGCCTCTCTCGACATCCAACAGCGCAACAGCAGCCTGCGCCTCGAACGGCTCGGCACCGAAAAATCCGAGCTGCAGCAACGCGCATCACGCATTCAGGTAACCCGTGACGCGGGAGAGCAGGAACTCATCGGACGTCGGGCCACGATTGGCAAGTTTCAGGAGGAAATCGCCCAGTTCGAGCAGGCGCTGGCGCAGGCCAACACCGAGATGAAGCAGCTTTCCGCCGCGGCGAGCGCCGAGTTGCGCTCCATCGCCGAGGTGAACTCGAAGCTGGAATTGCTCAACCAACTGGAGCGCGATTACGAAGGCTATTCCGCCGGTTCGCTGGCGGTGCTGCGCAACACGCACGGCGCCGATGTGCCGGCCGACGCGCTGCTCAACGCGCTGGCCCAGTGCATCCAGGTGGACCCGCAGTTTGCGCCGGCCGTCGAGGCGGCACTCGGCAGTCACCTTCAGGCCATCGTCGTGCGCGACTGCGCGAGTGCGGAGAAGATCATCGCCGCGCTGCACGAGCGTCAACTGGGCCGCGCCGCGCTGGCGCCGCTGGACCTGCCTCGCACGATCGCACCGTCGCTCGACATGATGCTCGAAGGCGCGGTTGGTTTCGCGATTGACCATGTGCGCTGCGACGAGGCGTTGAAACCGCTTGTCCGCTCGCTGCTCGCGTCGGTCGTCATCGCGCCCGACCTCCAGACGGCGCTGCAAATCATCAGCCGCAGCAACGGTGTCGAAGCCGTCACGCCGCGCGGCGAGTTTGTCAACCGCCACGGTGTCATCAGTGGCGGCGCGGGTGTCGCGGCCGGCATCCTCACGCGCAAGAGCCAGATCGCCGAGCTGACGGAGACGCTCGCGCGGTTGCAGAGCCAGGCCACGCAGACCGAGGCGCGCCAGCAGGCCAGCGTCAACGAAGCGGTGCGTGTGGAAGAAAAGCTCGCCGCCACGCGCAGACTGGTCCACACCGCCGAACTCCAGATCGCCACCCAGGAAGGCGAACTGGCGTCGGTGGAGAAGGAACTGGTCGAGCTCGGCCACAAAACCGAGACCGTGACGTGGGAGTTGGAACAGCTCGCGCACCAAGGCACCGGCGACGCCGAGCGGAAGTCGCAGATCCAACAGGAGCTTTCCGGCATCGAGCAGCGCGAGAGCGAACTGCGCCGCCAGCTCGGCGCCGAGCGGCAGAACGCCACGCAATCGCAGGCCGATCGCCAGCACCGGCTGGACGAGCTGACCGAGGCGAAGATCGCACAGGCCACCGAGCAGCAGAGATACAACAACGCCGACGCCGGCAAAGCGCCGCTTGTCGCGCGCATCGCCGAATTTACCGACCTCATCGAGGCCCGCCAGCGCGACCGCGCGGACTACACTGAGCGCATCGTGCGTCTCCGCGCCGAAATCACCGAAGCCGATCAGGCTGTCGCGACCTGCGCCGTTCGTCGCGACGAACTCCAGCGCCAACTTCGAGAGCAACAGGAGCAGCGCCACGCGTTTGCCCTGCGCATTGCGGAACTGGAGGAATCGGTCCGCGTCCAGCGCCGACAGATCGATGAAGCCAGGACGGAGCACAACACGATCGACCTGCAGCTTGCCGAGAAGCGCATGGCGATGCAAAACCTCAAGGAGCGCATCGCCCGCCAGTATCAGCTCAACCTCGACGAGTTGCCGCCGGAGGTGCTCAAGATCACCATCGCCGACGCCGGCCAGCCGCAGACCACCACACTCACGCCGGAGGAGACCACCGCCGCCGGCCTCGGACCCGACTGGGCCGCGATCGAAATGCAGGTGACTGAGATGCAGCAGCGCCTCGACGCGATGGGGCCGGTCAATCTCGAAGCCATCGCCGAATACGACGAGTTGGAACAACGGCAGAAATTCCTCAGTGAGCAGCACGAAGACCTCGTCAAGAGCAAGGACGACCTGCTCAAGGCCATCGCGCACATCAACACCACCACGCGCAAGCTCTTCAGCGAGACGTTCGAGAGAATCCGTGTGAACTTCCAGGAGATGTATGGCGAGCTGTTCGGCGGCGGCAAGGCCAATCTCATCCTGCTCGACGAAAACGATCCGCTCGAAAGCGGTATCGAAATCGTCGCGCGTCCGCCGGGCAAGCAGCTCACGAGCATCACGCTGCTCAGCGGCGGCGAGAAGACGATGACCGCCGTGGCACTGCTGTTCGCCATTTACATGGTCAAGCCCAGCCCGTTCTGTGTGCTGGACGAGATGGACGCGCCGCTGGACGAGAGCAACATCAACCGCTTCCTGAACATCCTCCGCCGTTTTCTCAAGCAAAGCCAGTTCGTGCTCATCACGCACAACAAGCGCACCATCGCCATGGCCGACGTGCTTTACGGCGTGACGATGCAGGAAAGTGGCGTCTCGAAGATTGTCTCGGTAAAGTTCACCCGACGCGCCGAGGACCACGGAGACGCGCAGCCGCTCGACCATTACGAAGGCGACAGCACGATGGAGACCACGAAGGCCGACGTGACACCCGCCCCCGCGCCCGTCACAGCACCCATCATGCCCGAAGCGCAGCAGCCGGCCGCCGCCGCAGTCAGCGAGCCGCCGCCGACCGCGTCCGTTGTCGAACCGGCCGTGCCTGTCACGGAACCGGTCGCGCCTGTTGCTGAACCAGCTGCAAGTGCTGAGCCAGCCGCTCCGCCGCCGACCGAGCCGCCGGCGCCGACCTCGTAGCGCGTGTTCTTATTCGGCTGCAAACAACAAGTCCCGATTTCGCAGAAAAACGAGACCCGGCGTCGGGTGCTGGCCAAGTAATATTGTGGTCAAGCGGGACAGGCATCCTGCCGTTGAAAACCATTGCGCCACGACCGGCAGAGGGCGTAATGATTGAGGCAGCTGCGCGACGGC
>JBAZIR010000182.1:0-11137 GCA_041651735.1 Verrucomicrobiia bacterium | reverse complement strand
ATGAGCGGAGGCAACGCGACTTGATTGGCGCGCGCGTCCCCGAAGGACTGCTGAAAACCATCAATCCACACTTTCATTTCTCATTCGTGGCGGACATCATTCTGCAACCATGAATAGCAAGTTTCTCCGGCATCACTTCTCTCCCGCGGCCTTTGTCATTGCGGCGTTGATGGGTCTGTGTGGCATCATGCCGTCCAGCAATGCTGCCGATGCGGTGGGCGGCAAAATCCCCGTCATCCTCGACACGGACATCGGCGACGACATTGACGACACATGGGCGTTAGGACTGCTCTTAAAGTCCCCCGAACTCGACCTGAAGCTTGTCGTGGGCGATTACGGGCGGGCGGAGTATCGCGCGCGGTTGCTCGCGAAGTTCCTCGAACGCGCCGGCCGCACCGACGTCGCGGTGGGTGTGGGACTCGATATGGGTTCCAAGGGCGAGGGCGGGCAGACCGGCTGGGTCAAGGACTACAGCCTCAAGTCTTATCCAGGCAAGGTCCACAGCGACGGCGTGCAGGCTTTGATTGACACGATCATGAAGTCGGACAAGCCGATGACGCTCCTGTGCATTGGTCCCGTGCCTAACATCGCCGAGGCGCTTCGGCGCGAGCCGCGCATCGCCGAGCGCGCCCGTTTCGTCGGCATGCACGGGAGCGTGCGCGTCGGTTACGGCAACAACCAGAAGATCTCCGCGGAATGGAATGTCAAAGCCGACCCCAAAGCCTGCCAAAAGGTCTTCACCGCGCCGTGGGAGATGACGATCACGCCGCTGGATACGTGCGGGTTGATTCGCCTGACCGGCGAGAAGTATCGCAAGGTCCGCGACTCGAAAGCCCCGGTGGCCGTCGCCATCATCGAGAACTACCGGCTCTGGGCCGCCGCGCAAAAGAAGAAGGAACAACCCAGCGCAGCCGAGTCGCGCAGCAGCACGCTATTCGACACCGTGGCGGTCTATCTGGCATTTGCGCAACAGTTGTGCGCGATGGAAACCATCGGTCTGCGCGTGACGGACGACGGGTTCACGCGCATCGATCCGGGCGCGAAGCAAGTCCGGTTCGCGGCGAGTTGGAAGGACCTGGGCGCGTTCGAGGACTTGCTCGTCGAACGCCTCACGACACCGTAAAACCCGGCGGGCGCGCCGGCGGTCTCTGATTTCGTCCGTGCAATCCGCGGAATCCGTGGTCAAATAGCGGGCATGAAGACGGCTGCTAGTTGGTTCTCCATTCCTTGCGCTCTCAGCATCCTCTGTAGTGCCTCCTTTGCGGGCGACGCGCCGGATTTCGACATCCAGCTCGACACGATCAGCTCCGGGTTCGACAAAAAAACTTGTTGGGTGCATCCGCGCGCGGGAGCGATTCCCGGCACGCCGCCCAGCGTTGTGCTGACGATGCAGAAGCTGCAGCTCACCGGCAGCGACGTGTTCTTCGCCCTGAACGAGATGCGCACCGACGACTTCGGCAAGACTTGGTCGGGGCCGTTGGAGCACGCCACGACCCTCGGCCGGCGCGAGGAGCCGGACGGGATCATCGTCGGCGCCTGCGACTTTTGGCCGAAGTGGCACGTGAAGTCCGGCAAGCTCCTCGGCATCGGCCACACGGTTCGTTACAAGGACAACCGGGTCATGTCGATCCGTCGGCGTGAGACGTGTTACTCGGTCTATGACCCACAGAAGCGAACGTGGACTGCATGGGACACGATCACGATGCCGGATGCGACGAAATTCTACAACGCCGGCGCGGGATGCGTGCAACGCCTTGACCTGCCCAATGGCGACATCCTGTTGCCGATTTACTTCAAGGCCGAGACGGAGAAGTTTTCGAAGGTCACCGTCCTGCGATGCAGGTTCGACGGCTCCAAGTTGGCGTTCATCGAGCAGGGCAATGACCTGGCCCTGGACACGGACCGCGGCCTGGGCGAGCCGTCGCTGACACGCTTCCGCGGCCGATTTTACCTCACACTGCGCCAGGACAAGGCGGGTTATGTCTCCACGAGCGACGACGGGTTGCATTACAGCGAGCCAAAGAAGTGGACGTGGGACAACGGCGACGACCTGGGCAACTACAACACGCAACAGCATTGGGTGACGCACGACGACGCGCTGTTCCTCGTCTGTACGCGGCGCGGCGCGAACAACGACCACGTTTTCCGCCATCGTGCGCCGCTGTTCATTGGGCAGGTGGACCCGGAGAAACTGTGCGTCATCCGCGCCACCGAGCGCGTGTTGGTACCGCAGCGCGGCGCGCGGCTCGGCAACTTCGGCGTCACGGAGGTCAGCGCGAACGAAACGTGGGTGACGGTCGCCGAGTGGATGCAGACCACGCCACCGAATCCGTATGACTTCACAAAGTGCATGAAGCATGGCTCCGACAACGCCGTCTACGCCGCGCGCATCAAGTGGAAGACGCCGAACAAGAGTTGGAACCGACATTGAAGACCACCGTCATCAGCTCCGCAGGTCTCCGGGTCAGCCAGATCGGACTTGGCTGCGTGACGTTCGGACGGGAGATTGACGAGGCGGCTGCGCATATCCTGCTCGACCATGCGTATGCGCACGGGGTCGTGTTCTTCGACACCGCCTCGGCTTACGCGCAGGGCGCGTCGGAAAGCATCATCGGCCGATGGATCGCTTCGCGTCGTCCTGCCGCCAGTTCACTGACTATTGCCACCAAGATTCTGCCGCCGTATGAACCGGCGCGTCTTGCCAGCGTCGTTGACGAAAGCTTGCAAAAGCTCGGTCTTGCGGTGATTGACCTGCTTTATCTTCATCGCTGGGACGCGACGGCGGAGTCGCCGGCGGCGCTTGCAGCGCTCGATGCTCTTGTGCGCGAAGGCAAAGTCCGGGCACTGGGAGCGAGCAACTACGACTGTCAGCAACTCGAAACGGCGCTGGCGCTGCAAGAGCGGCACGGGTTGGAGCGCTTCAGCGTGGTGCAGAACAACCAGAATCTCGCCGTGAGTGACGTGAGCGCGGAGTTGCGGCGGTTTTGCGCCGCGCGGAAGATCGCCATCGTCACCTACAGTCCGCTCGGGGCCGGCTTTCTGACCGGCAAACACCGGCATGGCGTGCAACCCGGCTCGCGCTTTGCCGTGGTGCCAGGACATCAGGATGTCTATTTTCATGAAGCGGCCTATCGGCGGCTTGCGCGACTGGAGTCTGTCGCGGCGCGCACCGGCCACAGCCAGGCGCACCTGGCGCTTGCATGGGTGCTGCATCAGCCGGGGGTTTCCTCAGTGCTTGTCGGTGGACGGACGCCCGCGCATCTTGATCAAGCACTGGCGGCGCAGTCTTTTGACGATTCGGTGCTTCTCGCGGAGCTCGCCGCTGACCGGGAGACGGACTCGACCTGTTCACAATGAAGCGCCGCAAATAGGCGTAATTTCGTCCGTGCAATCTGCCGCGTTCGTGGTGAAATAGCGGCATGAAGACACCTGCTTCCTGTTCCCGCCGGGATTTTCTCAAGCATTCTCTCACAGCCGCTGTCGCGTTGCCGTTGGCGGCGAAATCAACGAGCAGCGTTCACGCAGCCGAGCCTGCGCCAGTGATAGACATCGGTTCCCGGCGCGAGTTGTTCGTGGACGATTTCCTCATCCAGAAGCTCGGGGGCAAGGCGGAACTGCGACTGCACCATCCGGAGCCGCGTGAGATTGCGTTGGTCCACGACGCGCCGTGGGAGGGCAGTGGCAGCGGTTATCACAGCGTTTTCAAGGACGGCAAGCTTTACCGGATGTATTACAAGGCTTGGCAACTCGACGTGCAGCCTCCGGGCACGGTCAAGACGAACGCGCATCCGCTCTACTGTTGCTACGCCGAGAGCGACGACGGCATCCACTGGCGCAAGCCGGAACTGGGCTTGCATGAGTTCAAGGGTTCCAAAAAGAACAACATCGTCATGGTGCCCGGCAAAGCCGGCTCGGCAGTCGCCGACCCCGGCCACCCAGCGGTGTTCAAGGACGAGAACCCGGACGCTCCCGCCGACGCGCGCTACAAAGCCATCATCCGTTCGGCGAAACCGCATGGTCTGCTCGCGTTCAAGTCGCCCGATGGTCTGCGCTGGACGCCGATGAGCGACGGGCCAGTCATCACGAAGGGCGCGTTCGACTCGCAGAACCTCGCATTTTTCGACCCGGTGCGTGGTGAGTATCGCGCCTACTGGCGCATCTTCACCGCGGGCGTCGCAGATGGGACGACGTGGAAACCGTCGGGCGTCCGCGCCATCCGCACGGCGACCTCGAAAGATTTCCTGAACTGGAATCCACACACCGACCTGACCTACGTGGACTCGCCAGCGGAGCATCTCTACACCAACCAGATCAAGCCTTACCACCGCGCGCCGCACATTTTCATCGGATTCCCGGCGCGCTATATCGAGCGCGGCTGGTCGGACTCGATGCGCGCGTTGCCGGAACTGCAGAACCGCGAGTGGCGCGCGAAAGCGAGCCTGCGCTATGGCACGGCGATCACCGAGGGGCTGCTCATGGCCAGTCGCGACGGCGTGAAGTTCAAGCGCTGGAACGAAGCGTTCCTGCGTCCCGGCATCGAGCGGCCGGGCACATGGCACTACGGCCATCAATACATCGCGTGGCACGCCGTCGAGACAGCCTCCGCACTCGCTGGCGCGCCGAACGAACTCTCGCTTTACGCGGTTGAAAACTATTGGACCGGCAACAGCAGCGAAGTGCGCCGCTACACGCTGCGACTGGATGGCTTTGTGTCCGTGAACGCGCCCATGGGCGGAGGCGAGATCGTTTCCAAACCCCTGACGTTCAAGGGTACCAAGCTCACCATGAACTTCGCCACGTCCGCCGCCGGCGATATTCGCGTGGAGATTCAGAATGCGAGCGGCAAACCATTGCCCGGCTTCACGCTCGACGATTGCCCGCCAATCTTTGGCGACTCGATCGAGCGCACGGTCACATGGAAGAACAGCGGCGACGTCAGCAGTCTCGCCGGCAAGCCGGTGCGGCTGCGGTTTGCGTTGAAAGACGCCGACCTGTTCGCAGTGCAGTTCCAATAAAGATTGCCGTGGATGAAACGAATCCCGCTATTCTGCGCGCTGCTGTGCGTGACGGCGTGGGCGGAGCCGGCGCCGCGCATTTCCGAACTCGACCCGCTGATGGATTGTGTGATGTTCCATCTCAGCTTCGACGGCGGGAAGTTCACGCCGGACGTGGCGGCGGGCAGCGGTGACGGGAAACTCTCGGGCACACCGGCATTCGCTCCGGGTGTGTCGGGGCAGGCAGCCGTGATTGGCGACGGCGGCGCGGGGGTGATTTTCCCGCGCGCCGGCAACTTCCCCGTCACACGGCGAGGCGGAGTGTCATTGTGGATCTGTCCGCAAGAGTGGAACCATCGCGACAATGGCAACACCGTCTTCCTCATGACCAGCAACGCGTCGTTTTATCTTGAGCGCCAGGGGCCGCTCTACAAACCGGACGGACAGGCGCAGCGGATCGAGGCGTTGCTGATGCTCTGCCTGTCGCCGGTCACCGGCCACGCCAGCATCGAACAGAACTGTTCCGGCTGGAAAAACGGTGAGTGGCATTTTCTCGCTGCCAACTGGCAATGGCCGGTCATGGAGTTCAGCCTCGATGGTGAGCCGTTCCAGGCGAAGGCCGTCGTGCGCCCTCCAACGGAGCAGACGTTCGGCGATCTCATCATCGGCGCGCAGCACGGGCCGCGAACGTTGCTCGATGAATTGACGATCTACCGCCGGCCATTGACGGAGACCGAAGTGCGTTTGCTTTGGAGGAACCCGCGCCTCCAGCGGCCCGCGCCACGGAAGCTCGACACCCGCGACAACAGCGAAGCGGTCAGTCTTCAATTCAAAGTTTACCCATCGCTCAAAAAGATCAAAGCGAGAGCCGACATCACTGCGTTGCTGTCGCGAGAACGAGTGACCGGCGGTGTGCTGCGGTTGCTGCGCGCCGGCGCGGAGATGCCGGTCGCGGAACGGGGACTGATATTCAAGAATAACGTCGCCGAGCAATTGTTCGACGCGCCGCTGTCGGCGGAAGGCGATCACACTCTCGCACTGACACTCGAAGGCGGCGAGGGCGTGCCGAAGGAAGCGGTGACGGAGAAATTCGAACGACGCGTGTTTCCATGGGAGAACAACCGGCTCGGCATTTCCGACAAGGTCATCCCGCCATTCACTCCATTGAAGGTGGACGGGCGGAAGGTTTCTTGCGTGTTGCGCGAGCATCACGCGGGCGCGTCAGGTTTGTGGGACCAGATCACGAGCCAGGACCGCCCGTTGCTGGCCGCGCCAATGCGATGGGAAGCTGCCAGTGGCGGCAAGAGCGTTCCTGTTGCCGGTTGCGGTTGGAAGTTGGAGCGCGCATGCGAGACCGAAGTCGTCGGCGAAGCTTCATGGACCGCGGGAACGTTGCGAGCCACGGTGCGCACCGAAAGCGATTACGACGGCATGACGAAGTTCACGCTGACGCTCCCGTCCACGCGCGACGCGACGTTTGAAAAGCTGACGTTGGTAGTTCCGATCCACGAAAGCGAAGTGCCCTGCCTGCACGCGTGCGCCGATCAACTTCGCTACAACTTTGCCGGCAAGGTTCCCGCCGGCCAGGGCGTCGTGTGGGACAGCGGCAAGGCCGGCCGCACCGATATCGTCGGCACCTTTTTCCCTTATGTCTGGGTCGGCGGCGGTGAGCGCGGCCTTTGTTGGTTCGCGGATAACGACCGCGATTGGTCTCTTGACGACAAGTTGCCAACGGCGGAACTGGCGCGAGCCGGCGGAACACTGGAGTTGCGCATCCATTTCATCACGCGGCCGACGCGGCTGGACCGTGAGCGCCAAATCGTCTTCGGTCTGCAAGCGACGCCGGTGAAGCCGATGCCAGCCGGTTGGCGCAAATGGCAATGCTCGCGCAGCCTGCCGGGCGCGCGGCCGTTTTCCATCGTCGGCTCAACTCCCTACTACGGTGGCCTCTCCTACGATTTCTATCCCGCCGCACACGACCTGACGATTTACCGCAAGATGAGCGAAGCGCGCGACAGCGGCAAAGCCGACATGAACTATGTCGAGACGTGGCTGAAGCAGCATCTCGCGGACGAGAAGCCGGGCTCGGAGCGTCACGAGTTCTTCCACCGCCACATTGGCGCAGGTCTGCACGCCAGCAGAACCGCTTTGCGGGCAGATGGCTGGCGGTTAATGCCCTACACAAACCCGCGAGGCATCGGTTTCCACATGGCGGAGTGGCCCACGTTTCAGGACGAGTGGCACAAGTTCCCCTATTTCAATCGCGTGAAGAAAGGCCAGCTCGACTACGACATCACGCCGACGAAGAGTTTCCAGGATGCCGCGCTTTGGTATTACCGCGAAATGATGCAGGTCTTCGACGGCATCTACTGGGACAACACATTCCTCGCCGCAAACTGGGACACTGTGGTTGGCGGCGCGTGGGTGGACGAGGCTGGCCGCACGCATCCCGGCCTTGGCCTCTGGGCGATGCGAGAGCTGATCAAGCGCACCGCCATCCTGTTTCACCAGGAGAAGCGCGACGGCATCTTCATCTCGCATATGACCAACGCCAGCCTCGTGCCGGTCAATGCGTTCGCCAACGTCAACCTCGACTGGGAGTGGAAATACGGCACCGATGATTTTCAGGACCGCTTCACGCCGGAGCTGACCGTGGCGGAAACTATTGGCTGCCAGACAGGCAACTTCCCGTTGATCCTTGCCGGCGGGCACCTCGACCGCAAGGATCCGCGCTATGCGTGGGTAATGCGCACGCGGCTTGGGGTGATGCTGGTGCATGAGTTGCGCGCGTGGGACCACGGTCCGGAAGCGGACGGGGCGTTCTATCGGAAGCTCTACGAATTCGGCTATGGTGAGCCGGATTGCCGCGTTTTCAACTACTGGGACGCCGGCCATCCCGTGAAAGTGGACGGCACGAAGGCGTGCACCATCGTGCTTGTCCGCGGTCAGCGCGCCCTGATCGTTGTCACTGACTACGGCAGCGGTGGCAGCGTGAAGCTGACGCTCGCCCGCGCCGCGCTCAAGTTGCCAGCAAGCGCGACCGCGAAGGATTTCGAGACTGGCGAGCCGGTCAAAAGCAACGCGGCGGGAGAATTCTTATTCAGTCTGAAGAAGCACGACTTCAAGGCGCTCCTCATTGATTGAATGAGCAGAAGAGTGCGGCTTGCGAAGCCGGAGCCGCAAGGGTCGCAGCAGCCGCCTCACCACGATGTCCAGCCGCCGTCCACGGCGAGGTTGTGGCCGGTGACATAGCTCGCGGCGTTGCTGAGCAGGAACGCCACCGCGCCCGCGATTTCGCCCGCCTGGCCGATGCGGCCCAGAGGCACTTTCGCGGCGAGCCGCTGGACGAAGGCTGGATTGTCACGCTGGACGGCCGGATTCGGGAACGGGCCGGGCGAGAGGCTGTTGACGCGCACGCCCTTGCGGCCCCAATGCACGGCAAGGTAGCGCGCCATCTGTTGGATGCCCGCCTTGCCGACACCGTATTCGATTGGATTCGGATTCGCTGGCGATTCGTAAACGCGCGGGTCGGGTGAGACGGTTCCATACATGCTGGAGAAGAGCACGATGCTGCCGCTGCCGCGCGCGGCCATTGCGTTGCCCACGTCGCGCACGAGCAGGAAGTTCGCGGTGAGATTGCCGTGGTTGACAGTGTCGAAGTCAGCCTCCGTCAGGTCATCCAGACGTTTGGCGGTGGACGCGCAGGTCATATTGACCAAACCGTGCGGCACACCCCGTTGTTGAAGATGGGTTGAAACAAACGCCTTTGTTTCCGTCGCGTTGGTTGCGTCGAGCGAAACGGGCGTGACGGTGTTCGTGAGCGATTTGGCCGCGACAAACGCCTCGGCTCGTCCCGGCAAATCCACGCAGACTACGTGTGCGCCAAGTTTCACGAGCAGTTCCACTGTCGACTGGCCGAGATAACCCGCGCCACCAAAGACCCAAACGTCTTGACCGGAAAAATCAAACGGCATGGAGCTCATGGGCACCGAGCTAACGTCTGCCGGCCGGGCAAGTCAAGCTTCCACCTCGCTTGTCTTCCGCGAACCGACAACCTGGCGCGCCACATCGAGTATCGGCATGGCCATCAGCAGCAGTGCGACGCTGAACAACGGCCAGTTGAAGCGCGTCGGCAGCATCTGCCGCAACGCGGCTTCGCCTTGATGGACGACACGGATGGCATCGGCCATGAAAACGTATAATGCCAGCGCCATGCCGATCACGCACACGATCGCACTCGTCCTCCGAGGCCACGGCGTTCCTGAGGCACACGCAAACTGCGTCACCAACGTCCCGAACAAAATCATCAGCCCGGCCACGAGGCATGGCGCCACCACCGGTCCCCACCACGGCAGCGGTATCAGGAACAGCACGTCCCAATCCAACAACCCCTTCGGCCACCCAGTCAGCGGACGCAGGAAAACATAGTAGAAGATGTCCCACACGCCGAACGCGATGACGAAGTAGCCGAACCGCGCGCGCCAGCCGCGCCCCGCCAGCCAACCTGCGCCCGCCAGCATGACCATCGTCGCCACCTCGCGGATCACCTCCGCCATCGCGAAACCTCCAAACGACGGCAGCGGATTCGGCTGATACGGATCGATGCGCCCGATCAGCGTCCGCAAGTAAAGCACCGCGGCGCTTTCCACCCAGGCCATCGCCACGGCGAACAGTACCACCACCCACCAGCGATCCATTTCGACAAATTGTGTTTTGCGTTTGTTCATAGAGAACGTTTCCTGTCGAACACTCCAACCGGGCAATCGATCAACCGCCGCCACTCGCGAACGTCACACCGCGTGCCGAAACCCGGCGCATATGGCACCACCAGTGCGCTGGCGATCAAGCCAAAATCACATAACCACTGATTCCATGCCGAATCGCGCCACGCACGAAAAAACACAATCGCGATGGCGAAATGCCCGAATACCAACCGGGTCACTTTTTCGAAAACTTCCTTTGCTGGGCCAGTTCACCGGCTGCCTGTTGCGTTACCCCTTGTTTTGCCTCGGCGCGCGCCCAGTTCCAGTTCCGCCAATCACCGGCCTCAACCAACCATTGTCTGCGCAATGCCGCCACGATTCTGTCCTGCTCCAGGGGCGGCAAGGCTGGCAGTGCCTCCAGTAACGCCGGTACCGCGTCGGCGCTCAGCGAGGTCGCGTAGCGCGCGTCGAAGGTCCGTCCCGTCTGAGCGTGTGCGACGTTGACGCGGACGATGAGCGCATCGGGATTCACTGCGTGCAGTGCCACGACCGCCACGGCCCCGGTCACCAAAGCGCCAAACACAAACCTCTCGCGCCGTCCGCGCAGCACCGTGACCGTGAACCACACGAACACCACCGCCAGCCAGCCCATGAACGCAGTCGTGTAGAACCGCAGTTCCGTCAGTCCATACTCGCATTGATAGAGCCGCATTCGCTGGAGAGCAGAAACCATAATGACCATGAGCATTGCCACCAGAGTTCCCGACAGGATGCGGCAGGCGGTTCTTCGCGTCTCCTTCCGCAGCAGCCAATCCGCCAACAGCAACAGCGGCAACACCAGCGCCGCGCCCATCACCAGTTCAAAGAAACCGCGCCGCGCATAGACCGCGTAGGACAGACCCGGCGCCACCTGTACCTGTGCTGTGCCGCCAAAGAAATAGCGGAACTGCACGACGATGAACGCCAGAAACAGGATGTTCAGGCAACCCAGTACGATTCCGATCTCGATGCCGCCGAGCGAGAATCCAAGCTCGCTCGTACGAGGCGGTGTGATGGGCCGGGGTTGGAGCAGCAATGACCGCACGTATCCGTCCGCCAGCCATGCCAGCAACGCCGTCAGCAACACATGCGAAACAACGGTGGTGAAGCCTGCGTCAATAAGATGTACAACGAACTGCCCGAAGATTGCGTCCGCTGACACCAGCAACGCGCCGAATGCCACCAGCAATGGCAACGCCAACAAACCTCCAACGGCCACCGAGGCCATGTGTCGCCACGACCGGCTGGGTAATTGTATCCGCGCAGCGTCGCGGCACGAGAAACCCAGTCCACCAAACAACGTTTGGGCCGCTACACGACCCACGCCGCGCACGTAGCCGAGCACACCCGCCATCATCAAGCTGCCGCCTTGTGTGCGCCATGCCGACAGCGCGAGCGTGA
>JBAZIR010000181.1:0-11179 GCA_041651735.1 Verrucomicrobiia bacterium | reverse complement strand
ACAAAACTATTGTGGGGACGATGCACGAAGAGAATTCACAAGGACGAGGCAACCCTCTATCTGCACGTGTTTGACTGGCCGTCCGATGGCAGACTGAGGGTTCCGGGTTTAAAGAGCCGGATTCTGGCAGCCTGCTATCTGGCGACAAAGAAGCCTGTCGAAACAATCAAGGACCTGAATTCGACCATTGTTTTGGTTGATTCGGAGCCGGTGGACCCGGTGGATACCGTGATTGTTCTGAAAGTAAGCGGAAAACTCGACGTTGACCGAATACTGCCTAAACAGGACGCCAACGGCGATGTGACCTTATCGGCGACTTACGCCGATATCCAAAACAGAACGCTGAACTCTGCGACCCACGCCAGAATCGAGTGGGTGAACGGACGCCCCACGATCGGATTCTGGCATGAAGCGAAAACGAGTGTTGAGTGGCAGTTCATGATTGACCGGCCCGGTCGCTTTGAAGTCCGTGCCGAAACGGGTGTGATGGCGCCGAAAACGAAGTTTGAAATTCAGTGCGGCTCGTCAAAAATTGCCGCTGAAATCGTCTCGACCGGAGGATATGCGAAGTTTTCAGATGTCAAAGTCGGCACAATCACAATTGATAAAGCCGGGGAGCATTGCATCAGAATCATGCCCGATGCTGCAAATTGGCAACCGATGAATTTGGGCGTCATTCGTCTGAAACTGATAAGGTAGGTCTTTCGTAATCGGGGTCAGGTTTCTCCAACCCTTGATGTCTGATGTCATTGATGCTGACGCTGGCCAGCATCATGGTGGCTGCATTCAAAGTTGAGAGCGATTTGCGTTCGCGATGGAACCGCACAGGAGGTGTTTCGCGCTTGCATCCGTTTTGTGCCAAGGGATAATGCCACGTAAATCAGCGCCGTCCTTTCGGACGGCCAGAATCAAAATTCCTATTCCTGCATCCCTTGCTCTGGCCGAACTATGAAATACATGCTCATTCTCCTCCCCGCTCTGTTGGCGACCGCTCTGCACGCTGCCGATCAGAGCGTTGTCATTGACATCGCCACGCGCACGTGGCAGGGCATTCCCGGACTCGAACGCACCACCAAAGGCCGCGTGTTTGTGTCGTGGTTTACGGGTGGTCCGAAGGAGCCAGCGCCAGAGAACACGGTGCTGCTCTGTTACAGTGACAATGGGGGCAGGACTTTCACGCAGCCGCAGGCCATGGGGCTGCCGGACAAGGACGGCACGCGTTGCTACGATCCGACGGTGTGGATCGATCCGAAGGGCCGCCTCTGGTATGTCTTCAATCGCGGCAACAAGGATACTGCCGTGCATGGTGTCCACGCCCGCATTTGCGACGGTCCCGATGCCACGCCGCCGAAATTTGGCCCGGAGTTTCGCGTCGGTTACGATGCTCCTTTTGCTTTCCGCATGAACAAAGTCACGGTGCTCTCCACGGGCGAGTGGCTCATGCCCGTCACCCATGCTGCGAATCCCGTCCGCGCGTGGTGCACTGGATTCAACACGAAACAGGAACCGACGCTGCACGGCGTTGGCATTTCCACAGACGAGGGGAGAACATGGAAACTCCACGGCGCGGTCAAGTCTCCACCTTGGGCGTTGGAGAACATGATCGTCGAACTCAAGGATGGCCGGCTCTGGATGCTGATCCGCACGAGCAGTGGGTTCCTCTGGGAGAGCCACTCCTCGGACAAGGGTCGTACGTGGAGCAAAGGCAAAGCCAGCAAGATTGCAGATCCTGGCTCCCGCTTTTTCATCCGCCGGCTTGCTTCCGGCAATCTGGTGTTGGTGAACCACTACAAGTTCAAAGGCCGCAGCCACCTCACCGCGCAGCTTTCTTCCGACGACGGCGCGACATGGAATGACGGCCTTCTGCTCGATGAGCGCAGCGGCGTTTCCTATCCCGACGGCGTCCAGGATAAAGACGGCCTCATCTGGATCACCTATGACCGCGACCGCAACGGCGATGGCGACATCCTGCTCGCGAAGTTCCGCGAGGAAGACGTGGCGGCAGGCAGGAACGTGTCCGGTGCGGTGACGCTGAGGCAGGTGATCAACAAGCTCGACAAGCCGAAGTAAACTCACCCTCGATGTCACCATTCCTACAAACACCACCGCCACTGTGCTCGTGCCCGCGAAGAGCGGGGGTGTTTGCGCTTGCGTCAGGCGGCCGGGCTGCGACAATGCCGCCGAAGCCACCGAGGAACACGATGACGACAACGACGCAGCCCGCAGAATCAGCGCTGCCCTTACAGGCAGCAAGAATCAAAATTCCTATCCCTCTATCCCTTGTTTCTCTATCCCTCCCTTTGATCGTAGTCGCGTACATGGCCTTCGGACCGATTGGCCTGGCGGCCGAGCCCTATCACAAGACCTCGAAGTCCGTCGACTACAAGTGCATCTTCAACCACGAGTTGTTGATTCTGATTCACAGAAAAAACAACAACGCCCAATACATCCAGTCGTTTATCAACAAGCTCAAGGATACGGACGTGGATGCGGTGATGTGCTGCCCGCTGGCGTGGCGCACGAATCTGTTTCCTTCGGAAGTCGACCCGACCTGGAAGCGATACCGGTCCGATCAACCGCTGAGTAAGAAGTTCCCCTCGTGGGATTACGCCATGCGATACCTTCATTCGGGCGGCGATCCGGTGAAAGACACGCTCGATGCTTGCCGAAGGTGCGGGAAAGATTTCTTCGTTTCCTACCGTATGAACGACCACCATCACCTCGACGATACCAACTGGCCCACCCACAACGACGTCTGGCGTAATCATCCCGAATATTGGTTGGGCAATTCAGATGGTGCGCCGGATTACTTTTCGGACAAGAAACGGTACTTCAACTACATGCTTCCGCCGGTGCGGGAATACTATTTCTCGATCCTTCAAGAACTATGCACCAACTACGACGTCGACGGAGTCGAACTCGATTTCGAACGTTCGCCGCGGTATTTTCACGATGCCGACGTTGCACAAGGCGCCCCTGTAATGACTGCGTTTGTGAAGCGGGTCAGGGAGATGATGGACCGCATCGGACAGCAGCGAGGCAAGTCGCTGAAGCTGTGCGTGCGGGTGCCCCGGACGGTCGCCGATTGCCAAAAGATCGGGCTCGACGTGCCTGGTTGGGACGCGGCGGGATTGGTCGACATGATTAACGTGTCTTCGTTCTTCATTCATACCATGGAGTTGGGCATTGAAGATTTCAAGGCCAACACGAAGCGGGCGAAAATCTACGGCGAAATGAACTTCATAACGGGCTATCGTGGCGATGCCGCCTGCCGCTTCACAACGATTCCAGCCTACCGCGCTTCGGCGCTGAATCTCTGGACCCGAGGCGTGGATGGGTTGTGTCTGTTCAACTACGACTACGTCCCGGACAAGCTGCGACTTCCCATGACCGAAGGACTGAAACGGATCACGGATGTCGAGTATCTCAAGACCATGCCCAAAGATTACGTTATCACTCCCAGTTTTGGCACCTTTCCGGCAAAGAATGAAAAGACGGTTCATCTGATTATTCCCGATGATACGAAGAAGGTCGCATTTCAACGGGCCGTGCTGAGAATCGAGACGAAGGAGAGTTGCGCAAATGTGCGGATCGCCGTTCGGCTAAATGGGGCACTCCTCAAACCCTGTGAGCACGAGGACACTGAGCTGTTCCCGCCGTTGGCGCAGAACGTCTGCTATCCGACTCACGAGAAGCTCAAGTTCTATACGGTTCCGCTCGACGCGCTGATCCCGGGCTGTAACAAAGTAGATATCCGAAATCTCGACGCGAAGAAGGCGTCGTGTGCATTCCACTCCTTGGAGATCGCGCTTTACCGATAAGTGGGGGGGCAACCTTCCCGAGAGAAGGAGTGCTGCCGCGAGGTCAAAACAGTCCTCGGCTTTTTGGTCCTGGGCTTTCTTGTGATCCTTATTTCAAAAAACGGTGATGACACGGATGATGGGGGAGATCGCAGTGATGTGCACGACGACCGCACGGCTTCCGAAGAGATGAGGAGCTTCCATCTCGATGTCGTTGCGACCCGCGAACAATTGGACGTGCCAATGTCGTATCTGGGGCGTTGAAGACGAAGATCGTTGGCAACGGTTAGCCGCGCCACGCCTCAGGCACGTCGTTCGGTCGAATTGATGTTTTCCTGCAACTGTATTCGAACAAAATTAATATGGCCGCGGAGACCGTAGAATTGGTCGGCGAATGAAGCGGGCACTTTCATGTTGTGGACGGTGCGTTCGATTTCATCGAGACGCTTGATCATGTCCGCGCGTTTGCTGGCCGGGGTTTGTGAGGACAGTTCGCGCTCCAGCGCCAGCAAGGCGCGATACCAACGGCAGATCTGGGTGCGGATGCGCCAACGGTAGATTTTGGGGATGGTTCGCAGGCCGGGCACCAGGACGACGATCATCGGCACGAAGACCATGACGACGCGGTTGACGACGCCGGCCAACCAGTAGGGAAGGTAGCGGTAGAGGAAACTCTTGCCGGACTTGTAGAACCGGGCCGCGTCTTCGCTGATGGGAAAGTCGTGTTCCAACGGCGCGGGGAACTCGCCGCGGCGTTGCAGAATGGTGGAGCGGCCGTGGACTTCGCGCGCAGCCTCCAAGAGCAGATCAGAGATGGCCGGATGGAGCGTGTTGCGGGCGATCAGTTCGACGGTGGGACCGACCAGGTTGGCGTCGTATGGCGGGAAGTTGTTGCCGAGGTCAATGGAGCCCATCGGAAACGGGAGTATGTTCAGGTAAGTGAAGCGCCGGATGTAGGCGACGGCTTGTTTGAAGTTGTAGATATGGATGCCGGGCGTGCGGAACAGCGTGCGCATGATGCCTACCGAGGCGGACTCGCCCATCAGGAAAACGGCATCGGCCTTGCCGTCGAGCAACGCCTTGGAGGCTTCTGCCGGAGCCAGGTCGAGGATCGTGGCGGTGGCGGCGCTGACGCCGTTGGTTTGAAGCAACGTCATGGCAAGAGAGCGGGTGCCGCTGCCGGGCTGGCCGACGGCGAGGCGCTTGCCTTTGAAACCGGCGAGCAGTTCCACTGGTTTGTCGCTGCGATAGAAAATCAGCAGCGGCTGATAGGCGATGCTGCCCAGCGAGACAAGGTTGTTGATGGTGACTCCGTTGGTCATTCCGCCCTGAACGAAGCCGACGTCCACATGGAAGGCGTGGTCGTTGAGCCGGAGGAGGTTCTCTTGCGAGCCTTGCGAGGTGAGGATTTTCATCGTCACACCGTTGCGCGCAAGGATGCGGGCGTATTTGACGGCATTGGTCTGGAAGACACTGCCTTCCGGACCGGTAGTGATGATGACAGTCTTGGGCGGTGCGGAGTGAAGAAACCAGAAGATGCCGCAGACCATGACCACGAGAATCAGGAGGGCTGCGCTGAGCATCGCCCCGCGACTGACGCCAAAAGTCTCAGTGAAGGAGGTCAGGACACCTTGCCTGATGGGAACAGGCTGGTTTGGCGTGGTACGGGGATTCGGATCATTGCTCATGGTCAGTCAACGTAAGTTCTCGTCTCAGACGGGACAAGCCCCAATTTTCGCTGTACCCATCCGCCAGAGATGGTGGGCATGCGCCTGTCAGAAAACGGTGAGACTCGCGCGCCCCTTCCCGTTCGCGTCAGGGCTGTGTTGTCGGCCTGGGTGCGCCAGCAGCAAGCGCTTGTGGCAATTGCACGCCCAAGGGCCTGCCCATAATCGGCTCCGCGGTTCTGTAGAGCGTCACGAGCGAGTCCTGGGTGTGTGCCCACAATTCCAGTATCACCGGCGACGCTCCGAGGGAGGGAAAGTACTGTTCCTCCTCGACCCACGCGTTGAGCAGGCGCTCGCTGCAATACCGAAGCCAGTCCGGCCGCGGCCAGCGCTCGGATGTGGTTGCGCCGGCAAACTTGCGCGCCGCGTCACGGAGATGGAGCGCGGCGGTCAGGGCACGGCTTTGGTCTGCGGTGCGCATCTGGACCCAGCGGAGCTTGTCGTAAAAGGTGGTGCAGTTCTGTTCCACCTCCTGCGCCACGCCTCGCAGCGAGAGGACCGATTGCGGCGTCAGTTTGGAGGGCGTTTGGGCTGTGGCGTCGGCGGCAAGGGTGGCAATGAGAGCGATGACAATGCAGCAGGTGGTCTTCATGGTTGTCTCCCGTGTCTATGCCATGCACCCTACGCCGATGTTGTGAAGCGTCAAACAGAAAATGGGAGATGGAAAGCAGCCGTCTTGGTGGCGGAGCGGGTGTGAAATCGGCCGGTTGCGTCATCCTATCGGGTCGATGAAACCCCAGCCGCCCGCAGTGTGATAGCGATGGGTGATGTCGCTGGGGCGCATCCAAACCACGCGGTCGCCGAAGTGTTGTCGAACGCGTTCAATCACAGTCTGGAAGGCGCGCCAGCCAAACAGCACGCAGGAAGCGCCGGCGAATCGGTTGATGAATCGTTGTTGTCATGGCTTGTCCTTTCCAACCGGAGGTGGTGGCGCTCTTCATTCCAATGCCGTCGTCGCGGGCAGTCGGCGCTTGGCGATTGTCTGCCAGACGAAAAACACCGCGCAGCCCGAGCCGATCACACCCACTCCCGCCAGTATAAGCGTCCAGCCCGAGCTGGCCCAGAGGAAAACCCAGCCAGCCAGTGCTGCCAGCGACGGAATCGGATAGAGCCACATCCGGAACGGCAGCGGCACATCGGGTCTCTTCGTGCGCAGGATGTGCAGCGCCACGATTTGGCCAACGAACTGCACCAGGATGCGCACGGTCACGGCTGCGTCGATCACGTGTTGCAGCGGCAGAAAACAGAACACGGCCGTCAGCCCGCCGATGGCCCAGAGTGATACGCGTGGATAATGCTCTTGCGGATGCACTCGGCCAAACACACTGAAAAAATCTCCTTCGCGCGCCGCCGCATACGGGATGCGTGAGTAACCCAGCGTGATGGCGAAGTTGCACGCCATCGCCGTCCAGACGATCAGACCTGTGAACGCCACCGCGACGTGGCGGCCGAACAATCGTTCCATGAACAGCGCGGCAACGTTTTCGGACTTCATCGCCTCCTGCCAGGGAACGACGGCGATGATGGAGAGGTTCATCGTCAGGTAGAGCGCGCCGACCAGGAGCACGGAGATCATGATGGCGCGCGGGATGGTCCGGGCCGGGTCGCGCACCTCATCGCCGAGATGGCAGATGTTGTAGTAGCCAAAGAAATCATAGATGGCGATGCGCATCGCGCCACCAAGGCCGACGAGAAACGCGAGGTTGACGTGGAACGCATCGGGCGGCGGCTGGAGCAACGACGGGTTGAAATGCGTCAGCCCCGCCCCGATGACCGTCACCACCGTTACGATCGTGCCCGCTGCCAACGCCACGCCCAGCCAGCCGACCACCTGAATCCGTCGGCTTAGCATCAGCACGGTGCCTGCGCACGCCGCGGCACCGAGCGCGTTCCAGCCCAGGGGCACGCCCCATGCCTCAAATGTCGGCTGGAGATTTGGAAACGCGTATTTCAGGTAGCCCACCGCGCCGATATAGCCGGACGCCATTTCCAGAGTGCCGCTGATCAGGAACTGCCAGATGAATAGGAACGGCATCAATCGTCCCCAGCGATACGGTCGAAAGGCCTCGCGCAGGAAATGATACGTGCCGCCACTGCCGGGCAGGGCCGCGCCGAGTTCGCTCCAAACCAAACCATCGCAGAGCACCAGCAACGCAGCGACCACCCAGCCAATCATCGCCTGGGGCCCCTGCATCGAAGCGATGAATAGCGGGATGGTGATGAACGGCCCGATGCCGACCATGTTGTTGACGTTCAGCGCGATGGACTGCAGGAGACCGAGGCCACGCTCCAGTGGAGCGGCGGCAGCATGGGGCTGTGTCGGTTGTGTTGTCACGCGTGGCCAGCAAGACAACGGCCGCCATCCTCATGCGACAAATCGCGCGCCAAGTCAACGCTGCGGGCAGGGGATGTTTGTGCTTGCGCAGGCCGGGCGGACAGCGAAAATACCGGCGTGAGATCGGTACCGGTAACGATGGAGCCAGCGCAACGCGCCGAGCGGGAATTCTTTCCCGGTGGAACCTTTGTGTCTGTCCACCGCCTTGGCGGGCTGCGCCCGCAGGGCGGTGGACAGACAGACAACCGGTTCCTCCACGCCGGTGGCTTCAAATCAGAATCCCTATCGCTAATTTCTATCCCTCTATCCCTATCCATTCATGCCCTCCATGACGGCAGAAAACCCAATGCCAACGCTTGCGGTTAATCCGCATGGCCATTTGTATTGGGATGCTGTTGACGGCGAGGAAGCGTGGCCGGACGCAAGCGCCGCGCAGCGAGTAAGCGCAGCCTTTGCGCAGGGCGCGGCTCAGGGGCTATTGCACCTGGCCTCGCGGGAGTTGGACACGCCCTTGCCGGCTGCGGTTGCGTTCTGGCGGGAGTACGCACGCCTCTATCTGTCGCGGTTCTGTCACGGGGTAGCCCCCGGTGCCACGGAGATCTTGCCTGTTCCACCCGTGGCGGAGGATGAATGGCGCTTGTGGCTGGAACGGCTGCCGCCCATCAGGGGCGGGGAGTATCTGAATGTCGAGGCGCTGGCCGGCCTTTGGAGCTTGCTGGATGCGCAGGCGCGGGTGAATGCCGCCACGCACGCAGGCGGCCCGGTCGAATACCTGAAGTCGTTGAATCCGGTCTGGCGCATGGTGGGGCGGGTCTGCTTCCATCTCGCCGAGAACCGCAAGAACCTTGATTACCCGTTCGCCTTCCTCGCCACGTATGCGTCGGGCGTCTCGGGCCAGGGCCGGGTACAGTATCGGCCCTTGGCGGAGGCGCTGGATGAGTACGCGGGTGAACGCAACAAGGCGGCGTTGCTGCGCCTGCTCGCACCCGTACATGCGGCGGCAGAGATAAGCCCGCTGGCCCGGGAACTCGTGGAAACCGGCGCGCTTTTCAAGCCCCTGGCTTGGACCCCTTCCCAGGCGTACCGGTTTCTGAAGGACGCGCAGGCCCTCGACGCGAGCGGTGTGGTGGTGCGGATGCCGGACCTATGGCGTGGCGGACGCCCTCCGCGGGCGCAGGTGAGCGTGCGTGTTGGCAACATGCCTGGAAAAGGATGCGGCACAAGTTCGCTCCTGGATTTCAGAGTCGCGAAGAGCTTGGATGGCGAGCCGTTGACGGACACGGAGTGGAAGACACTCATGGTCTCTGCTGGCGGGCTCGTGTTGATCCGGGGCCGCTGGGTTGAGGCGGACCCGGAGAAGCTCAAGGCGGCGCTGGAGAACTGGAAGAAGGCGGAACGCGTGGCTGGCGGTGGCGTCACCTTCGCCGATGCCATGCGCATGCTGTCTGGCATGTCGGCCAACGACGGGCAGGCGGCCGCGGGCGAGGCGGCCGCGACAGCAGAATGGAGCGGCATCAAGGCGGGCGACTGGCTGGAGGCCACGCTGGCGCGGCTGCGCGATCCCTCGCAGCTGGAGGCCGCCGCCAGCATTCCTGCACTACAGGCCGAATTGCGGCCGTACCAGAAGACCGGCGTCAGTTGGCTGCGCTTCATGACGGAACTGCGGCTTGGCGCCTGCCTGGCCGACGATATGGGTTTGGGCAAGACCATCCAGGTGCTTGCGCTCCTTTTGGCGCGCAAGGCCGAGCGCGCCGCGACGGAACCAAGTCTTCTGGTGGCGCCGGCGTCGCTGCTGGCCAATTGGCGGGCGGAGATTCAGCGGTTTGCACCATCGCTCACCTTCCGCATTCTGCACCCCTCCGATCTGTCGCCCGATGATTGGAAGATTGCTCAAAAAGACCCCAAGCAGGCTGTGGCTGGATACGACCTGGTTCTGACGACATACGGAATGGTCGCGCGCATGGAGTCCTGGCGGCGGCAGCCGTGGGACATCGTCGCCTTGGACGAGGCGCAGGCGATCAAGAACCCGTCCGCGCGCCAGACGCGCGCCGTCAAGGAGTTGATGGCCCGTCAGCGCCTGGTGCTAACCGGCACGCCGGTGGAAAACAGGCTGGGGGATTTGTGGTCGATCTTTGATTTTCTCAACCCGGGGCTGTTCGGGTCCGCCCGCCAGTTCGCGCAGTTCATCAAGGCGCGCTCGCAGGATGGCGGCGGGTTGGGCGCGCTGCGCGCGCTTGCCACACCGTATGTCCTGCGCCGGATGAAGACCGACAAGCGCGTGATTGCCGATCTGCCAGAGAAGACGGAGGTCAAGGCCTGGTGCGGGCTGGCGCCCAAGCAGGCGGCTCTCTACGAGCAGACGGTGCACGAGCTGGCCGAAGCCGTGGCGACTGCGGACGGCATCCAGCGCCGGGGCCTGGTGCTGGCCTACTTGATGCGATTCAAACAGCTATGCAATCATCCGTCGCACTGGTTGCGGGACGGCGGGTTCGCGGAGGCCGACAGCGGCAAGTTTCAGCGCCTGCGCCCGCTCGCCGAGGAAATCGCCGCCCGCCAGGAGAAGGTGCTGGTGTTTACCCAGTTCCAGGAGATGACTTCGCCGCTGCTCGAATTCCTGGCAACGATTTTCGGGCGGGCGGGACTGGTCTTGCATGGCGGCACACCGGTCAAGGAACGGCGGCGCTTGGTAGAGTCATTTCAAGCCGAGAACGGGCCGCCGTTTTTTGTGCTGACAGTCAAGGCCGGCGGTTCCGGGCTGAACCTGACCGAGGCGTCGCATGTGATCCACTTCGACCGGTGGTGGAACCCGGCCGTGGAGAACCAGGCTACGGATCGCGCGTTCCGCATCGGCCAGAAGAAGAATGTGCTCGTCCATAAGTTTCTCTGCCGCGGCACGCTGGAAGAGCGCATCGATGAGATGATCGAGAGCAAGACGCGGCTTGCCGACGAGGTGCTGGGCGGCGAAGACGCCGCGAAGCTGCTGACCGAGATGAGCAACCAGGATCTGATGCGGTTCGTTTCGCTGGATATCAGCCGGGCCGCGGAAGTGGAGTAGCCGCTACACGAGGAACAATATATGAGCTGGTACAGTCGAGGAAGATCGTCAAGCTGGGGCTATGGCTACGGGGGATTTGCGCCGTATGTCTCTGTGGCCGAGAGGCGCCGGCAGTCCGAAAAAGAAGCCGCCAAGCTGACCAAGAAAGGCCAGACCCTATCGCCGGTCCGGATCGAAGGCAGAACCATCGCCCGCTCGTTTTGGGGCAAGTCATGGTGCGAGAATCTCGAGTCGTACAGCGACTACGCCAACCGCATGCCGC
>JBAZIR010000180.1:0-11200 GCA_041651735.1 Verrucomicrobiia bacterium | reverse complement strand
TCACGGTCGATGAACCGGTGTTGGGCCATACGCACATCTATGGCGCCGCGAGTTGCTCCACGAACTTCGCCGCGCGCGCGGAGGCAGAGTTGAAACTTGAAACGGCACGTCAAGCCCACATCAAAGCCAGGAACGATCTCGCTGACGCCCATGACATGGCTGACGCCAGCGCCATCAAACGCGCAGCAATAGCGGAAAGCTCCGCGGCAAAGAAGGTCCAGCTTGCCGAGACGCTCGTAAGCCGCGCCAGGCAGAGCGCTCCGGATGGCGCGTCCGTCAAAGTCATTCAGGCGTGGAAGGCGGACAAGTCGTTGCAGTGGGAGATTCAAGCCGATGGTTCCGGCGACCTCATTCGTGCCGGCGACAGGCTATACGCCGCCGGCTCGAACACTATCGTGGCCATTGAGATCCCGAAGAAAGGCGGCAAGGCAGCCGTTGTGTGGTCGCTGCCCGTCCAGGGAACCGTGCGCCGCCTGCTCGCCGCCAACGGGATGCTCTTCGCAGTGACGCTCGAAGGCCGCATCATGGCCTTCGGTTCATCCGAAGGTGGAACGCGACCTCCGGCTGCGTTGGCGTCAGCAACCACCACGCCGGCAGATGCTGTTCCATCTTCCGTGCAGGAACAGGCTCGCGAAATCATCGAGCGGACCGGCGCGCGCGAAGGCTACGCGTTCGTGCTGGGCCTGGGCGACGGCCGGTTGATCGCGGCGCTGGCAGCGGAATCAAAACTGCATCTCATCGGCGTGGATGCCGATGCCGCAAAAGTGGACCGCTTGCGCCGACAGTTGGACGCGGCGGGCCTCTATGGCAAACGCGTCGCATTGCTGGCGGCGAAACCGGATGCATTTGGCGCGCCACCTTATATCGCCAGTCTCATTGTGCTTGAAAGCCCGTTGGCTCCAGCGACGCTGCGAAAGGTTTATGAATCGTTGCGGCCTTACGGCGGCTCGCTGTGGATTGCCGGCGCGAAGAGTGTCGCTGCCGCCGACATGCCCAAGGCGAAAGTGAAAACCTTCGCCAACGCCGTGTGCGTGGTGCGCGAGGGAGCGTTGCCGGGGGCGGCGGATTGGACCCACCAATATGGCGATGTCGCCAACACGGTGAAGTCCGACGACAGCGTACTGAAGCTGCCGGTCGGCTTGTTGTGGTTCGGCGGCAACACGCACATGGACGTGCTGCCGCGCCACGGCCACGGCCCGTCCGAGCAGGTCATCGGCGGCCGGTTGTTCATCGAAGGCATGGACTGCTTGAGCGCGCGCGACGTTTATACCGGGCGCGTGTTGTGGAAAACAGTCGTCCCCGGCCTCAACACCTCCGGCGTCTATCACGACAACACGCATCTCGCGAATTCCCTGACGACGCTCTACAGCCAGCGCCACATGCCCGGCGCCAATGCGCGCGGCTCGAACTTCGTCGCGACGGAGGACAAGGTCTATATCGCCGTCAGCAACCACTGTGCGGTCCTCGATGCGGCCAGCGGCGCGATTCTGCAGACGATCCCGATGCCCGGTGGCGACTGGGGTTACATCGGCGTCTGCGGCGACGTGTTGCTTGGCGGCGCCGACTTCGCCCGCTTCAACAAGCGATTCCCGTCGCCGGGCCTTGATTTCCTCGCCGCCATCAGCGACTTCGCTGCCAGCCGCGGACTGGCCGCGTTCAACCGGCACACCGGCGCGCTACTCTGGCGGGCTGACGCGCGCCACAGTTTTGTCCACAACGGCATCGTTGCCGGCAGCGGGCGCGTTTATTGCCTCGACCGGCTGCCGCGCAGCGCAGAACTGAAGGCCGCCGCGCGCGGCGAGAAGGTCGCGGCGAGCTACCGCATCGCCGCCTTTGACCTGCGCTCCGGGAAACTGCTGTGGGAAAACACGAAGGACATCTTCGGCTCATGGCTGAGTTACTCGAAGGAACGCGACCTCCTGCTTCAGGCTGGCGCAAGCGCCAGCGATCGCTTGAAGGACGAGGCAAAGGAGGGCATGGCGATGCTTCGCGCCAAGGACGGCAGCGAGGTGTGGCGAAACACCGCGCTCAAATACACCGGCCCGTGCATTCTCCACCACGACCTCATCATCACCACGCCGACCTCCTACAAACAATCCGCCGGCGCCTACAGTCTGCTCGACGGCAAGCCGCACCTCATCACAAACCCGCTCACCGGCGAGCCGCAACCTTGGCGAATCTATCGCACCTACGGCTGCAACACGCCGATTGCGGCGGAGAACCTGATGACGTTCCGTTCCGGCGCTGCCGGATTTTACGACCTGCAAACCCACGCGGGCACCGGCAACCTCGGCGGCTTCAAGTCCGGTTGCAGCGCCAACCTCATTGTCGCCAACGGCGTCCTCAACGCCCCCGACTACACCCGCACGTGCAGTTGCCCATATCAGAACCAGACCTCGCTCGCGCTCGTGTCCATGCCCGAGGCCGAGATGTGGACCTACAATTTCGCCGGCTTCGACGCGCCCGAAGGCACACGCATCGCGCGCGTCGGCATCAACCTCGGCGCGCCCGGCGACCACGTGGCAAACGACGGCACGCTCTGGCTCGAATATCCCTCCACCGGCAGCATCTCTCCGCAACTGCCTGTGACCATCACGGGTTCCTCCACCAACATCTTCCGTCGTCACACGAGCGCCGTTTCCGGTGACGGCCCTGCGTGGGTTTTCGCATCCGGCCTGCGCGACATCCAGTCCATCGTCATCACGCCGCAGACGCTGAAGTCGCCGCTGCCAGCCGCGCCCGCCGCGTCAAAGGACGAGGACGAAGGCGATAAGGATTCGGGCAAGAACAAAGCGGCGGGCGCGGCCGTTGCCGCCGGGACGCGGACCGAAACGGCGACGGCGTCCGCTGCGAGTCCTGCGTCATTGCCATCCGCGCGCTATACCGTCCGCCTCTACTTCATGGAGCCGGACAACGCCGCGCCCGGCCGGCGCGTCTTCGACGTGCTGCTGCAAGGCCAGCCGGTGCTGAAGAACTTCGACATCGTCAGAGCCGCCGGCGCCGCCAATCGCGGTGTGGTCAAGGAATTCAAGAACGTGTCCTTGAGTCCACAACTCGAAGTGAAGCTCCAACCCTCCCCGACTTCCGACCTCGGCCCGGTGCTTTGCGGCGTGGAGTTGATTTTGGAAAAACCATGAACTCGCGATTTCGATTCCTCCTCGTGCTGGCGTTGTTGGTGCCGGCGAACCTCCCGGCGGCCGACTGGCCCATGTGGCGATGCGACGCGGGAAGGACGGCAAGCTCCGGCGAGGCGCTGCCGGAAGAACTGCACTTGCAGTGGGTGCGGGAGTATCCGCCGCTGAAACCGGCGTTCTGGCAAGTGCGGCAGGAACGGGTGCAGTTCGATCTCGGCTACGAGCCGATCGTGATGGGCCGGACGATGTTCGTGGCCTCCTCGCGCAACGACAGCGTCACGGCGCTGGATGCTGAGACCGGCGCGGAGAAGTGGCGGTTTTACGCCGATGGCCCGGTGCGGTTCGCGCCGGTGGCTTGGGAACGGAAACTCTATTTTTCCTGCGACGATGGTCGTCTCTATTGCCTCGATGCGGCGTCCGGGAAGTTGTTGTGGAAAGTCCGCGGCGCGCCTTCGAACCGCAAGGCGCTCGGCAACGAGCGGCTGATCTCGGTCTGGCCCGCGCGCGGCGGGCCGGTGCTCGACGGCGGGCGCGTGTATTTCGCGGCGGGCGTCTGGCCGTTCGAGGGCATCTTTATCCACGCACTCGACGCGCGGACCGGCCGCACACTGTGGGTCAACGACAGCATGGGTTCGTTGTATCTGGTGCATCCGCACGGTGCGTTGTCCTTTGGAGGGCCGTCGCCACAGGGTTATCTCCTGATCAATCAAGGGCGGCTGGTGGTGCCGAGCAGCCGCGCTTTTCCTGCGTTTCTCGATCCGGCAACGGGCAAACTGCTGTCGTTTGATTTCGGCCATGGCCGCCAGGACAGCCAGACGGGCGGATGGTTCTTGTCGAGTGACGCTGACGGCCGGCTCTGTGTTGACCCGGAGATTGACGCGGAGATGCACGATGGGGGATTGCAGACCGTCGGGCAGATCGGTCGCCGCAGGGATGCCGGCGACGCGGTGCAGGAGACTGTCACCATCGGCAAGGAATCCTACCGTGTGAAAGAAGGTGTGGCGGGCGCGATTCGTGCCGGCTCGCGTGACTTCCGTTTCCGCGACGGTTTTCCCGGCGTCGAGGGAACCATCCATACCATGCTCGCGGCAAATGGCCGGTTGTTTGTCATCACCCGCGAGGGTCGCATCTACTGCTTCGGCAAGAAACAGATCCAGCCTGCGCGATATGCGACACAGACGCGGGCGGTCGAGCCGGGCGAGGGCGCGCGCGCGTTGCTGCGACTGAGCGGACAGAGCGAAGGCTACGCGTTGGTGTTGGGCTTGGGCGACGGCAAGCTCGCCGGAGAATTGGCGGCGCAGTCAAAGCTGCGCGTCGTCGCGGTGGATCGCGACGCGAAGAAAGTCGCCGCGTTTCGGCAGCGACTGGACGCGGCGGGACTCTATGGCGGGAAGATTGCCGCTCACGTCGGGGAGCCGGCGGCGTTTGGGTTGCCGCCGTATCTCGCGAATCTCATCGTCTGCGAAGAACCCTCCGCGGCGAGTGAGAACTTCCTCGAAGTAGCCTTTGCGGCGCTGCGGCCCTACGGCGGCACGTTGTGCGTGAAGACAACGCAGTTGCCGCGTGAGAAGATCGCGAAACTGGCCGGCGCACAGTTGCGGCACGAAGGCGACTGGACCCTCGTGGTGCGGGCGGGACCGCTGCCCAGCGCGGCAAACTACACCGGCCAGCCGAACTTCGACGCGCTCGTGCGCGCGCCGTTGGGCCTGTTGTGGTTCGGCGACACGTTCCACCATCACAAGCTTTTCTACAAAGGTGTCTCGACGGAATCGGGTCGCGGCTTGCCCGCTTACATCACCGTCGAGGACGGCGTGATAAGCTATCTGGTCACCGAACCGTATGGCGCCAAGCCGGCCGCGCAGAGCTACGCGGACATGTTGAGGAAGTTCAACGAGCAGACACACGCAGCGGCGTTCAGCGATGTTTATACCGGCCGGGCTCTGGAGCACGGCCCGAAAGCCGCGTCCAAGACCGCGCCCGCCGGGCCGCTGCCGCTCGCCCGCCGCAACCCGATCACAGGCCGAGAGGAAGCGCGCGAGTATGTAAAAACCTACGGCTGCGATCTCGTCGGCGCCGACTACGGCAACCTCATCACACTGCGTTCCGGCACGGCGGCGTTCTACGACAAGCGCAGCGAGAGCGGCACCATCAACATCAGCGGCCTTCGTTCCGGCTGCCGCAACAACATGGTGCCCGCCTGCGGCGTGCTCAGCGTACCGTCGTGGACGGGCAACTGCACCTGCAACTATCCGGTCTTCACCTCGCTCGCGCTGGTTCCGATGCCGGAGAGCTTCGAGCAATGGAGCGCTTGGGGCGGTGTGGCTGAGGACGGGCCCATCCAGCGCGTCGGCATCAACTTCGGCGCGCCCGGTGATCGCATGACACGCGACGGCACGCTCTGGCTTGACTGGCCCAGCGTCGGCGGGCCGTCACCGGACGTGCGGGTGCAGGTCACTCCCGCCGATGCGCGACCGTTCTACCGGCATGCGCTCTGGATGAAAGGCGGCGTGGGCTGGCCTTGGGTGTTCGCGTCGGGCATCCAGGGCGTGCGCTCGGTGCGCATTGAGACGACGGCCCGCGCCACCAACGCGCCGTCCGCGAGTTTTAGCGCGCGATGGACCGGTTTCGTGCAGACCGACGCGAGTGAGACGAACACGTTCGATATCCTCAGCGATGACACTGTGCGCGTCTGGGTCGAGGGATTTCCCATCCTGGACACCAGCCGCCTGAAACTCTCCACGATGCCGCGCAAAGCCACCGGCAGATTGTTCCTCGAAGCCGGACGGAAATACACGCTGGTGGTCGAGTATTCGCACACTACCAATGACGCGCAAGTCGAACTGAACTGGAGCAGTCCCTCGCGCACCCGGGCGGCGATTCCGTCGAACTGCCTGTTCACGCCGGACGGCCGGCGCAATGGCGTGGCGGGTGTCTATTTTGCCAGCACCAAGCCCAGCGGGCCGGGCTTGGTACAGGTGGACCCCCAGATCAACTTCAATTGGGGCCGCGAACTGCCGCCATTGCTGCGGAAATCGCGCCAGACGGTTGCGCCCGCCGAACGCGCCTTCACGGTGCGGCTGGTGTTCGCGGAGCCGGAGGAAATTCGCACGGGCCAGCGTGTCTTCGACGTGAAGCTTCAGGGACGGGAAGTTCTATCGTCGCTCGACATCCTCAAGCAGGCTGGCGGCGCCCGCCGCGGCATTGTCCGCGAGTTTCGCGGCATCAAGGCTACCGAGGCGTTGGAGATGGAGTTCGTCCCGCGCAGCTCAAAGCCGCCGTTGATCTGCGGCGTTGAGTTGATCGCCGAGTAACCGTAGTCCTGGCCACATCGCCGTTGATTTGCTCTTGCCTTGGCCGGCGCGTTGGCGACTATGTCAGCGAGGTCTCAATATGAAAACTTCTGCATCTCTTCTTCTTCGCGCCGCCACTCTCCTGCTGCTCGCGTTCACGTTCCAAGCCGAAGCCGGGGACTCCACGGAAGCGCGAACACTATTCGCCAAACCGACGCGCGAGTACGCCGACGCGCCGCTCTGGGTCTGGAACGACATGATGACCGAGCGGCAGGTGGTCGAGACAATGCGCGACCTCGCCGGCCAGCAGGTCAAGCAGGTGTTCCTGCATCCGCGGCCGGGCTTGATGACGCCCTATCTGTCGCCGGAATGGTTCCGGCTTTGGAAGGTCGCGCTTCGCGAGGCGGAGCGGCTCGACATGAATGTCTGGATCTACGACGAGAATTCCTACCCGTCGGGCTTTGCCGGAGGCTGGGTGCCGGAACTGATGCCGGAATCACGCGGTCGCGGCCTGCACCTGCGCGAACTGAAAAAGCCGCCGCAATGGACCGACGACCTCATCGCGGTCTTCCAGTTGGCCGGAGACAAGGCCGAGAACGTGACCGCGAAGGTTCGCGCGGGCGCGGCGCTGCCGGCGGGCCGCTACGTTACCGCAGCCATCAAGCGCTCGGACGCGCGACCGTGGCACGGCGGGCGGACTTACGTGGACCTGCTCTATCCCGGCGTCACGGAGAAGTTCCTCAACGTCACGCTCGAAGCGTATCGGCGCGAGATCGGCAGCCAGTTTGGCAAGCGCGTGCCCGGCTCATTCACCGATGAACCGGAAATCCGCCCCGCCGGCGGACTGCCGTGGACGGAAGATTTGCCGCAGCAGTTCCAGAAACGCTGGGGCTACAGCCTCCTGGAGAACCTGGCCAGCCTCAGCCAACCGGTCGGTGACTGGAAAAAGGTGCGCCACAATTTCTATGCGACGCTGCTGAGCCTCTTCATCGAGCGATGGGCGAAGCCGTATTACGAGTATTGCGCCAAGAACGGGCTGGAGTTCACCGGCCACTACTGGGAGCACGACTGGCCGCGCTGCGTTGGCGTCACCGATAATATGGCGATGGCAGCGTGGCAACAACGCCCCGGCATCGACATCCTGATGAACCAATACCGCGAGGACACGCACGCCCAGTTCGGCAACGTCCGCGCCTGCCGCGAGGTCGCCAGCCTCGCCAACCAGCTCGGCCGCAAGCGCACGCTCGTGGAACTCTACGGCGCCGGCGGATGGGACCTGCGCTTCGAGGATATGAAGCGCATCGGCGACTGGCTGGAGGTGCTCGGCGTCAACACGCTCGATGAGCATCTCTCCTACGTCACGATTCGCGGCGCGCGCAAACGTGACCATCCGCAATCGTTCTCGTATCACGAGCCGTGGTGGCAGGCGTATCATGTCTCGGCCGGTTATTTCGCGCGGCTGACGGCGGCGCTCACACAGGGCGAGCAGATCAACCGCGTGTTGGTCATCGTGCCGACGACCACCGCGTGGATGAGCCAGGGCGACGAGGCGCGGTTGAAGGAACTCGGCGACGCGTTCTTCAACCTGCTGATGTCCCTCGAAGTGGCGCAGGTTGAATACGATCTTGGCTGCGAAGACGTGCTGGCCAATCACGGGTCCGTCAGCGGCGCGGCGTTGCGCGTTGGCAAACGCGACTACAGCACAGTCGTGCTGCCGCCATTGAATGAAAACCTCGAAAGCAAAACAGTGGCGCTGCTCGACGGCTACATGAAGGCCGGCGGAGCGGTCCTTTGTGCCGGCGAGCCGCCCGCTCGCGTGGACGGTGCGGTCTCGCAGCGCGGCATGAAGCTCGCGCAGCAGGCCAAGTGGAAAAAGATCGAGCCTGCCGCACTGCCGGAACTGTTGCGAAAGGCGGCGGATGCGGACGGATTCGCCATCGGCCGCCAGGCCGGCGACAAAGGCATCCTGTTCCATCACCGCCGCCAGTTCGACGACGGCGAACTGCTCTTCCTGGTCAACACGAGCATCGAGTCACCGTCGGCCGGTGTGATCGAGTCGCGCGCGCGCGGGGTCGAGCAATGGGATCTCCAGACCGGTAAGAGCGCGCCGTATCGCTTCGAGACTCGCGACAGCGGCGTCCGCGCTGCGTTCTCGCTGCCGCCTTCAGGCAGCCTGTTGTTGTTCCTCTCGAAGAAACCCTGCGCGCCCGCGCCGATCGTTTCGGAAAAGGTCACAACCGTCGCCGCTGCGGGGCCGCCGCAAGCGCGCCGCGTCGCGCCGAATGTGCTGACGCTCGACGTCGTGGACATCACCGCAGGCGGCGAGACGCGGACGAACGCCTATTTCTACCAGGCACAACAGTTCGCGTTTCAGAAGAACGGGATGGATCGCAATCCGTGGGACAGCGCCGTGCAGTTCAAGGACGAGATCATCACGAAGAAGTTCCCGGAGGGAAGCGGCTTCGCGGCGAGCTATCGCTTCACCATCGAGGGCGCGGTGCCGAAAGACCTCGCCATCGTCATCGAGCGGTCCGACCTCTACACCGTCACCTGCAACGGCAAGCCGGTGCGCGCGGCGAAGGGCGCGTGGTGGCTCGACAAGGCGTTTGGCCGCATCGCCATCGCCTCGGCGGCGCGCGTCGGCGAGAACGTCGTCACCATCAAGGCGTCGCCGATGACGGTCTTCCACGAACTGGAGCCGGCCTACGTGCTCGGCAATTTCACGCTCAAGCCGGTGGCGAAAGGTTTCGTCATCGCGCCCGACCAGCCGCTGAAGCTCGGCCGCTGGAACGAACAGGGCGCGCCGTTCTTCAGCGCGGGCGTGGCGTATCGCGAGACGTTCGACGTGGCCTCACCCGCCGGTCGCTATGTCGTCGCGCTGCCGTCGTGGTATGGCAGCGTGGCCAGAGTCCTAGTCAACGGCAAGCTCGCAGGCCACATCGTCAGCCCGCCGTGGCGCTGCGACGTCAGTGACAAGATCAAGCGTGGCGCGAACGCCGTCGAGGTTGTCGTCATCGGCACGCTGAAAAACACGATGGGACCGCATCACGGCAAACAGCCGCTTGGCAGTGCGTGGCCCCGGATGTTCCAGATCGCGCCGAAGCCTTGCCCGCCTCCGGGCGCGGACTACGACACGGTCGGCTACGGTTTGTTCGAGCCGTTCGTCCTGGAGCAGGTGACGCCATGAATCCCTCACGCACGCTGGTGGTTGCTTGTTTGTTGACAGCCGCTTCGGTGATGGCCGCAACGTCGGAGAATTGGGACGAGTGCTATCGCGGCACGACATTGCCGGAGTCGGGCGAATGGCCCTGGAGCGTGTCGCCCGGTTCGAACACGACGGCAGCGGTCGAAGGCGATTGCCTCCGCATCAGCGACCGCGGCACGGCGAAGGGCCAGCTCCGGTTCTACAACCGCCAATGGCACGCGGAACGTTCGCTGGGCGGCGTGGTCGAGGCGCGGCTGAAGGTCTGCTCGTGCAGCGGCCCGGCCGGCGTAATCGTGATGGCCGCCGACGGCGCCAATGAAACCTCGTTGACGTTCCATCCCGACCGCGTCGAGTTCGGCCAGAGCGGGCGCAGTCACGCCATGAACACAAGCGATGCGTTTCACACGTATCGGCTGGAACTGCGCGGCACCCGCGTGAGCTTGTCGGTGGACGGCCGGCAGGTCGTTGACGAGGCTGCGGGCTTGTCGAAACCGGCATACAACGGTCGCAACTGTGTCGGTTTCGGCTCCCTGTCCAGCGCGGCCACGGGTGAGGCCCTGTGGGAGTTTGTCCGGCATCGCACGCATGAGCCGGCTGCGCGCCTCACGGAAGGCGTCCAGCACGGGATTGTCTACAAGAAGGCCGGCGTTTATGCGTGCTTCCCCAGCCTGATGCGCCTGCCCGACGGCGCGTTCATGACCAGCTTCGGCACGCGCGTGCGGCGGTCGCACATGGACAGCACCGGTGGCAGCGCAGTCTACACATCGCGCGACGACGGTCGCACGTGGCAACCGGCGCAGAAGAGCGTGACGAATCCGCTGTTTCAGCGGCGCGACGGCGGCATCACCTACGCGACGGCCTACGGCTGGCGCGAGGTGCCCGTGGAACGCGCGGAGGAGTTTCGCGCGCAAGGCCTGACCGTGCGCGACGTGCGGCCCGGCGTCGTCGCTTATCTGAGCGGCGCTTACAGTTTCCTGCGGCGCGGCGGCGAAGAGAAAGGCAAACGCACGCCCGTCCCCACTCCCGCAGGGTTGTCGCTGATGGGCTACAACTCCGCCGCGTTGTGCGTAACGCGCGCAGGCGTGCGGCTGAACGCGATCTACGGCCGGCCCAAGGGCGCGAGTCACTCGACGAGTTTCGTGCTCCGCTCCGCCGATGACGGCGAGACATGGAGCCTGGTGACCATCGCCAAGCCTGTGTCCGACGCGAAGGAAGGCGAGATTGGTTTCGACGAGACGGCGATTGCCGAGCTGCCTGACGGCCGCGTGATGGCGATGATGCGGCCCGATCCGGATCGACACGGTTATCTCTACCAATCCGTCTCCGAAGACGGCGCCAAAACATGGAGCCCGCCGGTGAAGACTCCGATGTGGGGTTACCCTGCGCATCTGCTCGCGCTGGGCGACAGCCGCGTGCTGTGCATCTACGGCTACCGCCGCGCGCCCATGGGCATCCGCGCCTGTCTCAGCCGTGACGGCGGTCGGACGTGGGACATCGAGCGCGAGTTCGTGCTCCGGGCCGACGGCAAACGCAACGGCTCCGACATGGGTTATCCGCTGACGGCGAAACTC
>JBAZIR010000179.1:0-11288 GCA_041651735.1 Verrucomicrobiia bacterium | reverse complement strand
CGGGCAGCGGCGTCCTGTTTTCCAACATGCGGTCATCCAATCTGGACGGCTACACACTGGTGCCAGCCTCTGTCATGGCGTCGCTAAAGCTGGACGACCCATCGGAAGATGAGGGCTGGTGGCGTGGTAATTCGGAATTTGCTTTCCGTGCCTACGGCATGGCCATCACCCACGGGCCGGAATCGCGCATGGTAGGCATCGACTTCGGGCCGCGTTACAATTTCGTTCAACCGGGCTGGAAAGTGGTGCCATTCGTTGGCGCAATGGTCGGCTTCGGTTTCGCGGATACACAGGATTATCCCACCGCGGCGGTCCCGTACGGCCTTGGCCAGGATTTCAACTTCAAGTTTACAATCAACACCGGCATCCGCTATGACATCAACGCTTCGTGGTTTGTCCGCCTGATGGTTGAATACGTCCATTTCTCAAACGCAGGCCTCTCCGAGCCGGCGCGCGAGAACCGCGCGATTGATGCCATCGGTCCGCAACTCAGCGTCGGTTGCCGATTCTGACCGGGCACTTTGGTGACAGATGCCATGCGCCCAACGGCGCGTGGCGTGATGCGGCGGACGATGCGATTCCGCCCACGACACCCGCGGTTACTTGGCTCCAAATACTTTTTTGAGCAGATCGGTCGTGCGCGCAGCAGGGTTCTCCCGAATGCGTTTCTCCTCGTCGGCCACCATGACGAACAGCCCATCGAGCGTCTTGCGCGTGACGTATCCATCAACGTCCGTCACGTCTTTGTTCATGAAACCAGCAAGCGGCCCGGCCTTCGCCATAAGGTTCTTGTAAGCGCCGGTGACACCCGTTTCCGCTGTCGCCTTTGCGACGATCGGCTGGAACTTCTCGGTCAATTGCGGTGTGCATGTCTTGCGGAAGTACTGCGTTGCGGCATCGTTCTGACCCTTGAGGATCGCACGTGCGTCGTCGAGCGACATCTGCGAGACGGCCCCTGCCAGCACCGTCGCCGACTCTGGCACCGCTCGTTCCGCCGCGCGATTCATCGTCGCCACAAACTCGTCCGCGTATTTGTCCTGCTTCAACATCCGCAATCCCTTCTCGACCTGTTGAAGTTGCGGCGGCATGGGAATCTTGACGTTAAGGTTGTCGAGAAAGCCGCCAGGCTTGGCGAGGTCGGTGACAGCCTTTTGCACAGCCTTGCTTAGAGCCTCCTTCAGCCCGCGCGCGATCTCCTCCTGAGCCAGCCCCGCGATGGTACTCGTTGAACTGTCACTCACCGAAGACGTGCTGTTCGTTGCGGCACCGGTAAACTTCTTAAAGAAGTCCATCCAATCGCCGTGCGCAACCGAAAGTGCGAAGAGCAGCATCCCCATGACCGGCAACTGTAGATAACGAACGTTTCTCATGGCGCTTGTTCCTTTTTCTTCTCAACAGAACTCCAGGTTTCTCCATTGGCAATGAGGCATAACATACGCCGATGGCCGGGCCGGTCAACGTGAACCTCAGCCATGGCAAGTCCAACAGATCAGGAATCAGGATCCACAACCTCACGTTGTGAAGCACCAAGCTGAATCCGAAGTAACACAGTCCCGCTTCTCACCCTCGGGAGCTTGACGGGTCTGCGTGTAATGCATTCACGGGAATGTGGAGACGCACCCGACGTTCAGAAGTCACCTCTGAAGAGCCTTCTCTGCCTCTTCCCGCGTCTCACACACCATGGTGCGAACCTCGGGACGATAGTGGAACAACGACATGATGCCAAACCCGACGTCCTTGCGGCGATTTGGAATGACCCTCGCGATGACCGCCACGCCAGCCGCGTTGAAAAGTTCCATGATCGGAGGAATCTCAACCGAACACTTGAAATCCATCGATTCCAGGTCGCTCAAGTCGTTCAGAAGTCGAAACCCCGGCTTCATTTCCGGCAGATGTTGTTGCACTTCGCGGTAGAACAGCTTGACTTCATCTGGAGTCACATGCCCGGACCAACTGACAGAAAACAAATCGTTGGTTGCGTCAAAAGCACAGTGATGCATGACTGTCTGGGATTGTAACTCCGTCTCGATTATGCCGTCAACCGTAAGCTGCATCACTCCTGTGAAGTGATCTTCCCGCTAACCGTATCCACCGAGATGCGATTCTTGTCCATTTACCAGCGACACTTCGACGGAGCATAATGCAAACATGAATCGCATTCTCGAGTGGCGCTCATTGTGGATTGGGATCGCGGCAGTCGCTGTGGTGTGGCTCGCATCGGAAGCGATAACCGCGGAGGCGGACGAAGGGCGACGGAAGGTCGCCATCATCAAGGACTCGGCGGTGGGAACTGACACCGCAACAACCGATGCCATCGCAGAAGCACTGCGCCGCGAGAAGTTCGACGTCCAGTTCCTGTCAGCGGAAGCGATCTGTGACGCGGAAGTTCTCTCGCCAAAGAAGCATTTCCTATACGTCATTCCGAACGCGACGGCCTATCCCGCATCGGGAAGCGACGCGCTGGCTCGCTATCTCGGAGGCAAAGGCAGTTTGATGGTCCTCGGCACGCCACCGTTCGAGAAGCCGATATGGAAACACGACGGTCGCTGGGTGGACGGCGCGTTCGTCCGCGAGGCAATGAAGAACCAGAAGCCGACCCGGATGCTCTACAATTTCGAAACGGAGGCACCCGGCAAAGCCGCCGAGTGGGCACAAAGCGGCGCCTACCGGAAATACTCCGCCGCCGAAATCGTGCCGGGCGGCGTGGAAGGATCGAAGGGCTGCTTGAAGATCACGTTGGATTACGAGAGCGGCTCCCCGACCGGCATGGGCGCGAGCATGAAACTCCAAGCTAACGGGACGTCCGGCGGGCTGCTGTGTTTCTGGGTCAAGGGCGACGGGCAGACAGCCCGGCTGGCTGTGCGGCTGGTCGAGGAAACTGAACCGCTCCAGCGCGGCATCGCCGTCATTTCGATCAACAGGAACTGGACCTATCATGTGCTCCGTCCGGAGGATTTCCTCGTCCGCGGCCACGCCGATCCGTACAAGGCGCGCCGGCTCTCGTTTGAGTTGGTGGACCGCACCACCACCCCCTACGTGGCCGATGGCAAGCACACCGTCTGGATCGACCAGATTGGCACCGCGCCGCAGCCGTTCCCCAAGCTGGGTGACATGTCCCGTAATCCGTTTCCGCTCATTGAGACAGTGTCGCCCGGCTACAAACTCTACCCCCTTACGAATATCGGCTCGCTCAAGGCCGTGCCAACCCAGGCGATTCTCGGTCCTGAAGCCACGAAGCTGCCAACGCCTTCAAGCGCCTCGTCGTGCTACGCGCGGCCCGAAGGCAAGGGGTTCGAGCGTGGCTACAAGTGGCGGTGGATCCCGCTGGTGCGCGCCTGCGACAAGGACGGCGTCGAGCGCGGTACGGCGGCGTGGATGTTGCTGCACCAAGCGCCGTTGTCGGAAGGGCCGGCGTTTACGGACGCCGTGCGGCGTCTCGTCGGCGCGAACATCCCGAGCCAGCCTGTCGCGGCAGAAGGCTCCGTCTGCTCCGTCTGCGCCATCAGCGACCCGGCCGCGTTGAATGAGATCGCCCGCACGAGTTTCTTCGGCGACGTCGCGCGGCGGATTTCCGACGGCGTATTCCTTTCGCACGCCGGCTCGCAGGAGTTCTCATACTGGCCGGGCGAGAAAGTCCGGCTCGGCGCGGTGGCAGTCAATCATGGAACCCAGCCAGCGGACGTTCACGTGCGCATCCGCGTCTGCGCCGCCGGCGCGAAGAAGGCCGTGTTCGAGAAGCAATCTAGGCTCACTGTCAAACCGGGTGGCTCTGCGACGGCCACATTCGAGTGGGGGCCGAAGGAATTCACCAGTCCAAGCTACGTTGTGACAACCGAGTTGCTGCGCAGCGGCAAAACGATAGACGCCATCGCGCACGAGATGGGCGTGTTGTCCACCGAAAAGGCTCCGCGCGATTCATTCGTCACAGCGCGCGACGGCGACTTCTGGCTGGAGGGCCGCAAGTGGTATCCGGTCGGCGTCAATTACTGGCCGCGCCACTCCATCGCGCTCGAGCAGGAGGACTATACGTTCCACTGGCTCACACCCGGTTTCTACAATCCCGAAGACGTCGAGCGCGACCTGCAACAGTTGGAATCGATGGGCGCGACCTTCGTTGCCATCCGTGCCCATCATCAGAACGACCGCCGGACGGTGCTCGATTTCCTCCGCCGCTGCCGCAACCACAACATCCGCGCATTCCTCTTCGTGCAATCGCACGTCATCACCGACGACCCGCATTATTTCCAGGGCCTGATGATACCGTATCATTTCCAGGAAAAAGACGTGGCCGAGTTCATCCGCGCGACGCGGCTCGCGGAAAACCCGACGCTCATGGGCTGGGACCTGATTTGGGAACCGGCCGGCTGGGTATTTGGCGGCAAATACAACGCCTTCGGCTGGACCGACCCCGCGCCCTACCGCCAGCGATGGGACGCCGATTGGGCGCGCTGGATTGACGAGCGCTACGGTAGCCTCGCCAGTGCCGAGGCGGATTGGGGCATGTCCGCGCCACGCATCGACGGACGGGCGACATCGCCGAGCGACCAGCAATTCAAGGAGGACGGCCCGTGGCGCGTGATGGTCTCCGCCTACCGCCGGTTCATGGACGACTCGATGAGCCGCCACTGGAACAACGTCCGGCGCACGATTCACCAACTCGACCCAAACCATCTCATCAGTTTCCGCCAGGGTAATCTGCCACCGGTCGACTTCACCCTCACGGCGACGCCGAAGCACGTGGATTTCTTCGCCATGGAAGGTTACGGCTTCGCGCCCGTCACGAAGGGAACCAACGCCGCAGGCTTCGTCAACCGCTACATCCACTTCGTCACGAAAGGGAAACCCTATCTCTGGATCGAGTTCGGCGCAGACGCATGGGATCGCAACACGATGCAGCCGGGCGAGAAACAAATCGAATATCAGGGACAATGCCACGAGCTGATCCATCGCGTTGCGTTCGAGACCGGTGCGAATGGTTCCGCACCTTGGTGGCTCGCGGGCGGCTACCGTATCAGCGAGAAAAGCGACTTCGGCATCCTAAATCCCGACGGCACGCTGCGGCCGAGCGGCAGCTTCCTGCAACAATACGCCGCGAAATTCAAGACGCCGCGCAGTTATCCGAAGCCTGAAACGTGGTTCACGATGGATCGCGACGCTCACAGCGGCAGCCATTGGCGCATCATCTACAACGAAGGAGCCCAAGCGTTTGGCGCCGCAGCCGCTCAGGGCAAACAACTCGGTATCCGCACGCCCGGCACCGACACAACTTCCGCTGACACACCACTTGTGGCCGTCGGCAACACGAAATACAACGGTCACAACCCGCCCAAGTATCTCGACGCCGAGTTCAACTGGTTCAAGATCAAGACCGACGGCGGTGCTTGGATCGAGGTTCGCGACGGCGCGCAGATTTGTGTGCCCCGGAACAAGCCGATTTTCGCCACGGCGTCGGTGGGCAACCTGCAGGAAGCGACGTGGCTCACGCCCCCGAGCTGTCACGGCAAGCCCGGGGCGGTTCATCTGGCAGCGACCACCGCCTCGGCCTTGAAACTCAAGCAACCCATTGTGAAGGACACGTCCCGTCTGGAAGACGCGGAGTTTGGCGAATCGTTCATCCTGACTGAAGGCATTGCTGGAGAAACGAAAGTCGAGTTGCAGATGACCGCCGAAGGTCGTGCTTGGTTCGGCGAAAAGTTGCGGTTTACGCTAAAGACTGAATGATGAACGCATTCGCCGGACAGATGGCAACCGTGGCAGGCGCAACGCGCCGCATCGTGCGCTTGGCCGCTCTGGCACTCGCCGCAGCAGTGCTGGGTAACTTGCAAGAGACGACGTGGTTGACTCCGGCAAGTTGCCATGGCCAAACGACTGCGAAAAAGGACTGCGCGATTGTCTCCGATTTCGCCGAGGCGGGCGAACTACAGTCGTGGAAGCCCAATCGGGCAGGGCCTGAATCGAAGGTCGAATTGATGCCGGGACCGGAAGGCACGCGCGCGGCGCAGATCGTGTTTGCCAGCAACGCAAAGCCGGAAGAAGAGAACGTCGACCTCACACTCGCGCGAACGTTCAACGGCAAAGCCATGGCTGGCGCAAGTTTCACGCGCCTGACCTTCTGGCACAAGGGCGACCGCATGCGGGTATTCTTCGTCGAGCAGGACCGGGGTGACTTCTACTCCTCCGAGACGAGTGATTCGAAAGAGTGGCATCGCGTGGCAATTTGTTTTGCTGACCTCAAGCCCGGTTACAACGCGGGCGGAAAAGGCAAAGGGACTTTCGACCTGACACGCATGGAGCGCCTTTGTTTGAAACTTCAAGGCACACCGGGCAAGACCAAAACCGCTGCCGTTGCGCAGATCGCGCTCGAACGCTCCGATGACGACGCCGATCCGCGGCTCTTTAGCGGCAGCCAGACTCCCATCAGGCTCGATCTATACCCGCAGAAGCTCAACCTGCCCGTGAACCGCACGCAGCCGCTGATCGTTGTGGTGGGCAATGAACGCCGCTGTGGGTTGAACGGATTGAAGGTCGAACTGTCGCTGGAAGGCTCCGGCAGCATCTCGCCTCACGCCGACCGCGCAGGAAGTCAGACAGCCAGACTCTTGCAGGTCATCACGGACACTGAAGGCATCGCGCGGGCGCGATTTCACCCAGCCAAGAGCGTGGGCCAGCGAACCGTGATCAGCGCCCGGCTCGTAGATGCCAGCGTCCCGCTCACGGCGCGGGCCGAGTTCGTCACAGCGGCGGAGTTCCACAAAGTGCGTCTGGGTTCCGACGGTTTCTTCGTGAAGCCCGACGGGCAGCGAATCATTCCACTGGGCGGTTTCTGGATGTCGTGGTTCCGAAAGGTCGAAGAAGGCGAGGCACGCAAGCGAATCACGATGCCCCTCCCCTGCGCCAGCCCCTCGGAGCAACACGCGTGGTATGCCTACCTCAAGGCCAACGGTGTCAATTGCCTGCGCGGCTATTGGATGCCTTCCCCACCGTGCATGACGATCTTTCCGCTGGGCGACGCGGGCCAGCAGGACATGAGCCGGCTCGACGCGAGCGGAAAGATCATCGAACCAGTCGTGGCGGCCTTGGAACGCACGCTGGCTATCGGCGGAGAACACGGCATTGGCGCCACGCTGACAATCGCTCCCTGTGCCGGGGTTTTCATTGGCGGCGGCAGCGGCAATGGCGCGTGGCGACGGCTGCCCGAAGGCAAGACGCGCGCTCAACTGATGCACGAGGCCGACGATTTCCTGCGCGCCATCGTGCCGCGGTTGATGTTCAACCCGCATGTCTGGGCATACGAGTTGATGAACGAACAGAACGACAACACGTTCGCGTGGAGCGACCGCTTCATCCGCATGATCAAGGAACTCGACGAAGAAACGCCCGTGATGGCCAGTCTCTGCGTGGGACTGCAGTCCTTCGATCCTCTGGCGTGGATGAAAAACACGAGCCTCGATATTTTCCAGCCTCATTTTTATCCCGCTGCCGGGACGCCAGCCGTCGGCCCGGACGGCGATGTCGGGCTATCCATGGAGGTGCACAGCAATGCGATGGGCGGCCCGAAGCCGTGGCTGTTGGGCGAGTCCGGGATGTTCGGCTTCGAACAGGAGGAGAAAGGCGGCTATCTGAATCGCGACTGCCTATGGTTCGCTTTGTTGAACCGTGCGTGCGGCGCGTTCCTGTGGGCCGATGATCACCGATCAGTGACACAGTGCAAGCTGGCCGCGGACATCATCCCCTTGGTTGATTGGAAGTCGCTGAGCGATGCGCCCGGCGCGGTGACTGTGCCCATTCCACGCGACACATCGGGCCGGACGGCGTTCGCCACCGCAGAGGGACGCCGGACGCTTGGCGTGATGACCGATTACTCGCGTTGGGCGCTGGAACACGGCGTCAGTCTGGACTTCCCGTCCACCAACCAGCCGGAAGCCGTATCGTGCCCGGCGACGGCCTTCTCTCCGCCGGCAATCCAGCCGCCGTTCGACATTGGCAAGGGCTACCAGCTCAAATGCCGGATGTCGCGCGATGGCAGGCTCGTTCTCGGTTACCTGCGCAACATTTCCGGCATTGCCTTGGAAAAGAAATACTACATCCGGCTGCGAAAACCGGTTGCGGCCGAGGTGAAGTGGCGACTGCCAGCCGGGCGATACTCACTCAGCGTATGGGACCTTGATACAGGCCACCGTGAGAAGGTTGTGGCCTTGAAGACCGGCCAGTGGAAGCACGACCCGACCGAACACGACTTTGTGCTCTTGTGGCAGGCCGGCAAGTGAGTCAAAGTGATCGCCTGTGAATCATAGACCACGACTCAATACAAGCTGGCGTCCCCTCCTCTTCCTGCCGTTGTTCCTCTGCAATCTGTTTGCGGAAGAAACACAGACTTGTGTGAATGTTTCTCCCGAGATCATCGCCCCTGACCAAGGTGCGATTCAAAACGCCGGCGTCGGCACAGAAATCTGGAACGGCGGCCCCGGCAACGGTTTGACGAACCTCGTCAAATACGCGGTCCGCGTCAGCGATTACGCGGTCAACTCCATGATCCGTGTCAGTTGGGCTGATTACGAAGCGAAGGAAGGTGAATACCTCTTCCGGAAAATGGACAAGCATTTCGCGTACTGCATCCAATACGGCCAGAAGCTCAACATCGGCTGTTTTGTGACGAGCGCCGGAGGAGGCCCCTTGATCGACGGCGCGCGGTGCTCATATCCGCTCTACGTCCACAAGGCGATGCAGGCCAGCTTACAGAAAGATGTCGTCTCGCCGACGTTCACGGACAAGAAAGACCGTTGGGAGCCGAACTTTGAGAACCCGTATTTTTTCGAACGCTATGACGCGTTGCTGAAAGCGTTTGCGGAATATCTGGAACAGCCGCAGACCTTTGGCGGACGATCGATCCAGCGCAAGACACTGGTCCGCTGTATTGAAATGCGCCATTTCGGTTTCTGGGGTGAAGGCGCATATCCGAAACGTCTCGTGCCCTCACATTCCAGGTATTTGATCCGGTTTGCCGACGCGTTCATCAAATATTTTCCGGATATACGGATCGTCGTTCCCACCAACGGGATGGTCTACATCCCTTCGGTTTACGACACGCTGAAGGACTACCACTTCCACCTCCTCTCCGCGAAGAACAATGCCGGTTTGCTTGGAATTTTCCGCGATAACTGGGGTTGGGACGAACGGTCGAGCTACTACCAGAAGCTCTACTACTCAGGCAACCAATACGAGAAAGACGGCGCCAAACTGTATGAACTTCTCCGCGACCGCTGGAAATCCGCGCCACTGGTCGGAGAACCGGCGCGCACCGGTCCGAAGGGAGATTTCCGCCCCTACTCCTGTCTGCTCGACCAAGTGAAGTATTTGCATCCTGTGGTCATCCGAAACTGCAACGTATCCGATGGCTCAAGCTACGCAAATCCGACCGGCTACAACATCTTCGATGACCCGCAAGCCTTGGACAAGTTCCACCAAATGTATGCAGTGATCGGTTTCCGCTACCTGTTCACCTCCGCGAGAATCAAGCTGCACAGCGACGGACTGGAGATCGCGATGGACTGGCTGAATATTGGCCTGACACCGACCTACGACAAATGGAAGATCCGGTTCTTCATCGAAGACGAGGCCGGAGAAGAAATCTGGGCCGGCTTCTCATCGCTGGACCTGCGGACGATCTTCCCGGACGAGAGCATTCCGCCGGGTGTTGTGGATGCGCACAAGGCAAAGACGCACACCGATCGTTTCTCCAACGTCCCACAAACCGGAAAGCTGTATCTTCAGATTGTTGATCTCGACGACATCTCGCCGCCCATGGCCTTGAGTATCAAGGGCAGAACCGGAAAAGGAGCGTATCTGCTGGCCGGCAGGTCGCCGCGAAACACCCGGTGAGAGCCAGGCGGCAGCCTGTGTGCCGCATTTTGGCCGCCGCATTTCTTTCAAACAACTTTGCACAAAACCACAGTTCGGCGATATAGATCACAGCTAGCATTCCAGTACTTGAACCCAGAGGAGTCCCAATGTTGCCCATGAGATTTGCAGTTGCGGCGATGCTGCTGGCAAGCAGCGTGAATTGTCCCTCCGCCACATTTTTCGTCGCGCCAAACGGTGATGACATTAACGCTGGCACCAAGAACAAACCTCTCGCCACGCTGGAGGCTGCGCGCGACACCGCGCGAAAAGCAGGCGCGGGACCGCACCAAATTATCTTGTTGCCGGGTGACTATTTTCGCTCCAAGACCTTGGAACTCGATGTGCGCGACAACGGATTGACCATCGAGGCCGAGACAGCCGGCAAGGTGACACTCTACGGCGGCAAGCTGGTGACTGGCTGGAAGCGAGACGGCGAGAAGTTCTGGTACGCGGACTTGCCCGGTGTGAAGGACGGTACGTGGGACTTCCGCGCGCTGGTCGTGAACGGTCGCATGCCGGAGCGTGCGCGGTTGCCAGAGACCGGCGCTCTTATACACAACACCGAGTGGAAGCGTGCGCGTTACATTTCCGGCGCATGGGATCCGAAGCCCACGCGCGAACAACTCACCACGATTCTCTACGATCCCAAGGACGTTCCAACATCGCTCGACATCAAGAACGCCGAAATCCGGGTGCTGCACATGTGGAACGAGGCGCTCTATGGCATCGCACACAACGACGTGGAGCGCCACGTCTTCGTGTTGTCCTCGCCAACCATCCACCCCCCCGGGGCGTTTGGCGTGAAAAGTTACGTCCTTTTCAACACCCGCGAAGGCATGACCCAACCCGGCCGGTGGTATCTCGATCGCTCGGCTGGGCGCGTCGTTTATTGGCCGTTGCCCGGCGAGGATATGGCCAAGGCCAGAATCATCGCCCCGCAGCTTCGACAGATCATCCAAATTGAAGGCACAGCAAAGCAACCGGTGGAGAAGATTACAATACGCGGACTCGTGCTTCAGGCCACGACCACACTGCTGGGAGCCCAGGGCTACGTCTTTGGCGCAACTGGATATGAAGGCGCCATCTCCGTAACGCGCAGTCGCGGGTGTGTTCTGGAGAAACTGGAGATCACCAACATCGGCGGCGAGGGAATCGTGTTCAGGTCTCACAACGAAGCCATCCAGATCCTCGACAGCCACATTCATCATATCGGCGCCTGCGGTCTGGAACTCGTCTGCACCGGCGCGGGTTCACGGGTCTCGCAAAACCACATCCATCACGTCGGTCTGCAATACCCGTGTGCCGTCAGCATGATCATTCACGGCAATAACCTGCACATCTACCGAAATGAACTTCACAACATCCCCTACTGCGGCATCGTCTGCAAC
>JBAZIR010000178.1:0-11299 GCA_041651735.1 Verrucomicrobiia bacterium | reverse complement strand
GCGCGGAGTTCGATGAACTGCGCGTCGAGAGCCACGCGGGATTGAAACCGCCGCTGAGCTGCCTCAACGACGGCCTTCAGGTTTCCACTGGTGCCAGCCTTGGTCGCGGCACGATTACGGTTGGCGGGACGCAACCCGCCACGCCGGAAGCCGTGTTCATCCACGATGGAAAAACGGTGCGACTACGCTTGAAGCAAATCGTCGTGGACCGTATTCGCGCCGACATTGCCGCCGCGATCAAGCAGCACGGCAACTTGACGCCCGCCTATTTTGCCGCCATCCGCAAGCTCTCACTCCGGCACTGGGCCGAGCTGAAGCGGTCCGAGATATTTGAAGAGGCACTCGAACCCACCGCGACAACAGGCAAATAACGACGATGCACATCCCTGACGGATTTCTGGACGCGAAGACGGCGGCGACCGCCGGTGCTCTGGCGGTGGGCGGTCTGGCACTGGCGCTGCGGCAGGTGCGGATACGGTTGCCGCGGCGGCGCGTGCCGTTGATGGGACTGGCGGCGGCATTCGTGTTTGCGGCTCAGATGTTGAACTTCCCCGTCGCCGGCGGCACGTCGGGGCATTTGGTCGGCGGCGTGCTCGCGGCCGTGTTGCTGGGGCCGAGCGCGGCGGTGGTGGTGATGTCGGCGGTGTTGATCGTGCAATGCTTCCTGTTCGCCGACGGCGGTGTGCTGGCGCTCGGCGCGAATATTTTCAACATGGCGATTGTTGGCGTCATTATTGGTTATGGGATTTACCGCACCGTGCGACGGCTGTTTGCGGGCCTGCGCGGTTTGGTGATGGCGTCGGCATTCGCTGCGTGGTGCAGCACGGTGTTGGCGGCGATCAGTTGCACGGGCCAGCTTGCTTCTTCCGGCACGGTCGCGTGGTCGGTGGCATTTCCTGCGATGGCCAACATCCACATGCTGATCGGCCTGGGTGAGGCGCTTATCACGGCGCTCGTGGTGGTCGGCATCGCCCGCGCGCGGCCGGAACTGGTGGAAGAGGGCGCGCCGCCGCAACGCTACGGCGAGTTTGCAGCGTTCGGGCTGTTGGTCGCTCTGGGGCTTGCTCTGCTGGTCGCGCCGCAGGCGTCGTCATTTCCCGACGGCTTGGAGAAGGTCGCTGCGACACTTGGGTTCGAGCACAAGGCCGCCGCCGCGCCGCTCGTGGCCGCGCCGCTGGGCGATTATCAGATGCCAGGCGTGAAATCCGCCACCTGGGCAACCGCGTGGGCTGGCGCGATTGGGACGGTGGTTGTGTTTGCCTTGGCGTGGCTGCTGGCGCGCTCGCTGACGCCGAAATCAAAGGATGACGCGCCCGCTCCCCGCGGTTAAGCTCCTGTCATGCGTCTCGACCTCCTGGATCGTCACAGTCGTCTCGACAGCCCGGTTCATCGGCAACCGGCGGCTGCGAAACTCTTTGTGGCAGTTGCGTCGGTGTTGACCACGGTGCTGCTGCCGGTTTCAAAGCCGGCGGGCTTCGCGATCGTGGCGGCGGTGTTGTTGATTGTGGCCGCGCTGAGCCGGATTCCGCCGGTGTTCCTCGCGAAACGGCTGTTGTTGCTGGAGCCGATTGCTCTGGGTGTGGCGGGACTGGCTGTGTTTCAACCGGATGGCTGGCGGGTGTTCGCCGTGGTTATGGTCAGAACCAATCTCTGTCTGTTGACGATGATCCTGTTGTCGAATACGACGCCTTTCGCCGGCCTGCTCAGTGTGCTTCAGCGGTTGCGTGTGCCGTCGTTGTTGGTGACGACGCTTGCGCTGATGTACCGCTACTTGTTTGTGCTGATGGACGAGGTTGGCCGCATGAGCCGCGCACGAGCCAGCCGGGCGTTTTCGGTCAGGCGCGGCACGGCGTGGTGGTCACAGGCTGGCATCGTTGGCCAGTTGTTCATCCGCTCGACGGAGAGGGCGGAGCGGATTTACGCGGCCATGTGCGCAAGGGGGTGGCAATGACGCCTGCGCTCGAACTTCAGAACCTGTGCTTCCGTTATCCCGACGGCACGGAAGCGTTGTGCGGTGTCAGTTTCGCCATTGGCGAGGGCGAATGCGTCGGCCTGATCGGCCCGAACGGTGCGGGCAAGTCCACGCTGATGTTGCACCTCAACGGAATCCTTCCCGAACGGCTGAACGGTGCGCCGTCGGTGTTCGTCAGTGGCCGGCCCCTGACGACGGAGAACCTCGCCGCCGTCCGGCGTGACGTTGGGCTGTTGTTTCAGGAGCCCGACGATCAATTGTTCTGTCCGACGGTTTTCGAGGACGTGGCGTTTGGTCCGCAGCAGTTTGGCCTGGGCGGCGATGCTCTGGCGGCGCGCGTGAGCGACGCGCTGGCGCGCGCCGGCATCCGCGGTTACGAGAAGCGCCAGCCGCATCATCTCAGCCACGGCCAGAAACGGCGGGTGTGCCTTGCGGGCGTGCTGGCCTGCGAGCCGCGCGTGTTGGTGCTCGACGAACCGACCAGCGACCTCGATCCGCGCGGCAAGCGGGAGTTGAAGGCCGTGCTGCGGCAGATTCCCGCGACCCAGTTGATTGCCACCCACGATTTGGAACTGGTGGTGGAGCTTTGCCCCCGCGTCATCGTGATGGACGAAGGCCGCGTGGTGGCCGACGGCCCCACGGTGACATTGCTCAGCGACGAGGCATTGATGCTGGCGCATGGCCTGGAGAAGCCTCATAGTCTCCAACACCAACATCCGCACGGCTCGCGCCACGCGTGAACCGCGGTGTTCCTCTCTTGCGCCGCCGGGCAGGCGGCTGATAGATTGCCCCGCCTTATGTCTGATATTCGAGTTCGATTTGCGCCGTCGCCAACCGGGTTTCTCCACATCGGAGGAGCGCGGACGGCGCTGTTCAATTTTCTCTATGCCCGCCACACCGGCGGGACTTTCGTGCTTCGCATCGAAGACACTGACGAGACCCGGCATGTCGAGGAAGCGGTTCAGGTCATCCTGGATGGGCTGCGCTGGCTTGGTCTCGAATGGGACGAGGGGCCGGAGAAGGGCGGCGCGCACGGGCCGTATTTCCAGAGCCAACGCAAGGACATCTACCGGCGCTACGTCCAGCGGTTGATCGAAAGCGGCGCGGCCTACGAGTTCGAGGACAAGGAAAAAGGCGGCACCGTCGTGAAGTTCCGCATGACCCGCGAGCCGATCACTGTCCCCGACCTCATTTGTGGCAACGTCACGCGCCCGCTCAACGACACCGAGATGGCCGACCCCGATTTTGTCATCGTCCGCCGCGACGGCGTGCCGGTGTTCCACCTCGTCAACGTCGTGGATGACATCGAGATGAAGATCACACACGTCATCCGCGGCGAGGACCACCTCTCCAACACGCCGAAGCATATCGCGCTCTATCGCGCGTTCGGCGCCGAGCCGCCCAAGTTCGCGCACATCCCGCTCATCCTGAACAGCGACGGCTCGAAAATGAGCAAGAGCGACAAGGGCGCGGCGCTGCACGAATACATGAACGCCGGCTACGTACCGGAAGCGGTGCGCAACTTCCTGGCGCTGCTCGGCTGGTCGCCGAAAGGCGACGTGGAACTTCTCAGCCTCACCGAAACGGTCGAGCGGTTCGACCTGGCGCAGGTGCAGCGCCACAACGCGCGCTTTGACCACAACAAGCTGCACTGGATGCAGGGTCAATACATGCTCAAGATGCCGGTGGAACGGTTCCTTGAAATGGCGCGCTCGTTCCTCGCGAAGACCGGCCTGACTGGCGGACAGCCGGACGACTACGTCCTGCGCGTGCTCGGTCTCGTGAAGGAGAAGGTGAAACTGTTCAGCGAGTTGCCGGAGTGGACGGCTTATTTCTTCCGGGACGATTTCACGACCGACCGCGAGGTGATCGTGAAGACATTTGGCAGCGCGCCGCAGAGTTGGGAACTGCTGGAGAAATTGCACGGCCGCTACGCCAGTCTCGGCGAGTGGTCGCATCCGGCGCTCGACGCCGCCCTGCGCGCGCTGGCGCAGGAGTCGGGCGTAAAAGCTGCCGCGCTCATTCACCCGTGCCGCGTGGCCGTCAGCGGCAAGGCGGGCGGGCCCAGCCTGTTCCATTTGCTCGAAGTCCTGGGCCGCGACCGCGTCCTCAGCCGCCTCGCCACCGCCCGCGAGCGTTTGACACTGAACGACTGATTACGATCCATCGTCACATGATCACACTTGCCACCAAAGTTACGATCCTGCGCATCCTGCTGGTACCCGTGTGCCTGTCACAGCTCGTCTACTACGCGGTCGGCTACGGGGACGGCGTGGCGAAGGAATGGCACCGGCTGATGGCGTTCTGGGTGTTCGTTGTGGCGTCGCTCAGTGACGCGGTGGATGGGTTCATTGCGCGGCAGTTCAACCAGCAATCGCAACTGGGCCGCGTGCTCGATCCGATCGCAGATAAAATGCTTCTGATGACCGTGATCATTCTGCTGGCGGTCAATCCCGGCAATGCGTTCCCGAAATTGCCGCTATGGTTTCCGATCCTGGTCGTCAGCCGCGACGTGTTGCTTATGGCCGGCGCGTTGCTCATTCACATCATCATCGGCGAGGTCAAGGTCAAGCCGCGCATCGTCAGCAAGATTGCCACGCTGTTCCAGATGGTCACGCTCGGCTGCGTGATGCTGAAGATGGATCCTGCGGCCATCGCCTGGCCACTTTACGCCGCCGCATTCTTCACCAGCGTCTCGCTCGTGTGGTATCTTTTCGACGGTGCGAAGCAATTCAATAGTGTCGTCAACCTGAAGGTTTAGTTTCAACCTATGTTACCTGTTATCGCCATCGTCGGCCGACCCAACGTCGGCAAAAGCGCCCTGTTCAACCGCATCGTCGGCAAACGCATTGCCATCGTCCACGATGAGGCGGGCATCACTCGCGACCGGATCAGCGTGGACACCGAGTGGAACGGTGTGCCGTTCACGCTGCTCGATACCGGCGGCATAGGCCTCGTCAAGGGTGAGCAGACCAGTGACGAGATCGTCACGGCCATGCGTCAACAGGCCCGGGTTGCCATTCAAGACGCCGCGCTGATCGTCCTCGTCGTGGATTCCCGCGACGGCGTCGTCCCGCTCGACCACGAAGTGGTGCGCCAACTCCGCGAAAGCGGCAAGCTGATTTTCCTGGCCGTCAACAAGGTGGACTCGGAGAAGCAACAGAATCTCCTGGTGGATTTTCTCTCGCTCGGATTCAAAAAAGTTTTCCCGGTCAGCGCCATCCAGGGCTTCGGCGTTGATGAGATGCTGGATGAAGCCGTCAAAATTCTGCCAGCCGATCTTTCGGAAGCCGGGGCGCAGCCCCCAAAAACCGAAGTGCCTCTCAAGATCGCCATCGTCGGCCGGCCTAACGTCGGCAAATCCTCGCTCGTCAACCGCCTCGTCCGCGCCGATCGCGTGATCGTCAGCGACATGCCGGGCACCACGCGCGACTCGGTGGACGTGCCGTTCAGCGTGGAGGTCGGCGGCGAGACGCGGCCCTATGTGCTCATTGACACCGCCGGCATCCGGCCGCGGAAGAAAGTGGACACCTCCGTCGAGTTCTTCAGCGTCCGCCGTGCCGAACTGAGCATCGAGCGATGCGACCTGGCAGTGCTCGTGTTGGACGCGACGTTCGGCGTCAGCGCGCAGGACAAGAAGATCGGCGGCAAGATTCTCGCCGCCAACAAAGGTTGTATTCTCGCCGTCAACAAATGGGACCTCATCGGCGAGAAGGTGCAGAAGGAATTTATCGAGCAACTCCATCACATCCTGTTCTTCCTCGACTTCGCGCAGGTGGTGTTTGTCTCTGCCAAGACCGGCCAGGGCCTCAGCCGGCTGATCTCCGCTGTTCATGGGGTGGACCACCAGCTCAGCCAGTCCATTACCACCGGCCTGCTGAACCGCAACATGGCCGACGCCATCGCTGCGCGTCATCCGCCCGCCAGGTCCGGCCACCGGCTGAAATTCTTCTACGCGACGCAGGTCGGCACGCGCCCGCCGCACCTCCTGTTGTTCGTCAACCGGCCGGATCTGTTCACCAGCTCGTATCGGAAGTATCTCAGTGACCGGCTGCGCGCCGCGTTCGGTTTTCAGGGCTGTCCGATCGTCATCAGCGCACGCGCCCGCGAGCGCATCGAGCCGAAGAAGACGGAACAAAAAAACACCCCGCGCCGGCACCTGAAGCCTTGGACGCAGGATCAACGCGGCAAGAAACGTTGATGTCAGTTGCTTGACTTGGCGGCGCTTCTTGGCAAGCTGAGCGCCACTATGAGTCTGGCCCATCTTCGTGTGCCGCTGCTCCTCGCGGTCTCCGCGTTCGTTTACTTCGAAAATCGCGCTGCATCTGCCGTGGACAACACGCCTCCGCCGGGTTTCGTTGCGCTATTCAATGGCGCCGACCTCGACGGATGGAAGGGGTTGCTTGCGTCGCCGAACGACAATCCCGCCAAACGCAACGCGCTCCCAGCCGAGGAACGCGACCGGTTGCAGGAGCAAGCCGATGAGAACATGCGCGCGCACTGGAGGGTCGAGAATGGCGCGCTGGTGTTCGACGGCAAGGGACGGAGTCTTTGCACGGCGAAGGATTACGGCGACTTCGAGATGTTCGTGGATTGGAGGATCCTGCCGAAGGGCGACAGCGGCATCTATCTGCGCGGTTCGCCGCAGGTGCAGATTTGGGAACACGCCGTCGGCTCCGGCGGGCTATACAACAACAAGGTCAGCCCCAGCAACCCGCTGAAGAAGGCCGACAAACCCGTGGGCGAGTGGAATACGTTCCGCATTCGGATGGTGGGCGACAAGGTCAGCGTCTGGCTCAACGGCGAGCTGGTGACGGACAATGTGACGATGGAGAATTATTGGGAACGCAAGAAAGGCATGTATCCCACCGGCCAGATCGAGCTGCAAAACCACGGGAACACACTTTGGTTCAAGAACATCTTCATCCGGGAGATACCGCGATGAAGAAGGGTCAAAGAGAATGACAGACTACCGGGTTGATTTCGCATCGCTCGCCTGGGAACGTGTCATGGACGGAGTTCGACAAAAGACTGTCACCGATGGCAGCAGGAAACTGAGGCTGGTGGAATACGCCCAAGCCATGCCACCCCATTGGTGTGAGAAGGGCCACTGCGGATATATTTTGCAGGGCCGGTTTGAGATCGAATTTGCGGATGGAATCCGCGTGTTTGAACGAGGAGATGGATTGTTCATTCCTGGCGGTAAGAATCACCAGCACAAAGCCAGGGTGCTGTCGAAGGTCGTGAGAGCGGTTTTTGTGGAGGATGCTGAACCGCCCGTTGCAGCCAACAAGCCGGCAGATCGCGGCCGGTCGGATCGTTAGGAGACTTGCTTATGAAAACCAAACTCAATCGTCGTCAATTCATCCAGTGGACCACGCTCAGCGGAGCGGGATTCTGGCTGGGTAACCAACAGGCTGCGTCGGCCGCGCGCCGGCTGTCGGCCAACGAGAAGTTGAACATCGGTGTCGTCGGTGTCGCGCGCCGTGGCGGCGCCAACCTCACTGGTGTCGCGCACGAGAACATCGTGGCGTTGTGCGATGTGGACGACACGCTGTTGGCTGCCGCGGCGAAGAAGTTCCCGCAGGCGAAAACCTACAACGATTTTCGCCAGATGCTGGAACAGAAGGACATGGACGCCGTGGTTTGCTCGACAGCGGACCACACGCATGCGGTGGTGAGCGTTGCGGCGTTGCGAAGCGGACACCACGTCTACTGCGAGAAGCCGCTGACCCGCACGGTGTCCGAATGCCGCATCGTCCGTGAAGCGGCGCGAAAGATGAAGGCGGTGACGCAGATGGGCACGCAGATTCACGCCGGCACAAACTACCGGCGCACCGTGGAGCTGATCCAGAGCGGCGCGATCGGTCCGGTGGCCGAGGTGCACGTATGGGTGAACGTGAAGTATGGCGGCATGGAGCGGTCCGCCGACACGCCGCCGGTGCCCGCGGGTCTGCACTACGATCTCTGGCTCGGTCCTGTGGACGCACGGCCGTATCATCCCGACTATCTGCCGGGCCGGTGGCGAAACTGGTGGGCGTTTGGCGGCGGCGGGTTGGGCGACTTCGGCTGCCACTACATGGATCTGCCGCATTGGGCGCTCGGGTTGCACTACTGTTCATCGGTCGAGGTGGTGGACGGTCCGCCGGTTCATCCCGAGACTGTGCCGCCGTGGCTGATTCTGCGCTACGAGTATCCCGCGCGCGGCAAGAAGCCGCCGGTGAAGCTGACGTGGTATCACGGTGGCAAGCAGCCGGAGATTCTGCCGTCGGTGGTGCCGGACGAGAAACCGGACAAAAACGGCAACAAAAAGAAGTCCGAGTGGAAGAGCGGCGTGCTCTTCATCGGCCAGAAAGGGATGTTGCTCGCCGACTATGGCCGGCACGCGCTGCTGCCGCAGAAGGATTTCGCAGGTTTCGAGCCGCCGAAACCCTTCATCCCCGACTCGATCGGCCATCACAAGGAATGGACCGAGGCCTGCAAGACTGGCGGCCCGACCACATGCAACTTCGATTACTCTGGTGCGCTGGCCGAAACCGTGCTGCTCGGCAACGTCGCTTACCGCGCGGGCAAGAAGCTGGAGTGGGACGCCGCAAAGCTGCGCGCCAAAAACTGTCCCGAAGCGCAGCAGTTTATCCAGCACCAATACCGTAAAGGCTGGAAGATCTGACGCCAGGCCATCGAACACTTCTGTGAACTGTCTCTGCGGTTGCTGCGGCTACCGTTGAAAACTTCCGCTGGCTGCCTATAGTCAGGGTGAATGTCAGAGAGTGATTTCATCCTGATCGAAGGCGCGCGGCAGAACAACCTGAAGGGGTTGAACCTCAGGCTGCCGTTGAACCGCTTCATCGTCGTTACCGGCGTGAGTGGCAGCGGCAAGTCCTCGCTCGCGTTCGACACGCTCTATGCTGAGGGCCAGCGGCGCTATGTCGAGACGTTCTCGCCTTACGCGCGGCAATTCCTCGACCGCATGGACAAGCCGCACGTGGATCGTATTGTCGGCATTCCACCCGCTGTCGCCATTGACCAGACAAACCCCGTTCGCACCTCGCGCAGCACGGTCGGCACGATGACCGAACTGTGCGACCACGCCAAACTCCTCTACGCCCGCGCTGCCACGCTCCATTGCCGCGGCTGCGGCAAGCCCGTCCGCCGCGACAATGGCGATACCATTTGGCGGACGCTCACGCAGCAGGCCCTCAAACAGGACGTGCTCGTCACGTTCCCGTGCCCGGTGCCGAAGTCCTTCAAGGCCGAGGAAGCCCGCGACCTGCTGGCCAAGCAGGGTTTCCAGCGCGTGCTCATCAATGGCCAGGTGGTGCGGCTCGACGAAAACCCGCGCGCTATCAAACCTGGCGCTACCCTCGATGTCATCGCTGATCGTGTCCGCGTCGAGCCATCCAGCCGCGCTCGCGCCATCGAAGCTCTGGAGGTTGCGCTCAAGTTCGGCAAGGGCCGCGTCCAAGTCCGCCCGGCGCCCGGCGCTTCACGCTCCACGCTCAACTTTTCCTCCGACCTCCACTGTCCTGACTGCGACATCCACTACCGCGACCCATCGCCGAACCTGTTCTCATTCAACTCGCCGCTCGGCGCGTGCGACAAGTGCCGTGGGTTTGGCCGCACCATCGAGATTGACTACGACCGCGTCGTGCCAAACCCGGTGCTAACGCTGGCCGGCGGCGCGATCAAGATCTGGCAAAGCGAGAGTTACCACGAGTGTCAGGACGACATGATGAAGTTTGCGCCACGCGTGGGGTGTCCGACCGACGTGCCGTGGGAGAATCTGCCGGAGAAGTGGAAGCGATGGGTGATTGATGGCGAGGGCAGTTGGGAAGACCGCCAATGGTATGGCCTGAAGCGGTTTTTCGCGTGGCTGGAGACGAAGACCTACAAGATGCACGTCCGCGTGTTGCTCTCACGATACCGCGCCTACGTGCCGTGTCACGAATGCGGCGGTTCGCGACTCAAGCGCGACGCGCTCTGTTGGCGAATCGGTGGGCTGCCTATCCACGAGCTTTATGCGCAACCGATTTCGAAATCGCTCGCATTCTTCGAACGCTTGAGGTTCGCCGGTGCGCTCGACAAGGCCACCGAGCTGTTGTTGAACGAGATTCGCACACGCCTCCGATATCTCAACAACGTGGGCCTGGGGTACCTGACGCTGGATCGCCAGTCGCGCACGCTCAGCGGTGGCGAAGTCCAGCGCGTCAACCTTACCACCGCGCTTGGCACGTCGCTGGTGAACACGCTCTTCGTCCTCGACGAGCCGAGCATTGGCCTCCATCCACGCGACATCGGCCGGCTCACGGGCGTCCTGCACGGCCTGCGCGACAAGGGCAACACACTGTTGGTGGTCGAGCACGACCCCGACCTGATCCGTGCCGCCGACCGCGTGCTTGACCTCGGTCCAGGTCCCGGTGAACACGGCGGGCAACTCGTTTTTGAGGGAACGTTTGGCGGCCTCTGCAAGTCGCCGGGTTCACTGACCGGCCAGTATTTCAGCGGCAAGAAACGCATCGCACTGAAACGCGAGCGGGCCTCGGTGACCACCGGCCAGGCGCGGCTTTGGGTGCGCGGCGCAGCCGAGCACAATCTCAAGAACATCGACGCCGGTTTCCCGCTCAATCGCCTCGTCGTGCTCACTGGTGTCAGCGGCAGCGGCAAGTCCACGCTCGTCCATGACGTGCTCTACCGCGCGCTCTGCAAGCTGAAACATCATCCCGACGAAATGCCGGGTGCGCATCGCGCCATCGACGGCCACGAGCAAGTCGGCGACGTGGTGCTGGTGGACCAGACGCCCATTGGCCGCACGCCGCGCGCAAATCCCGCGACCTACACCGGTGCCTTCGATGAAATTCGCAAGCTCTTTGCCGCCACGCCCGATGCCGTCGCACAGGGTTTCACCGGCTCGACGTTCAGCTTCAACAGCGAGGTCGGCCGCTGTCCGGTTTGCGAGGGCACCGGCTTCGAGCACGTCGAGATGCAGTTCCTCAGCGACGTGTTTCTGCGTTGCCCGGAGTGCGACGGCAAACGCTACCGCCCGCCGATCCTCACGATTCGCTACAACGGCAGGAACATCCCTGACGTGCTTGACCTGACGGTGGACGAGGCGGTCGAGTTCTTCGCGGGCGAGAAATCGTTGCTCGCCAAGCTGGAACCTCTGCGTGAGGTCGGCCTCGGTTATATGAAACTGGGCCAGCCGATCACGACGCTTAGCGGCGGCGAATCGCAGCGGCTCAAATTGGCCAGTCATCTTGCTGAGGTGAAGTTGGAGAAGACGCTGTTCCTCTTTGACGAGCCGACGACCGGGCTGCACCTCGATGATAT
>JBAZIR010000177.1:0-11337 GCA_041651735.1 Verrucomicrobiia bacterium | reverse complement strand
ATGAACCATTTCAAGTGATTGGCTTGGGGACGCCGGAATCGGTAGCAGATCGCCGCAACGAACGCCGCCACGCTCAGCCAGGCGCCGCCGGCCCAAGGGCTGTCCGTGCACACTTGGTAAGCCGTGGAGGCTGCCTTCCGGAGTATTTTGGGTGCAGTGACCTTGAGGATCTTGGGGTCCAGCGTTCGCTGCAGACTGTCGCCGGGTGTGGCAGGTGTGCGTTCCAGAACGCTGTATTGCGCGAGGCCGAGGAGGCTGCGGGACTCGGCATAGTTCCGCGCCAGCCACGGTCCCGTGACGATCAGAAACACCAGCGCCATGCCTGCCGCCACGAGCATGCCGCGCCGCAAGCCCCACCAATACCAGCACAACACACACGCCGGCAGCAGCAACCAGCCAGCGGCGTATTTCGTCAGAAAGGCCCCGCCGATCAACGCGGCCGCCACCAGCGCCAGCGTCACGATGGCGCGCGGCTTGCGGCCCGACTCGCGCCACTCTGCCGCCACGACCAACGCGAGCGTTGCCAAATTCACCCACGTCATCGTGAGCATCGTGCTCAGGCCGGAAATGGCGTATTGGCACGTCGTTTCCGACACGATGAACAGCAACGCCGCGACTGTGCCCACGCGCCGGTCAAACAACCGGCGGCCGATGAGATAAACACACACGCCGTTTAACAGCGTCAGCGGCAACCCCAAGCCATAGACCAGACAGGAATCCGGCTCGAACCTCGTAAAGTTGATCTCAGAATCGACCTTGAACGAAATCGCCGGCATCAATGACAGCGCCAGCATCACCACACACATCAGGATTCCCGCGGCGTGCCACGGCAATGTTTCCGCGGGCACACGGCCAAACCACGCTTGCTGCGCCACGATCAACAGCCACAGCAGCCCCAGCCCGCCCCAAACGAACGGCCAGTTGAAGAGTGCCAGAACGCCACGCGCGATCAGCGATTTCAACCCACCGTGAGGCTTTGCCGCGTCCGGCCCGGCCGCGGCAGCGGGCTGCAAATCACCTTTGCTCGCGATGTGAAAGAGCAGACCGGCAACCGCGGGATAGGCGGGCGGGTTGATGAGGTCCGGATGGTGCTCCAGCATCGCGTTGCGCGACGCCGACCGCTCCACGAGCCGCCAAATGCTCAGCGGGCGAACAAACCGTGTCGTGAATCCTTCGCCGCCAGCCAGATTGCGGGCCATCTGCGCTTGGTCCATCGCCTCCGGATGTCGCAGGCCATTGAACTGCGTGGCGGCGTAGCCCCATAGAAAAACTGCCGCAACACCCACCAGCGCCAGCCCTCGGAATAGAAGGGTTGTTGCCCGTTGCTGGTCTTGCTGGGCTTTCGAATTCTGAATACCAAAGATTCTCATGCGTTCGCGACCAACTCTCCCTGTGTCTGCCATCCTGAGGACGGCGACGGCTTCCTATCATACCGGCGGCGGTGGGACAATGTTGAACCGCGACGAATGACAACAGTCCTGCTTGGCTGACGTTCAGAACTTGCAGTCGAGCGCCACCGCCTTCCTGAGCAGTCGCAGATAGTCGCGACGCGGGATTTCCATCGTGCCGAATTGCGCCAGATGCGGTGTCGTCCATTGCGTGTCCAGCAACGCGAAGCCACCGGTGCGCAGCCGCTCCACCAGTTGCATCAACGCCACTTTGCTCGCGTCGGTGGCCCGGTGGAACATGCTCTCGCCGAAGAACGCGCCGCCGATATGGACGCCGTAGAGGCCGCCGGCGAGTTGGCCGTCGAGCCGCGCCTCGACGCTGTGGGCGAAACCGAGCCGGTGAAGATTGCAGTAACTCTCGACGATCTCGTCGGAAATCCAGGTGCCTTCGTGGCGTTTGGCACACGCGCGCATCACCACCTCGAACTCGCGATCCACGGTGATTTCGAAGGGTTGCTTCTTCAGCACACGCCGCAGGCCGTGCGGCACGTGAAACCGTTCGTCGAGCGGGATGATGGCGCGCGGGTCCGGCGAGAACCAGCCGATGTCACCCCGTTTGCCCACGGCCATCGGGAAGATGCCTTTGCAGTAAGCCGCCAGCAGTAGATGCGCCTCAAGCACGCGCCGATGGTAGAACCCGGTGCGATGCGCATAAAGCCAGAACTGCGGGGTTGCCATCTGTGCCCCAGGGTCGCTCACGGTTTTTGAGGGCAGACGGGACAGCGCGTTTTCGCTTTGCAATAAACCGCCGAGAGGGTTAGAGGAACCCCATGAACGTGACTTCGAATCGCATCGCGCGAAACAAGGCTGGCTTGGTAGTAGTGGACATCCAGGAGCGGTTATTGCCCGCGATTCACGAGAGAGAGCGCGTCGTCGCCAACGCCGCGCGGCTTGTCAAAGGCGCGGCGATTATGAAGTTGCCGATCTTTGTCACCGAACATTACCGCAAGGGCATCGGGCCGACCGCGCCGGAAGTGGCCGCCGCTGTGCCGGACTTTGCGCCGATCGAGAAGATCACCTTCAATTCATGCGACACGGATGGTTTTGTTGATGCGCTCGAAGCCAAAGGCGTCCGCGACATTGTCCTTTGCGGCATCGAGGCACATGTCTGCGTGACTCAAACCTGTCTGGGCCTTCTCGCCCAGGGTTTCAACGTCTACGTCGCGGCCGACGCAATCTCATCGCGGACGCCGGAGAACCACCAAGTCGCCGTGGGAAGAATGCGTGACGCCGGCGCGGTCATTGCGTCCACGGAGATGATGCTCTTCGAACTCCTCGGCTGCGGCGGCACCGACGAGTTCAAACAGATTCTGTCACTGGTGAGATGACCTCGCGAGCGAGGCTGGAGACCGTCACCATTCCTTCTCGGTCACCGAGTCGTAGAATTTGACGATCTCGCGGTAGCCGTCGGCTTCCATGAACTTCATGGCGGACTTCGGATGCATGTTCAGGTGGCCGGTGACCATGTAGGGAATCGCAAAACCCCAGCGCAGTTTTTCACGCATCGGCTCGACGTGGTCCTGGATGCACTGCAGGACCGGCCGCAGGTGAAACTTCGGGTTGTGGAGGAAGCTCAGGAGCAATTCCATCTGACAGTTGCCCGCGCCGCGGCCAAGTCCGGCCATGCTGGCGTCGAGCAACGTGGCGCCCTGGATGATCGCCTCGATGGTGTTGGCGAAGGCGAGCTGCATGTTGTTATGGGTGTGAATGCCCACCTGCTTGCCGGCGGGTTTCGCGTGCTTCATGAACTTCGCTATCAACGCGCGAACCTGCTCGCTGTAGAACGTCCCGAAACTGTCCACGACATAGAGCGCGCCCACGGGCGATGCACAGATCGCCTCCAGCGCGTTTTCCAGTTCGAGGTCCGGCACGGTGGAGACGGCCATCAGGTTGATCGTTGTCTCGTAGCCCTTGTCGTGGGCGTCCTTGACCATGTCAAGCGCGGCCGGAATCTGGTGGATGTAGGTGGCGACGCGCACCATGTCGAGCACGCTCTTGTCCCGAGGCAGAATGTCGTCGTGGTAATCCGTCCGCTCGGCGTCGGCCATGACCGAGAGCTTCACGGTCGGATCCTTCTCGCCAACGGCCTTTCGCAGGTCGTCCTCGTCGCAGAACCTCCACGCGCCGACTTCGTCCCGGGAGTAAAGTTTCTTGGACGCCTTGTAGCCCAGCTCCATGTAGTCCACACCGGCAGCGACGTCAGTCCGGTAAACACCGCTGACAAAATCCTGGCTGAACTTGTGTGCGTTCATCAAACCGCCGTCGCGGATCGTGCAGTCAAGCACCTTGATCTCCGGACGATAGGTAATCCATCCCTTCATGCCGGTTGGCTGGGCTTCTTCTGACATAGCGTTATCCTTCTTTTTAGTTTTCACCGAAGCTGCGAATGCTAAACACGCAATTTGCATTCTAGCAAACCTTTTGATGGCAAGCGAACGAGAATGCCGATCGGCGGCAATGGCGTGCGTCGTTGGCTCCGGCATCAATGACCCCGGTTGGGACATCGTTGCCAGCTTCCCCGCGAAGTCCTGAAACGCAGCCTCAACCTTCCAGCTTCATGTTCATCTTCCCGTCGAATACCACGAAGCGTGAGCCGTGAGTGATGCTCAGGCGCACGGCTTCGTTGACGGCGGTGGCGATGAGGGCTTGTTGCGGCAGCGGGCGCGTCTTCTCGAACTGCGCGATCAACTTGCGGCGCTCCACGGCGCTGACGCCGCAGAGGCGGTGGATGTCGTGCAGCGGTTGGAGAATGCTGTCGCCACCGTAACCGACCCACTCGGTCTTTGCCGGGTCGTCCCAGTCGTTGTAGGGCTTGAGGAAATGCGGGTTGAACCGCTGCACGCCGCCGGTTTGGGTGACGAAGTTGGAGTTGCGGTCGGCGTGGTCGGCGCGATACTCGCCCTGCGTGCAGGTCAGTTGCAGGCCCTGGTTGGTGAGGTTGGGATTGGAGTCGGGCAACACCCACGAAGTCTGCACGTAGAACACGGCGTCGTTTTCCCACTCGACGACGGCTTGCACGGCATCCCAGGCGGCGTGGCCGAGTTGTTTCAGCAGCTTGTGTTGCCGGAACGCCGCGACGCGCCGTGGTTTCAGGCCGGTGATGAAATGGAACGCGTCCACGTAGTGGCAGCCGATGTATTCAAAGCTGCTGCTTTGGTCCGCCCAGCGGCCGAACACCTTCAGCGGCATTTCGCGGCGCTCCTCGATCCACGCGTGGCCGCAGAGTGCCTCGCCGAGTTCACCGGTGGAGTATTTGTATTTGGCGGCGCGCACGGCCTTGTCGTGGCGCTTGTGATAGTCGGTGTAAACGTACCGGTTCGCCTTTGCAGCGACGGTGGCGATGCGGTGTGCTTCGGCCACCCGCAGACAGAGGGGCTTCTGCACGATCACGTCGAACCCCGCCGCCAGCGCGTCGAGGATCACCGGCGTGTGCAGATGGTCCGGCGTGGCGACGATGACACAGCCCGGCTGCTTCAGTTTCTTGATCGCATCCTTGTAGCAATCGGGATGCGCTGCTTGCGGGTTCTTGTCCGCAGGCCAGCCGGTGAATCCTTCCGCCGGGAAAACCTTCCGCAGGTCGAGAACCGTCTGTGCCCGGCGCGACGCGACGCTGACGCCGCCAACCAGCCCGGCGCGGCGCGCTTGGAACACGGTCGGCAAAACGACTTCGGCGGAAATCATCCCGCCTCCGACGACGAGGACGTTGAGGGGTTTTTGAATTGAAGATTTCGAGCTCATAGCAATCGGCAGTGCGCGCAGGATATGTCCGCGCATCCGGGGGAGCAATTGTTTTCACGTCTGAAAGTGATGGACAGCAGTGATGCACATCAACAAACTCTCCGCGCCAGAAGCAACGACGATGAATGAGCCACATCAACCTTTCGCCGGCGTCATCTTCGACATGGACGGTGTGCTGTGCCTGTCGGAGCCGTTCATCGCCGAGGCCGGATGCCGGATGTTTGTCGAAGCCCATGGCATTGCGGTGCGTCCGGAGGACTTTGTGCCATTCGTCGGCATGGGCGAAGATCGCTTCCTCGGCGGCGTCGCGGCCAAATACAGTGTCACGCTCTCCATGCCGCGCGACAAGGAACGCACCTACGCCATCTACCTTGATATTATCAAGGGCCGGCTCCAGCCATTGCCGGGCGTGCGCGAGTTCATCGCTGGCTGTCGCCGGCGCGGCCTGCGTCTCGCTGTGGCCACGAGCGCCGACCGCGTGAAAATGGACGGCAACTTGCGCGAGATCGGTTTGCCGGCGGACACTTTTGACGCCTGCGTCACCGGCAGTGAGATCGTCCACAAGAAGCCGAACCCGGAAATCTTCCTGCGCGCCGCCGAAAAACTGGCATTGCCACCGAACCGCTGCCTGGTCATCGAGGACGCGCCGAACGGCGTCGCCGCAGGCAAAGCCGCCGGCAGCCGTTGCCTCGGCCTGACAACGAGTTTTGACGTTGCGACACTCACGAAAGCCGGCGCGGACTGGATCGCGCCGGATTTGGCGCGCGTGCCAACAGAGGTTTTTGGCGGCTGAGAAGAGTGTGCTCGCCGAATCCAACGCTTTGTGCAGAGTCAGAACCCCAAAACAAGAAACCCAATCATGAACACCCGCAAGATCAGTCGTCGTTCCGCCATCACTTCCATTGCCGCCGCTGCCGGCGCGTTAGCCGTTTCGCGTGACGGTATTGCCGCGGAGGGCGCGGCGCCGAAGCTCAAGGGCCGTATCCGCCACTCGGTCTCGAAATGGTGCTATGGCAAGATTCCGCTCGACGAGTTCTGCCGCGTTGTGAAGGAGATGGGCATCGAGTCGGTCGAGTTGCTTGTCCAGAAAGACTGGGAAACAGTCCAAAAGCACGGCCTGACCTGCGCGATGTGCAGCGGCCCCGCTGGCTGGGGCATTCCCAAGGGATGGAACCGCATCGAGAATCACGACAAGCTCGTCGAGGTCTACGAACAGATGATCCTGATCGTTGCCAACGCCGGTTTGCCAAACCTGATCTGTTTCTCCGGCAATCGCGACGGCCTCGACGACCAGAAGGGCATTGAGAACTGCGTCGTCGGCCTGAAGCGGCTGATGAAGCTCGCCGAGGAGAAGAAGGTGACGCTCGTGATGGAACTGCTCAACAGCAAGCGCAACCACAAGGATTATCAGGCCGATCATACCGCGTGGGGCGTGGAAGTCTGCAAGCGCGTCGGCTCGGAGCGATTGAAGCTGCTCTACGATATCTATCACATGCAGATCATGGAGGGCGACGTCATCGCCACGATCAAGGAGAGTCACCCCTACATCGCCCACTACCACACCGGTGGCAATCCGGGCCGCAACGAGATTGACGACACGCAGGAGCTGAACTACTCCGCCATCTGCCGCGCCATCGTCGCCACAGGCTACAAAGGCTTCGTCGGTCAGGAGTTCATCCCGAAGCGTGACCCACTTACCTCGCTGCGGCAATCCATCCAGATTTGCGACGTGTGATGCCGCTTGACGTGATAAGCGTTCGCGGAGGCGCGCGCGAAGTTGAACGTCGGCCCGTAACGGGTCAGGAGATCGTCTCGCTGGTGAGCGAGGTCAGCGTCTGCCACATCTTCTCCGGCGTGGTGCACTTGAGCAACGCATTGCGGGCTTTGGCCGTGCGGAACGTGTTGACCAGTCCCGCAAGCAAGCGCAGGTAAAATGCGCTCGCCGGTGTTGGGATGACGATGAAGAAGACGATCTTCGTCAGCTCGCCGTCAGGCGAGCCGAACTTCAAGCCGCTTTCCTTCAGGCCGAGAGCAAACGTCAGGCTGCCACCCTCGACATTGCGCACGTGCGGGAAAGCCAGGCCGCTCTCCACCGCCGTGCTGATCATGGACTCGCGTCGCAACGCCAATTCCGTCAATCGATCGCCATCCTCGACAAATCCCTGCGCTGCCATCAACGCGGCCAGTTCCTTGACGGCCTCATCGCGGCTGTTGGCGGCCAGCTTCGGCAGCATCAGCGCCACGTCCGAGAACCGCGCGATGCCGGACGGCAGTTCAACCTTGGCGCCGGGCACCTTCGGCACACGCCGGGGCGAGTTTTCCTGATAGTAGAGGAACCGGCCGCAATTCTCGCAGGAATGGATCTGTTCTGACTTGTGCACCTCATTGACGAGCGCAACCGGCACTGCTATGCCGCAGCCGGTGCAGGTGTTGTTTTGGCCGATGGGCACCACCACCAGGGGGGCGCGTTGGTGCATGCGCAAGTAACGACTGGAGATGTCCTCCGGCAGCTTCTCCACGAGTTTGTTGATGGATTCCTCAAGCTGCGTCAGCCGCGCTTCCGGGTTTGACGCCTTTTGTTCCGACAACGCAAAATTCAGCTCTTGCAGCTGGACCAACTGATTCAAAATGTGTTTCATAACGATTCTGGTTACTCTACTTGAAAATTCATTCACCGCAATCTGCTCATATGGCAGGAAAGCGGAATCGCGTTTACGCTCGCGCTTCCGGCGGCTAAAAGCCACACTAAAATTCAACCTATGAAATGCCTCACTTCTTTCGTCGTTGGTTCGCTGGTATTCGCCTGTTTACCGCTCAATGCCGCCGAAAATCCCGTCCTGGCGGACGACCCGGCGCGCGTGGTTCTGCGCAACGATCGTTTCACGCTTGAGCTCGGCAAGGCCGCGAAAGGCGCCGTGGTTTCGCTCGTGGATAACGCGAGCCGTCAGGAGTTCGTCGCGGCGCAGAAGATGTCCCGTTTGTTCACCCTTGCGTTCTCGACGAAGGCTGATGCTGGCGGCAAGAGGTTTTATCTATCCAGTGGCGATGCGAAGAGCTTCTCCGTCGATGTGAAACGCGGTGTGGCTACGCTCACCTATGACGGATTGGGTGAATGGCCGGTCCATGTGACATGCACGGCGAGCGTGAAGGCGGGTGATCCGCTCGTGCGCTGGCGGCTCACGGCTAGGATTCCCGACGCGCTGGTGCTGGAGGAGGTGCAGTTCCCGTTCGTGGTGCTGCGCGCGCCGCTGGGCGCGAGCGTGGAGAATGATGCGGCGGTGTTTGGACACACCAAAGGCGGCGTCATCCGCAAGCCAGGCGGGATGAAGGTTGGTTGGCGCACCTATGGACGTCAGCCGGGCAGTTTGGCGGCGCAGTTCGGGTGTTACTACGATGATCTCGCCGGGTTCTACATGGCGGCCTACGACGGCAAAGGCTACCCGAAGGATATCGAGATGCGGCGCACGGCGGAAGGCGTTGAAATGGATTGGAATCCGCACTGTTTCGCCTCGAAGACCTATGCGCTGGATTTCGATGTAGTGATGACGACGTTCGCGAGCGCCGACAAGGCGACGCCGACGGACTGGCGCGACGCGGCCGACATATACAAGGAGTGGGCATTGCGGCAGCCGTGGTGCGCGACGCCTTACGCGAAGCGGCGGGACATCCCCTCGTGGATGAAAGACGGCCCGGCGATGGTGCGTTTCGGGCGCGAGTGGCTCGCGCAGCCGGCGCGCATCGAGAAGTGGCTGGCGGATTATTGGAAGAAGAATTTTCCCGACATGCCGCTGATCACGGCCTATTGGGGTTGGGAAAAGGTCGGGAGTTGGGTGACGCCGGATTACTTCCCTCTGTTCCCGTCGGACGAACAGTTCACGAATCTCGTGGCGCGGTCGCGCGTGCTCGGTTGCCACGCGTTCCCGTGGCCGTCGGGCTATCACTGGACGCTCATGTATCGCAAGCAGGACGACGGCAGTTTCTACTGGGACGACCGCAAACGGTTCGATGAAGTGGGGCGGCCTCATGCCGTGCATCAGCGCGACGGCAAGATGTACATCCGCACGCCGAGTTGGCTCAGCGGCGGCGACACGGCCACCATGTGTCCCGGCGACCCTTGGACGATCCGATGGTGGAATAAGGATATCTGCGTGCCGTTGGCCCGGCGTGGTTGCGAGATGATTCAGGTGGACCAGGTCGTGGGCGGTGGATTCCCGTTCTGCTACAGCCGCGAACATGCGCATTCACCGGGACCGGGGCTGTGGATGACGGACGTCTTCACAAAACAACTGCGCACCATGGCGGCCGCGTGCCGGAAGATCGAACGTGATTCGGTTGTGTGCGTCGAGGAACCCAATGAGCGATTCAACCATCTCGTCGGCATCCAGGATTACCGCGATTGTGAAGCGCCGCGCGAACCGGCTTCGGTGTTCAACTATCTCTATCACGAATTTCTGCCAACGTTTCAGAGCAACCCGCACGCGGGCGACACGGCGATGGCGGCCTACTGTTTCGCCAATGGCCAAATGCCGCACCTCGTGCCGTCGATGCGTGTCGGAGAACTGGCGTTGTCCAACGGCGGTTTTGAGGAAACCAACAGCACGCGCAGCTTCTTCGCCGGTTGGGATCATCTGCACGGCTACCAGGGACGGGTGTGGAATGGCAAGGCCTATCGCGACGAGGCCGAGAAGCACAACGGCGCGGCGAGTCTGCGGCTGGAAAACGCGGCAGACAGCGACGTCGTGCAGGTCTCGCAGAACGTCACGGCTGGCGACGGCCTGATCGCGGGCAAGAAATACTGTCTCAGCGCGTGGCTGAAGACGGACTCGATGGCGAAACGGTGCGGTGTCAACTTTGGCGTTTTCAAGGCGGGATTCAGCAGCACAGGCACAGGTGGCCGGCTCGAGTTTCCAGCGGCTGGCGCGGGTTGGATGCGCAAATCGGCGCAGTTCACAGTGCCGGAAGACGCGACGATGCTTCGCATCATGATTCACATCGAAGGCAAGGCGAAAGCGTGGGTGGATGACATGACGCTGGAAGAAGTGCTCCCGGACGGCACGACGCGTAACGCCATCTGCTCCAACACGCCGCCCGATCACAAGCTGATGAAGCGATGGGTGGAGCTTTACCACGGCGAAGGACGGCCCTATCTCCAATTCGGCCGCATGCTGCATTTGCCGAAACTGGAGGCTGGGACAATCGCCTGGCACGGCAGGTCAGCTCACTCAGCCATTTCAGCCATTTCTGCGGTTCAACACAACGCCTGGCGCGCGCCCGACGGCAGCGAGGCCGTCATTGCCGTCAACGCCACGCCCTTGAGGCAGACTGCCACGTTGCACTGGAAAGGGCGCGAGCATCGTCTGGCACTCGAAGCCGGCGACGCGGTGTTGATCAAGTAAGCAGGAAGGACGCCGCCGCGATCAGCGGACCAGCCGCAGGTCGGCCCAATCGGCGCGGTCGCCGGTGTCTTCATTGCGGGTGAAATCCACCAGCAGTTCCAGCCGTTCCACACCGGCGACGGTGGCGCGCAGCGGCTTGGGATCGTCCGTGCCGCTCAGGGTGGCGCGGAACAGTTCCCGGCCGTCGCCGCGCACGATGAAGTGCACACGGCCGGGCTTGCCGCCATCGTCGTCGAGACCGATCACACCGGTGAGCAGCGAGAATTTTTTGTCCAACGGGTAGACCAGCGATGAGCGCGAGTGAACGCCGAGGCCGCGCTCGAATGTTCGGCCGCGCAGCGTGAGCGGTTGGCCGGAAACGCTCGCGTCGCGCCGCCATGGGAAGCGCGTGCCGAACCACCCGGCCTCGTTGACGGTGGCCGGCTCCAGTTCGCTCACGAATACGCTGCGTCCCCAAAGGGCGTCCACGACCGCCACGCTATCGAGCGGCACGGTTGCCGGGCCGAGCGACGGCGTGTCAAACGTCACTGAGTCTGGAGTGAACGCGCGCAACTCACCGACAAGGCGTGAGCCGTCGCGGCCATAGAGGGCGGTGAGTTTCTCGCGCGGCGTCGAGGGCGGCTGGCTGTCGGCGAGCACGAGCGCGCCGGCGAGTCTGAGCGGCACCTCCCGTTCGTTTTCCTGCCAGCGAAAAACGACGCGCTTCTCGTCGAGTGATTGCAGCACGCCGTCGAGCCGCACCCACTCGCCCGCTT
>JBAZIR010000176.1:0-11346 GCA_041651735.1 Verrucomicrobiia bacterium | reverse complement strand
CAACGAAGACCTGCCGCCGGAAATCAACAACTTCTTCGACAACGGCGAAGTCCGCCCTGGCAAGATTGCCCGGGCCATCGTCTCCCATCCGCCCACCTTTATTGGCCTGTTTAAACTCGCCAAGCACGCATGGAAAGCCGGCGAAGACCTCGCCGACTTCCTCGAGAAGTTCGTCCTCGCCGTCGATTCAAACCCGAAGTAAGGGGCCCGCCTCGCAGCCTCGTCTCCAGTGATTGGGTTTTTCATAAGAGAATGCTTGACGTCTGCCGACGGTTTTAGGATTCTGCTGGGATTCCAGTAGAATACTTGAATGCAATCGACCCGGAGCCGGCCCATGACCACAACGAGCAGCAGCCATATTCAAAAAGCGGTGGATCACATCCGCGAGCGGATTCTGTGCGGCGACTTGCGGCCGGGGTTTGTTCTTTCCGAGTCGGCGCTGGCCAAGGACCTGGGCGTCAGTCGCACGCCGGTGGGCGAAGCGCTGCGGGAACTGGCCGCCATCGGCTTGGTGGAACAGGTGCCGCGCTACGGCACCGTCGTGCGCCGCATTGACCGCGGCGAGATTGTGGAGCTTTACGAGGTGCGCGAGGCGCTGGAGCCGTACGCCGTCGCACTGGCCGTCAAACGGATTGCTTCCGAGGACATCGAGCGGCTCCAGAAACTCTGCGACCGCCTGGAAGCTTTTGAAACCGAGATGATGAAGGCCGGGCGTGCGACGCTGGAAGGGCAGCGACTGCGCAATTTTCTGGCGACAGACATGGCGTTCCACGCGTTGCTCATTCACGCCGCGGGGAACCGCCGCATTGCCCGGCTGGTGCGCGATTCGCACGTGATGACCCAGCTTTTCGGCACGCAACGGTTGGTTCATGATCACGACATTATTTCCGAGGTCTGCCGGTTCCATGTGCGCATCCTGACGGCGGTGCGGCGCGGCGATGCCGAGGCTGCCCGAACCGTTGCGGCCGAACACATTCGCACTAGTCTTGCTCACACACTGAAAAACCTCGACCGGTATCGCGGCGGCGAGTTGGGCGCGCAGGCGCTGCCGGATGACGTGCGCGAGGAATTGAACCGCATCGAGTCGGCGCTCGATCGGCCAAAACGGAAAGGAAAACACTGAAGTGAAGTCCCCTTTGACAGGCATTGTTCCCCCGATGGTCACTCCATTGCGCGGGCGCGACGAACTCGATGTGGCCGGCCTCGAACGCCTCATCGAACACATCATTGCCGGTGGTGTGGCAGGGTTGTTCATTCTCGGCACGACTGGCGAAGGGCCGAGCCTCGGCTATCGGCTGCGGAAGGAACTGATTGAGCGCACCTGCCGTTTGGCCCGTGGCCGCGTGCCGGTGCTGGTGGGCATCACTGACACGGCATTCGTCGAGTCGGTGAATGTCTCACGCTGGAGCGCCGACGCGGGCGCGGACGCGGTCGTGCTCGCGCCGCCCTACTACCTGCCGGAGGGGCAGCCGGAATTGCAGGAATACCTCGACCATCTTGTGCCCGAACTCCCGCTGCCCCTGTTCCTCTATAACATGCCCTCGCTGACGAAAGTGCAATACGAGTTGGACACCGTCCGCCGCGCGATGGACAACCCGCGCATCATCGGCCTGAAGGACAGTTCCGGGAACATGATCTATTTCCATCGCGCGGTGGGCTTGCTGAAACACCGCCCTGACTGGACGCTGCTCATCGGCCCGGAGGAGATGCTGGCCGATGCGGTCTTCGCCGGCGGCCACGGCGGCGTCAACGGCGGTGCGAACTTCCATCCGCGGCTCTATGTCGAGTTGTTCCACGCGGCACAGGCCGGCGACAACGTCCGCGTTCGCGAACTGCACGCACAGGTCATGCACATCAGCGACAACCTCTATCGTGTTGGCCGGCACTCGTCGGCGATCATCAAGGGCATCAAATGTGCCCTCTCGCTGCTCGGCGTGTGCGATGACTTCATGGCCGAGCCGTTCCACCGTTTCCGTGGGCCGGAGCGTGAGAGGGTGCGGCAGCTTCTTGCCGGACTGAACCTCCTCCATAATACAACCCCATAAGGCTTCCTGCGTTGAAAATGAACGGCCCCAGTCTTCACCATCCGCTGAGCGCATTCGTCGCTGGATGTGTCATCTTCGCGACAAGCTTGCAAGGCGCCGAGCCGGGGGAGCTGATCAATTCCATCGGGATGAAACTGGTCCGGATCGAGCCAGGCAGCTTCGTGATGGGCCAGGACGGGCCGGCAGCGGACTATCGGATGAACAAACATCCGGCCAGGTTCGACGACGCGGACTGGGACGAGCGGCCGGCGCATCGCGTGACGATCAGCGCGCCGTTTCGCATCGGCGCAACAGAAGTGACGCTAAACCAGTATCGGCAGTTCAAGCCGGGCCATCGCGCTGACAAGGGCGCGGACGATGACGCCGTGACCGGCGTAAGCTGGAACGATGCGGTGGAGTTCTGCGAATGGCTTTCGGCAAAGGAGAAGCGGGCCTACCGGCTGCCGACGGAAGCGGAGTGGGAATACGCTTGTCGCGCGGGCACGACGACGTTGTTCAACACGGGCGACTCACTGCCAGCCGGTTTCCATAAATGGTTTGGCGATATCGGCTATCGGGCGAGGTATTTTACAGATGGCCGGCTTCCGGCGGAGTATCGGGCGGCGTCCGGCAAACCAGACCTGTGCGTGGCGCAAACGCCGGCCAATGCCTGGGGGCTTTTCGACATGCACGGCAACGTTGCCGAATGGTGCATGGATTGGTATGGCCCCTATGAGGTAGCCGACCAGACCGATCCGCGCGGTCGCAGCGACGGTGATTTCCGGGTCATTCGCGGGGGCAGTCATTCGGTGTTCACACGGCTGCTGCGCTCGGCGAACCGCGGCGCATGGCTGCCGCAGACCCGCAATGAGAAGATAGGATTCCGCGTGGTACTCGCGGAACCGCCGCGCGGCCAGATGCAGCCTCCCGCGCCGCCGCCGCTGAACATTCAAAATGTGTCGCAAGCCCCGCCAAAGACCGTTGCTCCAGCTGCTGACACGCCATATTTCTCCGGACTGAAGCCGTTCGTGAAAATCCCACCCAATTCGTTCGGCCCGATGTTCTCGACGCACAACCATAGCCCGGCGATCGCGGAGTGTCCGAACGGCGATCTGCTGGCGCTGTGGTATTCGTGTGTGGATGAAGCTGGCAGCGAGTTGTGCGTGCTGGCGAGCCGGCTGCGGCGCGGCACGCAGGAGTGGGAGCCAGCCTCGCCATTCTGGGATGGCGCGGATGTGAACGATCACGCGCCGAAGCTTTGGTTCGACGGTGAGCAGACGCTGTGGTTCTTCGCGCGCGGCATGACAGAGAATATACTGCGCACCTCCACCGATAGCGGCGTGACCTGGTCGAAGGCGCGCGTGCTCCAGCCGTGCGGCGAATTTGCCAACTGTCCGATTCGGACGCGCGAAGGTTTCCTCGTCATTCCGCAGGACCATCGTGGCACCAGTCTCAACATCAGCCGCGACGGCGGCAAAACCTGGTCGTTCCCCGACGTGAACAAACGTCCGCACGATTACCGGCCCGGCGGTAAAGGCTTCCGGCTCGCCGGCATCCACAACGGCATCGTCCAGCTCAACGACGGCCGGCTGATAGCCATGGGCCGGTTCGATCAGGTCGCAGACCAGAAGCGATTTGGCTTTCGCACGCCGATGAGCTTTTCGTCCGACTGGGGCGAAACGTGGACCTACGAGGCGAGTCCGTTTCCCGCCATCAGCAGCGTCCAGCGCAACGTGTTGATGCGGCTGCGGGAGGGACCGTTGCTGTTCTGCTCCTTTACCGATCAATGGCGCGATTGGAAGAACCGGAAGGGCCTGAGTTTCAAGGACGCCAGCGGCGGCCAGTTCAGCGGTTGCGGGTTGTTTGCGGCACTCTCCTGCGACGACGGTAAGACGTGGCCCGTGCAGAAGCTGCTGACACCTGGCGGCGCGGCGCGCGTGGTCAACGGCATCGATCGCGTCGAGTTCACGTTGAGCGACACGATGGCCGAGCCGTGTGGCTATCTCGCCGCCTGCCAGACGCGCGATGGCATGATCCAGTTGATCAGCAGCAAGAACCACTACGTTTTCAACCTCGCATGGCTCAAGACGCTGCGGCGACATCTGCCCCGACTGCGAATGCCGCTGTTGACGCGCGTTTGGTCATCGGCAGTCCCGCTGAGACGGCTGCAAGAACGGTGCCCACGGTGCAGCCGGCCTCGAAAGAGAACGTCATCATCTTCAAAGAGCCGGGCCGTTACGGCGGCTGGCCGGCAAATCACGGTCTCTGGCAGTGGGGCGATGAGCTTGTGGCTGGCTTCAAGGCCGCTTGGTACAAGCACGCCACCCGCGATCACGCTGTGGACCGCAGCAAGCCCTTCGAGAACTGGCAGGCTCGCAGCCTTGACGGTGGCAGGACGTGGAAGGTGGAGAACTCGCTGCCGTTCACTTCGGACAAGCAGAAGAAGCCCGCGCCGCTCTCCGAACCACTCGACTTCACCGCGCCGGATTTCTCGTTGATGTTCTGTTTTGGCAGCCTGCACGTCGGGCCGTCGTGGTTCTACGTTTCCAACGATCGCTGCCGCACGTGGCGCGGACCGTTCGCATTCGCCGTCGCCGGTATCGACAAGGTTTGCACGCGCACGGATCTGGTTGTGCTCGGCAAGCGCGATTGCCTGATGTTCGGCAGCGCCGCGAAGAGCGACGGCAAGGAAGGCCGCGTGTTTTGCGCGCGCACAACCGACAGCGGCTTGCATTGGAAACTGGTTTCGCTCATCGGCCCGGAGCCGGCCCCGGGTGACTTCGCGATCATGCCATCCACGGTGCGGCTTCCAAACGGCGCGCTGTTGACCGCGATTCGGCACGGGAAACCCGGTTTCAACATTACTGTCTGGCGCAGCGACGATCTTGGCCAGCACTGGACGCGCCTCAGCGACGCGACGTCCAATATCGGCGGCAATCCGCCCGCGCTCGTGCAGTTACAGGACGGCCGGTTGTGCCTGACCTATGGTTATCGAAAGAAGCCCAGCGGCGTGCGGGCGCGGACCAGCGCCGACGAAGGCCGCACGTGGGGGCCGGAGATCGTCCTTCGCGACGATGGCCTCACCGGCGATCTGGGTTACCCGCGCAGCATCGTGCGCCCGGATGGCAGGGTGCTGACGGTTTACTATTTCAACGGTCCGCGTGACGAAGACCGGGCCATTGAAGGAACCTTTTGGAAACCTTGAGTGCGGCTGAATGAGTGAAGACAAAACGCCCATGCAATTTCTGGCGACGACCTTGGCCGCCGGCGCCATTTTGTTTGCGATTCCGATGAACTCTGCTGCTACAAATGATTCGCTTCGACACGAGGTTCAAGCAACCCGCGGTCCCGGCGGGCGCATCCTGACCAACACCGCCGTCTGGTCGCCCGACAGCGAGTGGCTTGTCTATGACACGCGCAGCGACGCGGCGGGTGAGAAGTTCGACGGCAGCCGCATCGAGATGGTGAATGTTCGCTCCGGCGAAGTGCGCGCGCTCTACGAATCGCGCAACGGCGCGCACTGCGGCGTCGCGACGTTCCATCCGCGCCAGTCGCGCGTCGTGTTCATCCTCGGCCCGGAAAACCCAACGCCCGACTGGCAATACGGCGCTTATCACCGGCAGGGCGTCATCGTGGATGACGCGCGGCTGGGAGCGGCCTCAAACCTTGATGCACGCAACCTTGTGCCACCGTTCACGCCCGGCGCGTTGCGCGGCGGCTCGCATGTCCACGTCTGGGACGCGGCGGGTGAATGGATCAGCTTCACCTACGAGGACCACGTGTTGGCGCAGTTCAAGGAAGCAGGCCCCGACCACGACATCAACCAACGCAACATCGGCGTGAGTGTGCCGGCCCAATCGGTGCGAGTGCCGAAAACTCATCCGCGCAACCACGATGGCGAATATTTCACCGTGCTGGTCACGCGAACGACGGCTGCGCCACGCCCCGGCTCGGACGAAATCAAAAAGGCGTTCGAGGAGGGATGGGTAGGCGCCAACGGTTATGTCCGCACCGACGGCACGCGACAACGGCGCGCACTGGCCTTCCAGGGCCACGTCGTCACCGGCAAGGGGGAGACGATTTCGGAAGTCTTCATCGCCGATCTTCCCGACGACCTGACGCAGCCCGGCGATGGCCCGTTGGCAGGAACGGAAACGCGGATGCCAAGACCGCCCCACGGCGTGACGCAGCGGCGGCTGACGTTTACCGCGGGGCGAAAACATCCCGGGATACAAGGCCCGCGCCACTGGCTACGGAGTTCTCCGGACGGCACGCGCATCGCGTTCCTGATGAAGGACGACGCGGGCGTGGCGCAGCTTTGGACCATCCCGCCCAATGGTGGCCCGCCAACGCAACTCACGCGCAACCCGTGGCCGATCGCTTCGGCGTTTACGTGGAGTCCCGATGGCCGCTGTATCACGCACGTGATGGACAATAGCGTTTGCGTGACCGACGCGGTCACCGGCGCTACAACGCGGTTGACAGCTCGCGTTGATGATGCGACCGCGCCGCGTTCGGAAGCGTGCGTGTTTTCTCCCGACGGAACAAAGATCGCGTTTGTGCGTCGCCTGCCGTCGCCGGACGCTCCAGCCAACCAGATATTCGTGGTGAATGTAAAATGAACCTCTCCATCAGAACTCTCGCACTGGCCGTCATGGCCTTGATGACATTCGGAACTGCGCCCGCGTTTTCGCAGGCAGTCCGGCCGCTCGCGCAGGAACATGTCGTAGTCTATGAGTCGCCCGACCCGGCGGGCATTTACTGCTACACGCCGGGCATCGCCCGACTCGAAAGCGGACGGTTGGTGGGCACGATGGATCGCGGCGGACCGGGTCTGAAGAAGGGCGAGCCGCAGGGCAAGGTCTTCACCTCCGACGACCGCGGCAAGACGTGGACGCACCGGGCGAATTTCCCATTCCTGCACGCGCGGCCGTTTGCCGCCGGCAAATCGGTTTACGTGCTCGGTCAGGCTGGCGATCTCATGGTGATCCGCTCGGACGACGGTGGCGTCACGTGGTCGGTGCCCGCCAAACTCACCGAGGGACAACACTGGCACCAGTCGGCCTGCAACGTCCACGATGCCAACGGCTGCGTCTATCTTGTCATGGAGCGGCGCGTGACCGGTGACATCAAGAGTTGGGCGGTCGGCGAAATGGCGCCGGTGCTGATGCGCGGTAAAGTCGGCGCGGATTTGACCCTGCGTGAGAATTGGACGTTTGCGTCCGAGCTTTCGTTTCGGAACACGATCCCGAACGTCGAGAAGGACCCGGCGATTGATTTCTTCGGCGTGCCGTTCTTCCCCGCGCCGTACCCGCGTGGTTCGCTGCCCGCGCCTCGTCGCAACTGCGCGCCCATCGGCTGGCTGGAAACCAACGTCGTGCAATTCAAAGACCCCGGCCACGTCTGGTTCGACCCGAAGGGCCGGACATTCCATCTGTGGGCGCGTGCCCACACCGGCGGGACAGGCTATGCCGCCATCGCCAAAGTCGTCGAGCACGATGATGGTTCCATGACGACGACACTGGAGACCGTGCCCTCCGGCAAGAAAGTGCTGTTCGTGCCGTGTCCCGGTGGGCAGATGCGGTTCCATGTCCTTTACGACGAATCCACGAAATTGTTCTGGCTGCTCAGTTCGCAGGCCACCGACTCGATGACGCGCGCGGATCGCCTCGGCGTGGACCGCTTTAACCTGCCCAACAACGAACGCCACCGGCTGCAATTGCACTTTTCGAAGAACATGGTGGACTGGTGTTTCGCCGGCATTGTTGCAATGGGCGACACACCCAAACAGGCGCGCCATTACGCAAGCATGATTGTGGATGGCGACGATCTGGTTGTCCTCTCGCGCAGCGGCGACGCCCGCGCCAAGTCCGCCCACGACGGCAACCTGATCACGTTCCATCGCGTGAAGAACTTTCGCTCGCTCGTTTACTGAAACCAACCGCAAGTCACGTCATGAAAACAAAACTCATCCTTATCACGGCCTGCTTATTCTGGACAACGTCGCAGGGCAACTGCGCCGCGCCGCCGCCGGCCAAAGTCCCTGGTGTCGTCATTGACCACATCCCGGCCTCGACCGGCGTGTATATCGGTTCGCCGTGCATCGCCATCCTGCCCAATGGCGACTATGTCGTTTCACACGACCATTTTGGGCCGAAATCCACCGAGCACACGCGTGCTCTTACCGCCATCTTTCGTTCGGCTGACCGCGGCAGGACTTGGAGAAAGGTCTCCGAAGTTCAGGGCGCATTCTGGCCCAGTCTCTTCGTCCATCGCGGCGCGCTCTACCTCCTCGGCCCTGACCGGCACTACGGCAACATCCTCATCCGCCGCTCCACCGACGGCGGCTCCACGTGGACTACGCCGGCCAGCAGCACCACAGGCGTGTTGAGCGACAAGGGTGAGTATCACTGCGCGCCAACGCCGGTCATCGAGCACGCCGGCCGGCTCTGGCGCGGATTTGAGTGGCGTCATCCGCCCATCGCCTGGGGCATCAACTACCGCGCAACCATGTTGTCCGCGCCGGTGGATGCCGATCTGCTGAACGCTGCGAGCTGGACGCTGGCGGAGCCGCTGCCAAGCGACCGATCGTGGAATGGTCGTGACATGGGCGCGTGGCTCGAAGGCAATGCCGTGGTCACTCCCGCCGGCGAGTTGGTGGACATTCTTCGCGTCCAGACGAAATCACCGGACGAAAAAGCCGCCATCGTGCGCGTCAGCGCCGACGGGAAGAAGTTGTCATTCGATCCCGCAACCGGCTTTGTGGACTTCCCCGGTGGCGCGAAGAAGTTCAGCATTCGCTTCGACTCACGGAGCAAGCTCTATTGGTCGCTCGCCAGCATCATTCTCGAGCGCCATCGCGCCGACAACCCCGGTGGCGTCCGCAATACGCTTGCTTTGACTTGCTCGCCTGACCTCATCCACTGGACCGTGCGCTGCATCCTGCTCCATCACCCGGAGGTCAAGAAACACGGTTTCCAGTATGTGGACTGGCTTTTCGACGGAGACGACATCATCGCGGCCAACCGCACTGCCTACGACGACGGCCAGGGAGGCGCGCACAATTTCCACGACGCGAACTACCTGACGTTCCATCGCATCACCAACTTCCGCAAGAAAACGATGGCCGATTCGGTGCCGATCACTGAACAACCGCCCGTGAGCGCCGGAACTGCCGACATCGTCGTCACCGGCAGCGGTTGGACGCTGGCGACACTGGCTGACAATCAGAAGGCGTTCGGCAACCGTTCCTATGTCTGGAAAAACGTGCCGGAAAAGTTTCGCGGCTGGGGCATCACGCAAACTTCCGGCGGTGAGCGGGCTGAGATTCGCGTGAAGGCAAAGCGCGACATGACGTTGTTCGCGGCCACCAACGCGGCGAAGCAGCCGGCGATGGATCTCACCGGTTGGAACACGGTGGCGAGTAACGCGTTCTACTATGACGATAAAGGCAAAACACCGATCACGATCTATTGCCGCGCGTTGAAAGCCGGCAAGGAGATCACCGTGCCGCAGGGCAACTGGACTGGCATGATGGTGCTCTTGCCACCCGATGGGACCTCCGTGGCCGCGCTTGTGGCCTTGGGGCAGCCGTTGGAACGGCTCAAGCACAACAACCCCGGCCTCGTCGTGGACCTGGGCGTCGGGTTGTGGGCGTGGCCGCTGCCGATGGACTTCGACGGCGATGGCGATCTCGATCTCGTCGTCAACTGCTCGGACAAACCTTACAACGGTGTCTACTTCTTCGAGAATGCCAGCGGTGATACGGCGAAGAACAAGATGCCGGTGTTCAAGCCGGCCAGGCGCATCAGCAAGGGCATGCAAAACGTCCAGGTCAGTTACGTGGATGGCAAACCGCGTGTGCTCTCGCCGGCCACCGAATACCACGACTTCCTCAAGACCGGTCTGGAGAATGGCGTCAAGCTGTCGCTGCCGGTGAATATCCACCCGAACAAAGTTCGCGCGAACATGTGGCGGTTGGTGGACTACGATGGTGACGGCGCGCTCGACATCACCGTGGGTGTCGGCGACTGGACTGATTACGGCTGGGACAACGCCTACACCGCGAGCGGCACGTGGACCAATGGGCCGCTGCGCGGTTTCGTTTATGTCCTCCGCAACACCGGCTCAAACGTTGCGCCCGCCTATGACAAGCCCACAAAGGTCATGGCTGGCGATAAACCCGTCGAAACCTTCGGCTGGCCGTCACCGAACTTTGCTGACTTCGATGGCGACGGCGACCTCGATCTCCTTTGCGGTGAGTTCCTCGACGGTTTCACCCACTTCGAAAACATCGGCACGCGCACCGCGCCAAAATACGCGCCCGGCAAACGGTTGAAGGATGCCGACGGCAAACCGCTGGTGATGGACCTTCAGATGGTCACGCCGACGGCGATTGATTGGGACCAGGACGGTGATCTCGATCTCATCGTTGGCGACGAGGATGGCCGCGTTGCGTTCATCGAGAACACCGGCAAACTTCGCGACGACCACACGCCGGTATTTCTCGCGCCGCGCTATTTCCAGCAGGAAGCTGACGAGATGAAGTTCGGGGCGCTGGCGACGCCGTGCGGGTGCGATTGGGACGGCGACGGTGACACTGACATCATCTGCGGCAACACCGCCGGTTACATCGCGTTCTTCGAGAATCTCAGCGGTCCCGGTGTCGAAAAGCCAAAATGGGCCGCGCCGAAATATCTCAAAGCGGACGGAAAAGTCATCCGCTTCATGGCGGGTCCCAATGGCAGCATCCAGGGACCGTGTGAGGCCAAGTGGGGTTACACGACGCAGACGGTGGCCGACTGGAATGGCGATGGCTTGCCGGACATCATCGTCAATTCAATCTGGGGGAAGGTCGTTTGGTTCAAGAACATCGGCACGCGCAAGGCCCCGAAGCTTGCCGCGGCGCAGCCCATCGAAGTCGAGTGGGATGGCCCGCAACCGACGCTCGCTTACGGCTGGTTGCGACCCAAGGGCAAGGAGTTGCTTACACAATGGCGCACAACGCCGGTGATGGTGGACTGGAACAAGGACGGTCTCACCGACCTCGTGATGCTCGACCACGAAGGCTATCTCGCGTTCTTCGAGCGCGCGCGCCGCGACGGCAAGTTGGTGTTGCTGCATCCGAAGCGCGTGTTCTGCGACGATAAAGGCGAACCGTTGCGCCTCAATGTCGGCATCGCGGGACGCAGTGGCCGGCGCAAGCTCTGCATCGTGGACTGGGACGGCGATGGCAAGCTCGATATCCTCGCCAACGCCGCGAACGCGAGGTTCCTCCGCCAGGTTGAGTCGCGCGACGGCAAATGGTTCTTCAAAGACATGG
>JBAZIR010000175.1:0-11368 GCA_041651735.1 Verrucomicrobiia bacterium | reverse complement strand
GCCGAACGAAAAAAGCACGCCCGGCGTCGAGATTCACGCCACCGCCATCAGCACGCTTATCCGGCATAACGAGCTTCGAGAACAACCCAACATCGTCTTGATCCTGCTCATTCTCGCGTTTGCGAGCATCACCGTGTTCTCGTTGTTGTTTGTCCGGAATCCCTTGCTAAAACTCACGGTGCCACTGGTCATTGCGGGGATTCACGCCGTCGTCTGCTACGTTACTTTCGCGCACTTCTGCCTGATCCTCCCCTTCGTCGCACCAGTCGTTGTCATGATCCCCATCGCCATCTCCGGCACCGCCTGGCAGTTGCTCACCGAACAACTGGAGAAGCGGCGTGCGCGGGCGGCGCTGGAACGGCAGGTGTCGAAGGAAGTCGCCGACGAACTCATGAAGGAATACGGCGCGCTGCAGAAGATGCTCGCGCCGCAAGAGCGGCCGCTGGTGGTCTTCTTTTCCGACATTCGCAATTTCACCACGCTCTTCGAGAAGGGCGATGCAAATACATTGATCACGCAGTTGAACGAATACCTCACCGCCATGTCAGCCATCGTCGCCCGGCATGGCGGCACTCTGGACAAGTATATCGGCGACGCGATCATGGCGTTCTGGGGTGCGCCGACGAGCCGCGGGGCGGCGGACGATGCATTGCGCGCCGTCTCGGCAGCGCTGGAGATGCGCAAGGAGTTGGCTGCGCTACAACCGCAGTGGAAGGCAAAGGGTTACCCGGAGATCAAGATCGGCATCGGCATCCACGCGGGCGCGGCGCGGGTCGGCGAGGTCGGCTCGGCACAACGCAGCGAATACACCGCCATCGGCGACACCGTAAACACGGCTTCCCGTATCGAGGGCATCAACAAGGAAACCGGCACCGACCTGCTTATCAGCGAGGCGGTTTACAGCCTGGTGAAGGATCGTGTGCGCACGCAGCCCGTCGGCGTACACGCTTTAAAAGGCCGCGCCGAAAAAGTTACACTTTACCGGGTGGACGAGTTGTTGCCGGAAAAAGGCTCGAATCCAAAGCCAGCCTGACGCGCAATGCGTTTGGCTTATGCGGAATAAAATGGTCGGGCCGGAGAGATTTGAACTCTCGACCTCTTGCACCCCAAGCAAGCGCGCTACCAAGCTGCGCTACGGCCCGACACTGCTTTTCTCCCCACAGAGGACCGCCGAAGCCGTCCTGCCTGGTTCACCGCCAGAAAAAGCGCCTTCTCTGTAGCACCGCCACGGGAACCCCGTCAAACACGTTCTCATTCTCACCGCAAGAAAAGCCGTCACGCCTTCGCAACATCCAGCACCGCCAGTAGTTCGCCCAACTGGCGAATCGTCGCGCCATCCCAGGGATGCTTGCCCGCGCGTTCCACCAGCACGGCATCCATGCCCACCGCCAGCGCGCCGCGCACGTCGTCCCGGTAACTGTCGCCGACGTGCAACACCTCCTCGCCATGCGCCACGCCCAGCGCCGACCACGCCACACGAAAAATCTTCGGGTCCGGTTTCTCCGCCCCCACTTCGCAGGAGATCGTCACAGCGTCCAGCAACGGCATCAGTCCCAGTCCCTCCAGCACCGGCCGCAGGCGATGGTCCCAGTTCGACAACAGGCCCACCTTCAGACCGCGCCGCCTCACGGCCGTCAACGTCTCGACGGCGTCGGGGAAGAGCCGCCAGACCTCCGGCCGCGCAAACAGTTCGTAGAGCTCGTGGAAATACGCCTCGCGGTCCGGCATCGCCACGCCCGCCATCTCCAGCGTCCGGAACACCAGTTCGCGCCACCAGTCGCGCTGGCTCACGTTGCCCGCCGCGGCCACCGCATCGTCGTGATGACACGCCACCCACGCCCGCCGGAATCCGTTCTCCATTGCGCCCGCATCCGCCACCACGCCGTGCCGGCGCGCCGCCTCCGCGTAAATCCCGCCGACCGACGGATGCGGATAGAGCAAAGTCCCGCCCGCATCAAACGTCACCGCCCGCAGTTTGGAAAGACGACCGGGGACCGGAGACCGCCGACCGCCGACTGAAAACCGTGGGCCTCTGACCTCCTTCATTGATTCATCCCCGCCTCCAGCCGCCGCCGCTGCACCAGCGCCAATGTCTCGCCCACGAGAAACAGCGAGCCAGTGATCAACACCACACCGTCGTATTCACAGCACTCCTCCAGCGCCGCCGCCACCGTATTGGCGTTGTGGACTCGCACGCCTGGCGCGACCCGCCGGCAAATTTCCGCCAACTCCGCCGGGTTGGACGAACGCTCGCTCGGCACGCGCACTGTGAGCACCTCCGTCGCGTGCGGCACGAGCATCCGGCAGATACCTTCACGGTCCTTGTCGCGCAAGATGCCGAGAATCATCGCCAACCGTTGCCCTCGGAAATGCCGATCCAACGTCGCGCCCAGCACCTCGGCAGCCGCGGGATTGTGCGCGCCGTCAAGCACGACAACCGGCTGGCCCGACATGACGTGAAACCGGCCCGGCCACCGTGTTCGCTCCAGTCCCTCGCAGATCATCTCGTCGGACACCTTCAATGCCAGCCGCACCGCTGTGATGGCCGTCGCCGCGTTCACCACCTGATGCGCCCCAATCAGCGGAATCATGCATTCGATCCCGCCGACGCGGATGCGCTGGCCACGCAAATCTTCGCCCAGCGGCTGGCAGTCGCTCGACCGAACCACCGTCAACGGCGCGTGCGCTTCCGCCGCCGTCTGCTCGATGACCTCCAGCACCGCGGGGTCCGCCGCTGCGGTCACCACTGGCACGCCGGGCTTGATCACACCGGCTTTTTCCTTCGCGATCTTTGCGATGGTGTCGCCCAGATAGGTGGCGTGGTCGTTTTGCACGTTGGTGATGACGCTCACCATGGGCGTGACGACGTTGGTCGCGTCGAGCCGCCCACCCATGCCGGTTTCCCAGACGACGAGGTCGCAGCGCCGCTCCTGAAAATACCGCAGCGCTATTGCCGTGATCGCCTCAAAAAACGTCGGGTGCGCGTGCTCCGGCATCTCCGCCACGCGCTGCATCAGCGGGCGGATTTCGTTCACCAGCCGCACCACGTCCGCCTCCGGGATGGGCTGGCCGTTCACCTGCATACGTTCGCAAAAGCTGACCAGATGCGGCGAAGTGTAGAGGCCGACGCGCAGGCCGGCGCGCTGGCCGATGGCGCTGAGCATCGCCGCAACGCTGCCCTTGCCGTTCGTGCCGGCGATGTGGATGAATCGGCCCGCCAGCGGCGGCGTCTCGTGCGGGTCGCCCATCAACTTCAGCAGGGCGCGAACGTTCTCCAAACCCAGCTTGATGCCGAAAAGCTGGATGCCGTAGAGGTATTCGATTGTCTGTTCGTAAGTCACTGCGACCGAAACTAACACGCGCGTCAACGAAGGCAAAGCCGCGAAATAGCCGCGCCGTGGGGTGACGCCGTTACACAATATTTTTCACGCATCCTTGTGCCGGTTCTGCTACAGACAAGGACACACGATGACAGATACGGCGATCAGATTGACGGTAGCGGCAGGGACGGTCATGGCGGCCACCCTGGCGGGCTACGTCTGCCAGCGACTCAAGCTGGCCGGCGACCGGGCAGCCCGGGGAATCATGACGTTCGTCGGCGTCTTCGCCTACCCCATCGTCGGCGGCCTGAGTATCTGGGGCACGCCGCTCCATCTGGCGGACATCGCCCTGCCGTTGTCCGCGGCGGCGCACATCGTGGCCATGACGTTCCTGTCGCTGGCCCTGGCACGATTCGTCACGCGCGACCGCGCTGAAACCGGGTTGTTCGCAACCGCGGGCGGCACGGGCAACAACGGTTTTACGATGGGCGCGTTCGTCCTTTACCTGCTCTACGGCGAGCCGGGCATGGGTTTGTCCAACCTCTACATCCTGCTCTTCACGCCGACGATGGTGTTGCTGCTCTACCCGCTCGCGCGTCATTACTCCGACGCGCAACCGTCCGCCTCGATGCGAAAACTGATCGTCAGCAGTCTCTTCGACTGGCGCTCAGCGGGATTGCCCGTGGTCGTGCTGGGAATCGTCCTCTCGGTGATGGGCGTGCCGCGTCCGCCGCAAATCGTCACGTGGCACGTGCTGGATATCCTGGTGTTCAGTATCACGCCGATGGCGTTCTTCGGCATCGGTCTGTTGTTGCACTTCTCCCGGGTGCACTCGCTGTGGCGGATGCTGGCCGGCCTGGCCGCGGTGCGATTCGTGCTCGGAGCCGCCGTGGGCCTGGTGCTGGCTTGTGTGACGTGGTGGACGCCGCTGGCGTTGCGCGACCTGCGGTGGGACGTCGTGGTCGTGCAATCGTTCGTGCCGACCTCGGTGACGATGGTCGCCTTGGCGAACATGTTCGACCTGCGTCCTCGCGAGGCCTCTGTGCTCTTCGTCGTCAACACCACCATGTATCTGCTGCTCGTCCTACCACTGGTGATGTGGCTGTTTGGCGGCCACTAACGGGCATGTTGCCCAAATCAAACGATGTCCCAGATGTTCAATCGTCCCTACGGGACCCACCGATTTCGCGATCACGGTTCCCGCCGGTACCCGCCAGTAAACTGGCGGGCTATTTTCGAATATCCCTACGGGACAGGCGTCTGCTCCGGCAACGTCCCGTAGGGACGGTGCGACAATAGCCCGGCGTTTCAACGCCGGGAATGCGATGGGAGCCTGGCAGAGTCCCGTAGGGACGATTGAATGATTTGGGCAACACGCCACTAACCAACCAGTCCTCAACCTCACTTCGTTGCACGGCTGGTGGAACGGCCCCAGGTGCGCGGCAGCGGCAACGGCCCGCTGCCGGTTTTGCTCTCGTCCGACTCCAACGGCAGCCAGTCCTCTTCGTAGACCGGATCGAGCGCGTTCTCGCAGAGCGCCTCCGGCAATTGGCCGACCTTGATCTCCATCTCGCGCTGCGGCACGAACGGGCACTTCGCCTTGTCACCGAGCAAGTGCGCCGCCTGCGACTCCACCAGCAACCGCGTGCCGCTCTTGATGCTGCGTTGGCCATAGCGCGTTTCAATTTCTTCAAGCGCGTGGTGCATCTCCCGGCGCTTGAACTCTGGATGTTCGCCAAACAAATCCGGCTGGAGGTCGAGCGATTCGAAGTTGCAGAAATGGATGCACACCTGCCGGATCGGATGATGCTGTCCAGCGACCAACTCTCGAAACACTTGTTCCACCATCGGGTCAATCACGCGCGGCTCGAACTGTGCCGATGGGAACCGTACGCTACGCCCCACGCCCTCGAAGTTGCAGAAGCGCACAAACACGCCCATCTCTCGCGCCTTGAGGTTCTCACGAAAAAACGTCGTGATGACACGCTCCGTCTGGTCCAAGAGGAACAGCAGCGCCGCCTCACAATCCGGTTCGTCCCAAGGCAGCGTGGTAGCACTGCTGATGCACGTGCGGGCATTGTTGGCCAATGAAAGTGTTTCGTGGAGTTCGCCGCGTGCCAGCAGCCACAGTTCCAACCCGAACACGCCGAATCGCCGCCGCAACATCTCCAACGGCAGTCGCGCCACATCGCCGAGGGCACGCACTCCAAGCGACCGCAGCGCCCGCGCCCTTCGCTCCGCAATGCCCGACAGTTTCTTCACCGGCACCGGCGCGAGAAACGTCCTCTCTCCGTCAGCCGGCACTTCGAGAAATCCATCCGGTTTGCAATGCTCCGTCGCCAGCTTTGCCAGCCAGCGTGATGACCCCAGCCCCGCGGAGATCGGCACGCCAACCTCCGTTGCTATCTGTCGGCGGATTCGCTCCGTCAGTTCAGCCGCCGTGCGACAGCCAAAGACCCGCGGCGAATCGGTGAAATCGAGAAACCCCTCGTCAATCGAGGTGGGCACCAGCATCGGGGTGTAATTCTTCAGCCGGCTGAACATCTCCAGCGACAACCGCCGATACTCGTTGTAGTGCGGTCGCACCAACACACCTTCCGGACATTTGCGCCGCGCCTCGAAACACGCCATGCCGGTAATAAGACCGTAGCGCTTGGCGATGTAATTGGCGGCAATGACAATGCCGTCGCCCCGGCGTCCGCCCCCGACATACACGGGCCGGTTTCGTAACGCCGGATCAAGTGCGATTTCGCACGAGGCGAAAAACGCATCGCCGTCTACATGCAGGATTCGTTGATGCCGCGGTGCCATACCACACAACTGTGTGGTACCACATCCCTCCTGTCAAGCCGACTCGGTGACTATGCTTGTTTGGTGTAAAGACGCCGTGTTAAAAACCCACACCAATCCCGAAATTGCGGCTTCGATAGAAAAATCCGCCGGAGACGCCGCCGCGGCAATACGGGTCGTAATACACCGGCGGCGCCATCACGCATGGTGGTGCCCACCCACCCCGACCCCCACCCCAACCACCCCATCCGCCCCGCCTACCTCCCCACCCACCCCAACCACCGATCCAACCACCACCCCAGCCGCCACCCAAACCACCACCCCACCCGGGCGAGTCCCATCCGTAACCCATGAGCGGCGGAATCACAGTTGCGGTTGAAGTTGGCTCTGCTGGCGGCCGGCTGATCATCGATTCGATTCGCGCGTAATCCACTGTCACGCCCGCCATCTCGCCGGGTCGAAGTTTCGGAATGTAATCGCTCTCTGTCGTCACCTTCGGCGCCGGCACGCGCGCCAGATTCTCTTCCGGGGTGACTGCGGCACGGAATCGCGCATTAGGATCGGGCGGTGCCGCCGGCGGGACCGGAGTTTCAGATTTCTTCTCCAGTTGGGTCAGGGCCAGTTCGCTGGCAAAACGTCCCGCCTCATTGCGCCAATGCGAACCCCACGCCGGATCGGTCGCAGCGTTAGGCGACCCTTCCACCATCATCTGCGCCCATGCCAGGTTGGTTTCGAGCGCCTGCGGATCGGCTGCTGCCGATCCTGCAACGCTCCATAGCGCCAGCGCAAACATGATGCTGGCCATAATTGCCGCTTTGAATATCTTCATAAAGCTGTGTCCCTTGCCTTGGTCATGCCATAACCCGCGCCGCCAAGGGAAAGTATTTGCACGCTTTCGACGCTGTCAAGGGTCGTTCTATTCAGATGCGTCAGTTGCGCAGATACGGCAGGAATTGTGTGCGAAACTGGTCGTTGTAGTTAAAAATCACCCAGCCATTGGCGCCGCCACGTTGCGACTGGGCCACGAGCTGCCGTAGCTGGCTGCCGTTGGCACATTTGTAGCCTGCAAGGCCAACATAGATCGGCACGCGGCCGTTCACCAGCGCGCGCTCTTCCGCCAATCGTTTTGCAAACATCGTCGGATCGGTTGCGTAGTTCATCGGACATATGAAATCCAACCAACCCGCGTCCACCCACGCTTTCCAGTTCTGGCCGCGGTCGCGACGCACACTCGCCAGTTCCGGCCACACGGCGGCCGAGATCCGCGTCGACGGCCGCGCACGCCGCACGGCGGGACTGATCTCACCGACCAATCGCGTGATGACTTGCTCCCGCCACGCCAGGAAGCTCGTTGCGAGACGGCCCCCTTTCACCACGTCACGCGGCCACGAAGAGACGGTGGAACGCGTATCGCGGCAAAACCGCTTTCTACAATTGGCGCAACAACACGGGTCGGCGTCAATCCAGCGCAAGTAATCCAAATGCACGCCGTCGAAGGGATATTTCGTCGCCAGTTCGACCGTGGCGCGCACTTCCAGCGAGCGATTCCAGTCGTGCGACGGGCAAAGCACCGGAGCGCGATAAGATGGCCGCAGCACGCGGCCGGTCCGATCGAGTTGCACCCTGCCTTCGCGAACGGCGCGCTGTTGGCTCTCCGGCGGCGCGTCTTTCATCTGGAAACAAACGCGCCACGCATGGACTTGAATTCCGTAGCGCCGCGCCGCCGCCAGACACAGGGCCGCTTCATCGCGGTTGCCGTAGAAGCTGCCAGGCAGCACCTGACTGCGGTAATAAGCCGCGCCGCCGGTGGAGAACTTCACGAAGATGGCGTTGATGCGGGCGGCATGAAGCTCTGCCATCACCTTCTGCCAGTCCACACCACGCGGGTCGTGCAGCCAGATGCCGCGCAATTCGCCCGTGCGAGAAACCAGCGGAACCTGTCCCGACACAATCGAGCCCGACGATGCAAGAGAGACCGGCGTCTTCGCTTTGGCCTGCGCTGCTGGCAGAGCCGGTGCGGATGCGGCGCGATGAATGGTGCACCCAACCGGCAGGAGCGCCATCACGCACATCAAACACACAAGATGATAGAAGTATTTCATGAATCAGTGGCGGCAGTATAGGGACTCTGCCTCCCAAGTCAAAGAACGTGAACCAACAAACTGCTTCAACCCACCCTCGTGTATTCCGCCAGCAGCCGCAGATAAATGCGATATTGCTCCATCGAAACCGCCGGCGGCGTCTGGTGGTCCACACTCGGGATGAACCCGCCGCGTTTCATCAGCGGCACAAGTCGCTCGAACTCCGCTCGCATCGCCGCATCGCCCTTGTCCATCGTCAGCTTGTTGAAATGGCCCACCATCCGCAGCGTCGGGAATTGCTCGCGCAATTTCAGACCGTCCACACCAGCCTGACGCTCCAGCGGCAACACACCCGCCACGCCGACCTCCTGCAGCCACGGCACCAGTTGCGTCACGTCGCCGTCAGTGTCCACGATCAGGATGATGTTCAACTCGTCCAACGCGGCAATCAGTCGTCGGTAATACGGCGCCAAGAACTCGTCGAACACCTGCCGCGAGATCATCGGGCCGTGGTTATAGCTCATGTCCTCCGCCAAGGTCATGAATGTCGGTACGCAAACCTTCGCCATCTGCCGCACAAGCCGCAGGTTGAATTCCGTCAGGTCGTGGTTCATCGCATGGACCAACTCCGGCTGGTCGTAGAACGCGTAGCTCAGCCGCTCAATGTTCATTAGCGTCCGCGGGAACCAGAACCATCCTTCCAGCGTCGCCCACACCACCGCCTCGCCGCGCGTCTGTCTTGCAGCCCACGGCCACATCGCCTTGATGCCGGCCGAATGATCCGGGTAAAGCCGCGGCTTCACGCGCCGGTAGTCGTCCATGTTGGCAACAACGCCCTCAACGTGGTGCTGCGTCGCCTCGATCGTCGCCTCGGTCGTGCTGAACCAGAATTGCTGATACGGATCGAGGCCAAAATACTGCGCGATCTCGAAGACTTGGCTGGATGCGAGCGATTTTGGCAATCCCTCGTTGTGCCACCGCGCGATGGTCTCGTCCCACCACATCGCCCACTCCCATCGCGGCAGGCGGTCCACCGGACGGAAGTTCATCACGGCCCGGAATCGTTCCACATGGTTCATGTTCGTGTCTGGTTGCCAAGGTTCACTTGCTTCCAGCAATGACATGCTCTAACGCGCGCATCATCACGGGGCCGAGGAGACCGGAGGGTTGGAGCGCTTCAGTGCCGTCCCACTGGCGCCATGTGGTGAAGGTCACTGGCGCGTCGGCGGGCGGCGCGTCCTGCGGCACCCAAACTGGCCATTTCGAGATTACGCCGCTGCGATTCGCGTAGGCCACACCGAGCGCGGCCATCTTCTTTGCGTCGCCAATCAGGCGATTGACCCAGAGGTTAGTCACGCGTATTTCCAGTTTGTTCGCGCCGTCCTTGAGCGCGCTGGTGATGTCGAGACGAAACGGTTGTTTCCAGAGCACACCGAGGTTGCGGCCGTTGAGGATGACTTCGGCGAGGTTCCGGACTTCGCCCAGGTCCAAAAAAATTCTGGATTTTGGATTTTGGATTTTGGATTCAAACGTCCTGCGATAGATCACGGTGCCGGAAAAGTGGCGGATGCCCTCGTCGGCGTGGCAGGAAAGGTCCATGAGCCGGCCCAGCCGCACGGAGGCGGGCGCGCCGCGGTTGCGCTGGAAGGTCACGTCCCATTCGTCGTTGAGCGACATCGCGGCAGGCTGCTCGGTTTCCTCGATCAACTTGCCGTTCTCGATCCACAACTCACGGCGAGGCGCGGCGACGGCGCTGCTCGTGGCTCGCAGGGCAATTTCGTCGGCGTTGAGAGCGGAGGCGGGCTTGCTGAAGACGACGAACCACGACCCACGCGGGTCGAACGGAATCTGCACCGTGGTGCGTCCGCCGCGTTCCTCGAACCGTGCCACGTCGCGCATCCGGCCCGTCGCTGCGTCCCACAACTCCGGCTGGCGGCCGGAGATGCGGAAGGTGCAGAGCGCGTCGAAGGCGCCGTCGGATTGGTTTGAGACGAAATACCAATCCGCGCCCGCGTCATCGGTGCGGTGAATCCAGAGCATCTCGGCATCGCGGTCGTGCGCGAAGTCTGGCGTGAGGCCGAGTTTCCTCTCCACGGAGTCGAAACTCCTGCTGACGATGACGTTGCCGGTGGCGGTGATTTTCTTCCACAGCGCAGCGATTGTCTCGTCGGACGTCATGCCTTGTGCGCGCGTGAACTCGCGCGGCGTGGCGACCTTCGCGCCCGCCTCCGCCAGCCGCAACACCTCGCGCGTCAACACCGGCGTCGCGCGGCCCGTGGCGGGCAGCATCAGCAGGCGGTAGCGCATGCCGTTCTTGTGAACGATGACGCCGCGCTCGACGCGCGATTCGCGCAATGCGTCGAGGTTGGCGAAGTCGTAGTCGTAGCCCGCGGGTAACGGGATGGCCAGCTCCTGCCGCCAGCCGCCGTAGCTCGGCGCGCCCTCGTCGAGCATGACCAGCGCGTCGGCCACGAAACGGCCCCGTTGCAGCAGCGATTGGCAGCGCGTGAGGTAATCCACCCACGCCTTGCCCGGTTTCCACCAGGTGCTGGTGCGCTCGAAGTTGATTCCGTAGGGGCCGAATGTCATGCCGGGCACGAGATGCAGCCACGGCTGATGCGCGTAGCGGTGGAAATAGTATTGGTTGACGCCAAGGCAAAAAGCGCGGTCGCCAAGCGTCTTGAGGCTCCACGGGTCGTCGAGCCATTGGCCACGCCCGGCCGTGAACGCTTCCGCGCCCGCAATCTGCCGCCCGCTCAAGTGCGCCGCGCTGGCGGCGACCTTGCAGTCCACGCGCGGCCCGCCGCCGACCCAGAATTCGCCGCACGGCATGTCGTTGGCGCGCGCGAAGTTCATCGGGTCATACATGAACTGCTGCCGTCCGAACGACTCGGCGCGGAACTCGATGCCGCGCTTGTGCGCGAGTTCCATTGAACGCTTCCAATAGTTGTCCACGAGCAGGTCGGCGATGGTGCGGCGGAAATCCCACAATAACCGCTCCGACTTGTCGCGTGAGCCGACGATGCGCCCTCCCGCGAGCACCGGCAGCCACGGCGTGATGTCGTAGTCGCGACGCGCGCGGAACTCCGCAGGGAACTTCGCCGTCCAGTTCTGGATGCCGACCTCCCAGCTATCAATCCACGTGTACTTGAACGCGTGTTTGCCGGCGGGCGTGGC
>JBAZIR010000174.1:0-11425 GCA_041651735.1 Verrucomicrobiia bacterium | reverse complement strand
GTGGAGTCCTGCCGGCACGGAATGGCAAAAACGCATCGTTGCGGCCAATGCCGTTGCCATCCACTGCCGCCGGCTTCATGGCGTGAGCGCGGACGGGAATAGCACCAACGCTCACGCGATCAGTTTTCACGGCGCCTGTACCCTCGATTATTATCAAAAGGCCATCGTGCACATATGCGAGCGGCTTCAGGCGCCTGAATTCTTCGTGTTCGCCGACGACCCCGCGTGGGCGCGCGAGCACCTGCACGTGCCGGGACCGGTCCACTTCATCAGCGGCGATGCGCCGCTGCGGGATTACGAGGAACTGCGGCTGATGTCGCTTTGCCGCCACCACGTGATTGCCAACAGCACGTTCAGTTGGTGGGCGGCATGGTTGGCTGCCCACAAGGATCAGATCGTCATCGCGCCGACGAAATGGTTGAACTCTGCGAAGCTGGATACCGCAGGCGTTTGTCCGGCATCGTGGTTGCGGCTTTCGGGAGAGCCGGATCCGGCAGTGGGGAAAGCGGCTGCGGCGCCCAAGCCGCGCCGCCCAGCGGTGTCGGTGGTGATTCCGTGTTTCAAACAAGCGCATTTCCTCCCGGATGCAGTCGAGAGCGTCGTGCAACAGACGTTCAAGGACTGGGAGGTCATCGTGGTCAACGACGGCAGCCCTGACAACACGCGCGCCGTTTTCCACCAGATGCGGAAACGCTGGCCTGCGGCGCATCTCTACTACATTGAGAAACCCAACGGCGGGCTGGCCGAGGCGCGCAATACCGGCATCAGCGCGGCGCGCGGGCGTTACATCCTGCCGCTCGACGCCGATGACCGGATCGAACCGTCCTATTTGGAAAAGACCGTGCGCGTCCTCGACGGGAACCCCGCCGTTGCCATCGCCTATACCGACGCGCGGTTTTTCGGCGCGACAGACAAGCTGCACATCGTTGGCGAACTGGAGTTTCCCAAGCTCCTTGAAGTGAACCAGATCAACTATTGCTCGCTCTACCGCCGCGGAGCCTGGGAACAGGTCGGCGGCTACAACCCCAACATGCTGTGGGGTTATGAGGATTGGGATTTGTGGATCGGCTGCGTCGAGCGCGGCCTGCGTGCCTATCACGTGCGGGAGCCTCTGTTCTGCTACCGGGTCAAGGAAGGCAGCATGATCACCCAGGCGCTCAAGCACGACCGCGAACTGCGCTCCCAGATCGTCATGAATCATCCAAAACTTTTCAGCCCGCAAGCGAAGGAAGACGCCGCTAAAGTCCTCGTCGAAGCGGCTGTGGCGCGTGCCGTGCCGGCGTTGCCTGACACCAGCGATGCCGTGAGCAAGACCGAGCCGTATCTTGAAGAGGCACAAGCAGCCTTCGACCGCGGCGACCTGGCTGCCGCCTGCAACGCGTTGCGCGAGGCGGTTGCCGTTGCGCCTTACCCCATCATCATCCTCCAAGCCCTAGGCAGTCTGCTGTTCCGGTCCAACCACCTGGAGGAAGCAAGCGCCACATTCGACCGCGCGTTGACTCTCGCGCCTCAGGATGTGGCGCTTTTGATGCAGAAAGCCGTGACCGCCCTGAAGCTCGGCGACGTCGCCGCGTTTGAGAAGGCACTCGGACGGGCGTTGGAACTCGACCCCAGGAACCGGGAAGCGCGGCGTTTGCTGGCCAGACTGAACATCGAAGCCGACCGTTATCTCGATGCCGCCAAGGGGTTCGTCGAGCTGGCCAATGAGCTGCCGGATGATGTGGAAATCTGGCTCGCCTTGGGAACCTGTCTTGCGAAGCTGAACGACACCGACAATGCCCGCACGGCGTTTCAACGTGCGCTGGAGCTGGCGCCGGACAACGCGCTGGCCCGGGAGAACCTCGATGCGCTTCCGTCACGTCCAGCCGTTTCGGCTGACGGGACGCAGCTCGCAAACGACCGCGATCCTTTGCTCTCGGTGGTCATCACCACCTACAATCGGCCCGATTTGCTGGCACGATGTCTCGCTGGGTTCGAGAGTCAGTCGCTTGCGCCGTCGCAGTTTGAAATCATCGTTGTGGACGACGGTTCGGACACGCCCGCCGAAGTAATCGTAAGCAAATTTGCCGGCAAACTGCGCGTCAACTATCGCTATCAGGCCAACAGCGGCCTCGCTGCTGCGCGCAACGCCGGCATTGCACTGGCTCGCGGAGCGATCATCGTGCCCTACGACGACGATGATGTGCCGCACACGGATTGCCTGCGCGAGCACTTGGAATTTCACCGCAGTCATCCCGCAGTCGAGGATGCAATGCTCGCCAATCTCGAGTGGTTGCCCGGTTTGGAAGTGACGCCGTTGATGCACTACATCACGGAAGTAGATCCGCGGCTGTGGTGTCTGAAGGGATTGAAGCCCGGCCAGCAGCTGCCGTTCGGCTATCTCTGGGGCGGCTGTTCATCGTATAAAAAGGAGCTGATCCAGCGTGCGGGCGGATTTGACCCGCGATTTCGCTTCGGCTACGAGGACACGGAGGCCGAGTTGCGAATGCGGCGGCACGGCCTGCGCGTGTGGTGGCATCCGGCGGCGCGAAACCTCGTTGCCAACGGTGTGACCTACGAGACCTTCTGCCGTCGCTGTTACCGCCAGGGCCGTTCGCTGCGCGTTTTCCTGCAGATGTATCCTGGCGACCCACAGGTGAAGGCGTATGCCGACATCACAGACGCGCACGAAATCGTTGCGCGCACGGAGCCGGTCATCCGGTCGCAGCAGCCCCTCATCACGTCGCTGTTGAAGGCTGGCTGGTCGTTGCCGGAGAAATCGTCTGACGCGAAGAGAGAATCGCTGGAACTGCTGCATCAGCTTTTGTTCCTGTCGTTTGAATACTGGAAGAACAAGGGCATCCTCGATTCCGCCATCGAACCGTCACCAACGGCCGCCGGCGCGGCTCACCGCGTTCTGGTCATCGCGCCGGAACTGCCGGCGCACGACCGCGCATCCGGCGCGTTCCGTTTGTTCCATCTCGTGAAACTGCTGCGCGAGGCGGGCAACCAGGTGACGTTCCTTGCGCGAGCGGCGGCTGGCGGACTTGATCCGAAGCCGTATATCAACGATCTCCTCACGCTCGGTGTCGAGGTGATCCCGTGCGACCCCGACAAGATCAAGGCGCGCTGGGGCATGAAGGTCAATTCGCCGCGCGTGGACCTGAAACGGCTGTTCGCGGAACGGCGCTTTGATGTTGCTTACATCTATTTCTACGAAGTCGCAGAGCAATACGCCGATGAGATACGCGCGATTTCGCCGCCGACGAAGATCGTGGTGGATTCGGTGGACATCCATTTCCTGCGCGAGGAACGTCGGGCGGAATTGGAGAAGAACCCCCAGTTGACGGCGCAGGCAAAGATCACGCGCGAGCGCGAACTGGCGGTGTATGGCAAAGCCGACCTGGCGCTGACGGTGACAGACGCCGACGCCGACATATTGCGGAAGGTCTTGCCGCGCGCGAACATCGGGGTGTTGCCCAACGTGCATCCGGTTCCGTCCAAGCCGACGACGTTCGACCAGCGCCGCGACCTGTTGTTTGTCGGAGGTTTCCAGCATCACCCCAACGTGGATGCGATGCTGTATTTCGTCCGCGAAATCTGGCCCCAGGTCGCAAAGCGGTTGTCACACGCGAAGCTGTTCATCGTCGGCGACCGGCCGCCGCAGGAAATCCAGCAATTGGCGGGTGACCGGATCGTGGTCACAGGGTTTGTGCCATCGGTGGAACCGTATCTGAGCCGTTGCCGCGTGTCGGTCGCGCCGTTGCGCTACGGTGCGGGCATGAAGGGCAAGATCGGCGAGGCCGCCGCGGCGGGATTGCCTGTCGTCTCCACTTCCATCGGTGTCGAAGGAATGGGATTGTGCGACAACCAGCAGGCGCTGGTGGCGGACACGCCCAAGGCTTTCGCCGATGCCATCGTGCGACTTTATCAAGATGCCACACTGTGGCAGCGGCTTTCCGAGGCGGGGCGCGAGTTCATCCTCAGCCGCTACTCGCCTGCCGTCGTCGGCAAGACGTTCAACTCCATGCTGGACGAACTGTCGCCACGGTCATCGGGTGATGCGTCAGTGCAGGAAGAGAAACCGGAATTCAGCATCATCATCCCGACGCTGAACAACCTCGCTTTGACCAAACAATGCCTCCAAGCCATCCGCGAGACAGCGGCCCCGTGCCGTTACGAAATCATCGTCGTGGACAACGGGTCCACGGACGGCTCGACTGCGTTCTTTGCCGAAGGAGAGAAGCTCGGCCGGCTGCGTGTCGTGACGAACAAGCCGGGACGGAACTATTCCGTATCCAACAACCAAGGCGCGGCGCTTGCGCGGGGCCAATACCTGGTCTTTCTGAACAATGACACCAAACCGCTCACCGGCTGGTTGCAGGCGTTGCGGGAGACGTTCGAGGCTGACCCCGCGATCGGCGTCCAGGGCGGCAAACTGCTCTATCCCAACGGCACCATCCAGCACGCCGGCATTGTTTACGGGCGAGTCCATCCCCAGGTCCGGCAGCATTACCACATTTATCTCTGCCGCAAAGCCGACGACCCGTGCGTGAACCGGGCGCGCGAATTCCAGATGGTCACCGGCGCGATGCTGGCGATGCGGCGCGATTTGTTCGAGCGGGTCGGCGGGTTCGACGATGCCTACGAGTTCGGTCACGAGGACCTGGACCTCTGCCTGGCCGCGCGCGCGGCCGGCTGCAAAGTGTGGTTCAATCCGAAAGCAATCGCCTACCACTTCGAGTCGATGACGAAAAAACAGGTTGGGCTGGAGAAGTTCGAGCTCAAGCACGACCGGCCCGACAGTATGGATTACAAGAACCGCCAGCGATTCATGCGGAAGTGGGCGCACCAATTGCGATGTGACGCGGACGACTACTACCAGCAGGATGGCGAACGGTCGCCGTTCGCAGCGAGGAACACTGCGGTGGCGCAACCGGCGCAACCGTCCGGCAAGAAACCACACGTGTTGTTCACGATGTATGGATGGGCCGACGAGGGCGGTGGCACGATTCTGCCACGCCAGATCGCAAAAGCACTTGTCCAGCGCGGCCATCGCGTGTCGGTTATCTATGCGGCCGCGCAGCCGAAGCCGGGCAAGCCTGCCTACCACGTCGAGGAATCCACCGACGATGGCGTGAAGCTTTACGCGATCTACAACCGCCCCGCGCTATTCTATGACGCCGATCATCCGGAGCGCGAGATGGACGATCCCGAAATGCGCCGCGTGTTCCGGCGGTTGGTGGACAAGTTGAAGCCGGATATCGCGCATTACCACAGTCTGCTGAATTTCTCGCTCGGCATGGTGGACGAACTCCATGGCGCAGGTGTGCCGGCGGTTTACACGTCCCACAATTACTGGCCGATCTGCCCGCGGATGTACCTGTTCAAGGAACGGCTCGAACTCTGTCCGGGACCGTCCGAAGACGGCAGCCGCTGTGCGGCGTGCGTTGGCCAAAATGGCCGGGCCGGCGATTTCGCGCGACGATTGCAGCGCGGGCGCGAGGCGTTCCGCGAGCAAGTCGGCCGCCATCTTGCCGTCTCGCACCGGGTGCGCGAGTTGTTCATCCGCAGCGGCCACGCAACCGACCGCATCCAAGTTTTGCAGCAGCAACCCCAGACCGTGGAGGCACTCTGGTCGGAGGTCGGATCGAAGCGCAAGATTGTCGGGCGATTGGACCGGCCGCTGCGCGTTGGCTTCATCGGCAGCCTTTACCCGCAGAAAGGTGTGCATGTCCTGATTCAGGCGCTGCAAGCCTTCCAGCCGGGCGAGGTTGAGGCGCACTGTTTCGGCAACGTGCCGGTCGAATACGGCGAGCTTCTCAAGAAGTTCGACCCGAAACACCTAGCACGGTTCCACGGCGCTTATGAACCCGGCCAGTTGCCGCGCCTGCTGGCGGACATGGACGTGATGGTCGTGCCGTCGGTATGGGAAGACTGCGCGCCGCTCGTTGTGGCTGAGGCGTTGGCCGCGCGTTGTCCGGCCATCGGCAGCCGCATCGGCGGCATCCCCGATTTCATCGAGGATGGCGTCACGGGTTTCCTGTTCCGCGCGGGCGATCCGGCGGAGTTGGCGTCGGTTTTACGGCGGTTCATTGCCGACACGGCCTTGTTGGGCCGCATGCAGGCGAACATCCACCCGCCCAAAGGCTTCGGACGATACTTGGACGAACTCGAACAACATTACCGTGAGGTGATGTTGGAAAATGACAAGAAGACCTCCGTCGCCGTCGTGTGGGAAGGCTCGCAGTTCGTGCATCATTCGCTGGCATTGATCAATCGCGAGCTGTGCCTGAATCTGATCGAGGCTGGCCACGAGGTTTCCATCCTGCCTTATGAGCCGGACCAATTCAGCCCGGAGACCGATGGACGTTTCGCGCCGCTGGCCCAACGTGTTCGCAAACCGCTGTCACGCGGGCCGGATGTGCATGTACGCCATCAATGGCCCTTCAACCCGCAACGCCCGCCCAAAGGCAAGTGGGTCGTCATCCAGCCGTGGGAATTCGGTTGCGTGCCGAAGGCGTGGGTGCCGGTGCTGCGCGATCAGGTGGATGAACTGTGGGTGCCGAGTGAATTTGTCCGCGACTGCTACGTGAAGAGCGGTGTGCCTGCGGGCAAAGTCGTGGTGGTGCCGAACGGCATCGCCGAGGACAAGTTCCGGCCCGATCTGACGCCACTGGCATTGCCGACGCGCAAGACTTTCAAGTTCCTCTTCGTGGGCGGCACGATTCACCGCAAGGGACCTGATGTGCTGCTGAAATCGTATCTGGATGCGTTCCGCGCATCGGACGATGTTTGTCTCGTCATCAAGGATTTTGGCGGCAAGTCGGTTTACTCCGGCCAGACCCTCGAGTCGCAGATCAAACAGGCGCAGGCGCAGCCTGACGCGCCTGAAATCATGTACCTGAACTCCGAGTTATCGCCGGAAGACCTGCCGCGGCTCTATGCGGCGTGCGATTGCCTGGCACACCCATATCGCGGCGAGGGCTTCGGCCTGCCGGTGTTGGAGGCGATGGCGTGTGGCCTGCCAGTCATCGTCACTGCCGGCGGTTCGACAGACGGGTTTGTGACGGATGGCCATGGCTACAAGATTCCTGCGCAGCGACGCTCCATCGGCCGCAAAGTCGGCGACATCGAATTAGCGGGCGAAGGTTGGCTGCTCGAACCGGACGGCCGCGCGCTTGCCGAGCGGATGAAATGGGTTGTTTCACATCGCGCCGAGGCAAAGCAAATGGGCTGCAAGGCCAGCGATTACGTCCGCCGTGACTGGACATGGAGCCGTGTCGCTGCCATCGCAGGCGAGCGGCTGGTGAAGCTGGCGGCCGAGAAGCCGCGCACAACGACCGCGCTGACCCAACCGTTGCCGGCCGTCGCGAAGCTGGGTGATCTTGCCGAGGCGAAAGAGCTTCTGTACCAGAAACAGTATTTGCCCGCGTGGAATGCGGCGCTGGCAGCCATTCAAATCCGGCCGTTCCATCCGGAGGCGTTCCTGCTGTTGGCGGAGATCGCACGGGCCGCAGGTGATGTGAACCAAGCCCGGCGTTGTGCCCAGCGCTCTCACGACATGGCGCCAGACTGGAAACCGGCGCGAAAACTTTTGAAGTCGCTCACGGGCGCCAGCCGAGCTGCAACAGCCACTTGGCCGGCGGCGCCTGATGCGTCGTCATCGCCGCGGCTCAGCGTCTGCGTCATCGCCAGGAACGAAGAAAAGTTTCTGGCGCAATGCCTCGCTTCGGTGCGTGACATCGCACATCAGATCGTCGTCGTGGACACCGGCTCCACCGACCGCACCGCGGAAATCGCCCGGGAACATGGCGCGGAGGTGCACAGCTTTGCGTGGTGTGACGACTTCAGCGCCGCGCGCAACGCAGCGCACGAACACGCCACGGGTGACTGGGTGTTGATTCTCGACGCCGATGAAGTGCTGGCGCCGGACAGTCGCGAGCAACTACTGAAGGAAATGCACGCTCAGGATGCCATTGCGTACCGCATCCCCATCGTGAACGTGGGCGAGGAACGGGAAGGTTGTTGTTATGTGCCGCGGTTGTTCCGAAACGCGCCCGGCCTGTTCTTTGTCGGACGCGTTCACGAGCAGATTTTCACCAGCGTCGAAGCGCGCCGTAAGGATTGGGGATTGGAGAATGCCCTTGGCAAGACCATCATCATCCATCACGGCTACACCAAGGCGGTCATCAAGGATCGCCGCAAGGTCGAGCGCAACCTGCGCCTGCTCGAACAAGCCATCGCCGAAGTTCCCAACGAGCCGAGCTTGCTGATGAACTACGGCCTGGACCTGGTCAACGACGGCCAACTCGACGCCGGTTTGGGAAAATACGACGAGGCGTTGCGGTTGATGTCGGCGCAATCCGCGCAAGCAACAACACCGGAGGTGCGGGAACGCCTGCTGACGCTGTATTCCTCGCACCTGATCCGCGCGAAGCTGTTCGCTGATGTCGCGACGATGCTGCAATCGCCCGTTGCGCGCGCGCATGGACTGACGGCAACGCTGCATTTCAACTTTGGTCTCAGTTGCATCGAGTTGGGGCGGTTCGACGAAGCTGCCGAACACATGCGCCAGTGCCTCGCGAAGCGCGACAAGCCGACCCTGACGCCTGCCGCGAAGGAAGTGCGCCGGGGCGGACCGCAACATTGTCTGGCGATTTGTCTCGTCAACCAAAAGAAGCCCGTGGCGGCGGAAGAGCAGTTCCTCGCTGCGCTGGCTGAGGACCCGGCGTCGAAGCCTATTCGTTTCGATTTCGCGCGGTTTCTGGCGAGCACGAACAGGTCGGTGGATGCGCTCAAACAGTTGCACGCGTTGGTGGAAGAACATGCCGATGATGCCACGCTCTGGCATTTCGGCGGACAGATCGCGCTCAGTCAACCGGAGTTTGCCGAGTTCGCCGCTGACTGGACCGGGGAAGCGGTCAAGCATTTGCCGCAAGACCCCGCAATCCTTCTGCAAAGAGCAGAGGCGTTGTTGCTCAATAACAATGCTTCGGAGGCACTGGCGGCGCTCGAACCCGTAAACGGCGCAGCAACACCCGCGCACGAAGCGGTTCGGATTCTCTGCGGTGTGCTGTGTGACCGACTGTGCCGCCCGCTGTTTGTCGCTGACGAATCTCAAGTCAGTCAGGAGTTTCTCAAGCGTTATCGCTGGCTGGTGGCCATGGGCGCTTCCAGCGTGATATTCCAACTCAACGAGCGCATCGCCCGGTTGCGTGACGTTCTGCCCGGCGCTGCCAGAATTCTTGGTTCTGTGATGGAGGAGGCTGGCCTCGCAGCCGGGAGATAACATGTCACCATATTTTACAAATCTGACGTCTTCGTCCGACCTCGAATCTTCGACGACCCGCCTCATGCGTGTGCCTTCGCCGGATTCACTCGTGTCCGCCAATCTTGCAACCACAGCCGCCATCGGACTGCGACGACCCAGTACTCAGCAGATCGCCTCATCGCGTTTCTGCCATGCACTCGGGCGCCGGTCGGTGTTGCTGGTGGATGACGATGCGCAGGTGGGGCGGGCGATGACATTGATTCTCGGGCGGGATTGTATCCGCCTCATGACCGCGGTGAGTGTCGCCGAAGCCATGGAGATGCAGTTGGCGTTCGGCGATGAAATTGGCGTCATGCTTGCGATTCTCAGTCCAACAGGCCAGGCGTTGGATTTGCTGGCCGCGCGCCGCCGTGTTGGCCGCAGAACGCCGGTGATCGTGCTCAAAGCGGCCCGGGATCATGAAGGCTGGGCCGCTGCGACTCGGGCCGGCGCAGCGACGTTTGTGGACTATCCGATCAATCCGACCGAGTTGCGTTCCGTCATCATGCGTGTGTGCTAGCAAGATTCCATTGCAAGATCTACCGCTAATCCAGTCGTACTTGTTCCAAGTTGCCTGCGGGCTGTTCTTCGTCCTGCCCGCGGTTGCGGTTTTTGTGCTTTGGCGCCAGAGGAACGCGGATGCTGCGGAACGTCAGCGGACTGAAGCATCCCTGCGCGAGAATGAAGAGAAATTCCGCAGCATCAGCGCCTTTGCGCTGGATGCGATCATCATGATGAATGACGAGGGGAACATCTGTTTTTGGAACGATGCGGCGACACGGATGTTTGGCTACACACATCAGGAGGCATTCGGCAAGAATCTTCACGCTTTGCTGGCTCCATCACGCTATCAAGAGCGATACAACCAGGCGTTTGCGCGGTTTCGTGCGACGGGACAAGGAGCCGCGCAGGGCAAACTCCTGGAGTTGACAGCTATGAACAAAAAAGGAACCGAGTTCCCCGTCGAACTGTCGATGTCCTCATTGCAGATGAGCAACCGCTGGCACGCCGTGGGGGTTGTCCGCGACATCAGCGAGCGCAAACGCACTGAAATCCAGTTGGACCGGGCAAAGAAGGATGTCGAATTCATCAACCGTCAACTGGAGGAATCCATCGAACACGCCAACCAACTGGCGGTGACCGCCGAGTGCGCGAACATTGCCAAGAGCGCGTTCCTGGCCAACATGAGCCACGAGATCCGCACACCGATGAACAGCATCATCGGCATGACCGGCCTCTTGATGGACACCGAATTGAACGCGGAACAGCATGAATATGCGGAGGCCGTCAAGAGCAGCGCGGCCACGCTGCTGGCTCTCATCAACGACATCCTCGACTTCTCGAAGATTGAATCGGGCAAGATGGAGTTGGAAACCCTCGACTTCGACTTGCGTGCCATCACCGAGGAAATAGGTGACATTCTTGCCTTGTCCGCGCATCAAAAAGGATTGGAAATGACGTTCCTGATTGACAGCGATATCCCGCTGCAATTGCGCGGCGATTCAGGGCGCTTGCGCCAGGTTCTGATCAATCTCGTTAGTAACGCCGTCAAGTTCACCCACCAAGGGGACGTGGCCATACACATTCGGCGGGAATCGAACGACGAAAACCAAATCACCCTGCGTTTTTCTGTGAAGGACACTGGCCTTGGCATTCCGGCGGACAAGCGCGGTGTCCTCTTCCAACCGTTCAGTCAGGTGGATGCCTCCACGACGCGGAACTTCGGTGGCACCGGCCTGGGACTTTCGATTTGCAGAGGCATTGTTGGCATGATGGGTGGCCAGATCGGGGTGGAGAGCGAAGTGGGCGAGGGGTCCACCTTCTGGTTTACAGTCCCATTTCAGCGCCAACCGGTTCAGACGCCGCCACCGGCTGAAGCTGGCAAGGGCTTGGCCGGCGTGCGGATATTGGCGGTGGATGACAATAGCACGAACCGCAAGGTGTTGAGGACCCTCTTGAAGAACTGGAATTGCCGGTACGAGGTGGTTTCGGACGCCGATACCGCATTGACGCGACTGATTGAGGCGGCGACGGCGAATGATCCGTTCCGCATCGCCATTGTGGACATGATCATGCCCGGGACCCATGGAGAGACTCTGGGACAGATGATCAAGCAGAACCCCGCGCTTCAAG
>JBAZIR010000173.1:0-11453 GCA_041651735.1 Verrucomicrobiia bacterium | reverse complement strand
GCTCGACCTCAACGCCACGCCCGACGCGCTGCCGATGATGGCGGCGCTCGCGTGCTTCGCCGAGGGCAAGACCACGCTCGCCAACGTCCCGCAGGCGCGGATCAAGGAGACCGACCGCATCGCCGTGATGCGCGAGGAACTCACCAAGCTCGGCGCGCGCGTCACCGAACTGCCCGACGGCCTTGTCATCGAGCGAAGCCAGCTTACCGCCGCGGAGGTGAACGGCCACGACGATCACCGCATCGTCATGTCGCTGGCTGTGGCGGCGAGTGCCATTCCCGGCCGGACGGTCATTCGCACCGCCGAATCCGCCGCCATCACCTTCCCGAAGTTCGCGGATCTCATGCGGCAGATCGGCGCGAGCCTTCAGGTCGCGGAGTAGCGGCATCCATGGGAACCTAAAGATGAAAAGGGCGATCATTCTGCTGGCGTTGGCCGTCTTCGCAACCGGCACGCAGGAAGCATGGGCGGCGTCGCCCTCGAAAAAGCCGCAGCCCGCGCCGCCTCCGCCAGATCCGGCCACGATGACGCAAGCGGAACTGTCCAGAGCCACGCCGCTTCGCGAAGGTTTCGTGCGCCGGCGCCAGGTGGGGCTCAACACTCAGCAGCGTCCCGACGGCAAGATGGAGGTCGTCGTGATCACCAAGGGCCGGGGCGCTGAGAAGGCCGGCGTTCAAATCGGCGACATCGTCGTTGCGATTGGCGGCTGGCCGATCAAGCAACGGATTGATCTCCTGGATTCCGTTCGCAACAGGAAAGTCGGCGAATTCCTCCCGCTGACCCTCATCCGCAACGGCACCCAGATGGATTTGAATGTGGAACTTGGATTTACCGACATTGAGGAACCGATCTACGCCATCTACCGGCTGCTTTACGAGGGAAAGAAGGTTGGGTTGGCCGTGATGGGAGCCGAGATCGTCAACACCTTGCTGACCGACCGCGTCGCTTTGGAACAATGGGCGAAGGGAGTCAAATCAAACCTGATCGCCAAATGGGAGAACCGCTGTCTGAAAGCCATGTCGCGGGAGAAGGAGTTTTCCCTCGTGGACCGGCAGGCGGTCGAACAGGTCTTGAAGGAATTGAACTTCGGCCAGAGCGGCATGGTGTCGGAGAAGTTCCGCGCCACCATCGGCAAAACGCTCGGTGCGACGCATCTGCTGACACTGGAGTTCTCGCGTTTTCGTGACGCTGACGTGGAAAAGCAGCGCCTGATCGAGATCGAGACAGGCAAGGTGCTTGTCAGTTCCATGCGAAGCACGAAACGCTGAGCCGCACGCCGCCGAAACGCGGCGCGGTCATTGTCACCGGCGATTTCTCTCGTCGAAAAACTCGATGAGCGGATACGCCTCGCGGTTCACCGCGCAGGCGCGGTCGAGCAACGGTTGGTGAGGGCGGCCATACACATCGAACATTCCCTTGTTCGCACCGCCGGCATTGTCCAACGCCGTGGATTCCTTCGGATCGTCGAGGTATTTGAAGAAATGCCAGCCGACGATGTTCTTGAGCTCCAGCGCGTTCAAGGCGAAGTGCTGGTAGTAGCGGGCGCGGTCCTCCTGCGTGCGCACCAGCCAGCCCGCGCCGTGTGTATTCGCAAGGTCCGGCACGTCCATCGCCTTCGCATACCACTCGGTGAGCAGAATGGGCCGGCCACCCCACGCCTCCCACTCGGCGAACTGCGCCTGTTGCGGCCCCCAGTTGCCATAGTAGTTCACCGAGACCACATCGTGGTACGGCGCGAGGGCTTTCCAAAACCACGGGTTGTCGAACTCGCCCTGGCGGTAGTTGATTCGAGAGCCGAGGTAGAGATGGTTGCGGTCGTATTTGCGGATGGCTTTCGTCACGATGCGGTAGTAGCGCTCGAACGCAAACGCGATGAACTCATAGCGGTCGCGCAACGTGATCCTGCCGGCACGGTCGGAACCTTTGCGCGCGGCGAGCCACGCGGCGGCGGCTTTGCGGCCCGGATCGTTCGCGTCGAGGCTGAGATAGCGTTCGAGAAGGTTGACCGGGCATTGCAGTTCGTTGTCGGTCATGATGCCGAGCATGGTCGGGTCGTTGGCGGTGGCCGCGAGGTCTTTGGCGAACGTGTCGCAGAACTCCTCGAAGTCGGGATAGAAAACCGGCATGCAGCGATTGTGGAAGCCCAATGTGCCGGCGGCCGGCTCGGTGACCCCCTTTGCCTTTGCAAACGCGAACATGAAATTGGTCCGGTGCACCCAGACGAGCGGGGATTTCACCTCTTGCAGCCGCTTGGAACTCGAGTTGCCCAGCCCATTGAAACCGTTGTCACGAAGCTGCGTGATCGTCGCCTCGGCCCACTTCTCGGCGGAGCCGAAGTTCGCTTTCACGTCCTTGGGTTCACGCACGGTGTTGATGGCGATGTTGAAATAGCGGCAGCCTTCCGGATCGATGAGCCAATGGCGCCCGCCAATTTTCTTCACATGGAAGAAACCCGTCGCCTTCTCCTTCGGACGGTCGAGCCGCCCGCCGTAGCGATTGAGCGCCACGCCGCCGCCGGACGGCTTGTAACCGTCCAGAAGCTCCAGCAACCGCGTCGGGCGTTTTCGCCACGGTTTGCCGGTTGTCAGTGAGGAACCGGGCGATTCGACGATGACGGTCCCGTCGTTATGCTTCGGCTTCGCCGCCATTGGCCCGGAGAGATCGTAGGCGGACTGGGTCTGTTCAAAAAGCGCGCGCACTTCATCTGCCGTCAGCGCCCGATCGTAAAGCCGCAGTTCGCCGATGCGTCCCTTCAGCGGGGGCTTGGTGTCGTTGAAACCCCGACCGATGATGAGTGGCTGGCCGTTGCGCATGACGCGGCCTGTGTGCGGCTTCTCGGCGTTCAACATCCCGTTGATGTAGAGCCTGACGGTCGCGCCGTCATAGGTGGCGGTCAGCAACGTCCAGGTTTCCAGCGGCAGTTCGCCAGCCGTTTCCACCAACACCTTGGCGATGCCGCGACTGCCCCACATGCCATAAACGACGCGCCCTTCGGAGGCATACATGCCGAACATCGGTGTCGTCCAGCTCTCGTTGGTATGCGGCACGCCGAACAGAACCGTGTTGTCCCTCAGTTCGGCCACCTTGACCCACAGCGATGCCGTGATGGCGTTGGAGAAGTTGAATAGCGTCTTTTCGGTGATGAGCACATGGCCGCCCAAACCGTCGAGCTTCAGCGACGTGCCCGCCTTTTCTTTGCACAGTTCGCCGCCGTCAATGACGCCATCGTTTCCCCGCGGCGAAGAATCTTTTGCGACCTTGCCGTTGCAGCCATCAAACCGCCAATGGCCAACCACGCCGCTGCCGATGTCAGCCGCCGCAGCGACAGCGCCAAGAACAAGAAACCCGCAGAGTATCGCGCCGTGTTTGAACATGCCGCGTTTATTAGCCCCGGCAACGCACCCATCGCAAGAACATTGGTTGCGCGCCGAAACAAGATTCCGCTTCCCTCCGAATGCCTGTCAGTTTATCACATTTCGCATGATTCGCTTTTTCTTCGTCATGCTGCTGGCAGGCATTGTGAATTTGCACGCCGTCGAGATCATTGCCCATCGCGGCGCATCGCGCGACGCGGCTGAAAACACTCTCGCCGCCTTCAACCTCGGCTGGCAGCAGCAAGCGGATGCCGATGAACTCGACATTTATCTCAGCAAAGATCGCGAATTGGTCGTGATTCACGACGCGAACACCAAGCGCACCGCGAAACTCGACAAGCCCGTCGCCGCCCAGACGCTCGCTGAACTGCGCCAGCTCGACGCTGGTTCATGGAAAGGGCCAAAGTGGAAGGGCCAGAAGATCCCGACCCTGGCCGAAGCGTTGGCGACCATCCCCGACGGCAAGCGGATGTTCATCGAAATCAAATGCGGTCCCGACGCATTGCCTGAACTTGAACGTGTGTTGAAGGCGTCGGGCAAACGGCCGGACCAACTGGTGCTCATCGGATTCAAATACGACACCATGAAACTGGCGCGGGAGCGGTTCCCCGGCTTGCAGCTCTACTGGCTTGCGTCTCTCAGGCCGGACAAGAAAACCGGACGGATGCCAGCCATCGAACCGCTGATCGAAAAGGCGCGCGCCGCCAAGCTCGACGGCCTCAACCTCAGCAGCCGGTCCGGTCTCGACGCCTCCGTGGTCGCCAAGATCAAGGCCGCCGGCTTGAAGGTTTACGTCTGGACGGTGGACGACGTCAGTATGGCGAAGAAACTCGTCACCGCCGGCGTGGATGGCATCACGACCAACCGCCCCGCCCTGTTGCGCGAGCAGCTTCGTTGAAGCCGGAGTGGTATTAGCCGCCGATCGCCTCTTGGATGCGTGAAAGCTCGTTCGCCGTTGGCATGACAAACAAACACTTCCCGCCGCTGCGCGCCTCCCACACTTTGCCAACGGCGCGCTTATCTTCCGCATCGACAAACAAGTGCTCGCCCTTATATTCCACGACCAGCGTGCGACCGTCGGTCAATTGGCAGACAAAGTCCGGATAGAACCACCCCGACGACGTTTGCAGCCGAAAGGAACTCGCTTTGCCGCTCAGATTGCGAACCCAGAACTGCACCTCCGGCATCCCGTCTATGAACTGCGCGCACTTGAATTCTTCCTTCAGGTCGCCCTTCGGTGTCTTCTCCAATAATTCGCCAGGCTTGGGTCCGAAGTAGTGCTTTTTGAATTGGTAGCCACCTTCATACAACCAGCTCGGCTCGTAGCCCATCGTCTTGAAGTTGATTGCTCGATCTTCGCTCACCGCCAGCGCTGACTCCGGCAGCAGGAATAATTGGAACGCTTTCTTCCGTTCCTCGTCGCGATGTTCCTGAATCCGCTGCTCGACTTCGTCGCGCAGTCGAAACCGATCAAGCGCCAGCAATGCCACGTCGTTCACCGAGAACTTCGCCATCAGACCGCGAACCACTCGCCGCAAGAACTCCGCCGACTCGCCATCGGTTATATCCCGGTGCTCGATGTGGCCGTCCAGCCACGCCACAAGTTCTTCGACGCTCCAATCGCTCTTCGCACCGAGGTCAAACACCTGCTGGTGCAGTGTCCGCACGAAATCCGTTTGGCCCGACTCCCGGATAAGGATGCCTGTCACGACGGCGCCGGTTGTGCCTACGTCCACTACGCCAGCTTTGCCCTGCGGTCGTTGCAGCGGGTTGTAGCTGATAGCAAGCGACGCGTCTTTCGCGCTTAGCCGCCACCGATGCTCCAACAGAAAGCTGCTCTCGAACTCGAACAGCGTGCCATTCTCCCGCACACACAACAGCGGCACGATGAAATCCAGTTGCTGCTCGTAGGGTGACGGCACGCGCGTCTTGCCGGTGCCGCCAAACGCCTTCTCCGCCTCACGCACCAGCGCGACCACTTCCATGACCTTTGCTTTTGCCTCTTCCGTCTTCAGGCAGCTTGTGAGTTTCTCCGTCTCCTGTGTGTCCAGAGGCACCAGCACCGTCACTTCACCTTTGGCGGCGTCCACGCGCACCTTTCCCATCAGCGCCGCCACTTGCGCCTTTGCCACCACCGCGTCTATCTCCGCCGGCGGTAGCGTCACGGTTTTCGGTTGCGCGCCCAGCGGCAACATGCTTTGGGGCACCGGAATGATGATCCGATCCGCCTCGGCCGCTGTGAAGCCGTTGTTCTCCAACGCCTCCTTCAACTCCGCCAGCACCTCGTGGATTGAGTCCGACACAGAGAGAGCATACGCGCAGTTCAAGTCAGGATGCTGCTTAGCCCTCGCCTGCGGCAGCCGCAGAATGCGCCCGACAATCTGCTCAATCGCCGTGGCGGAGCGCGTTTCCTTGAGGCTGCACAGGACGTAAGCAAACGGGCAATCCCAGCCTTCCCGAAGCTTTTGCACGGTGATGACGAACCGTACCGCCGGTTCCTTCGGCGACTTGATCTCTTCTACACCCGGAAGTTCGTCCAGCACACCGACGGAAATCTTGATCTGCTCTTTCGTCAGACCGAAGTCCTTCACCAGCCGTTCGCGCAGCGGTTCGCAGTCCGCCACGCGCTCCGCTTGGATGAGCAGAATCGGCCGCAAGTATTCGCCCGTCTTCTGGCCTTCCGCTGCGGCGAGCTTTTCGAGGTCGCTGCGCAGCGTGATCGCCTCCGTCAGCAACGGGTCACGCTGGCTTGGATGGCGCGTGATGACGCGCAGTGGCAGCTTCACCATGTCCGCCGCCTTCAACTCCGCCGCCGAGACATGGTGCAGCACGTTTGACGGATTCTTCGAGCGATCCGGCGTCGCCGTAAACTCCACGATGCACGACGGCAGCAGATTGCCCAGCGTGGCGAACGAAAGCTCCGTCCGCGCGTTGTGCGCCTCGTCCACGATCACAATCGGCCGGCGCAATCGCAGCATGTTCTCCAACGACGGGCGCGGCTTGCCGTCCGGCTCCGGCCGCAGTTCCGCCAGCCGGTCCGCTGGCACGTTCAGCAGATGCTCGCTGAATGCGCCGTTCTGGTCATACACCTTGCGTCCCGTCGTGTCCTCCACGCGGAACGATTGGATCGTTGCCACAATCACCACCGTCTGCCCGTCCACCGTCGCTCGCGACAGGTTCAACGCCTCCTCAATCGTCAGCACTTCCACGTTGCCGCAGGCCAGTTCCAGCGCGCGCCGGTAGGGATGACGCGGGTCACGCAGCGCGTCGGCAGTCTGGTCGAGAATCGTGTTGCTCGGCACCAGCCACAGCACGACCGCGCGCTCGGCGCGCAATAATTCGGTTTTCGCCAGCCCCGCCGTGTAACAGGCCAGCAACGTCTTGCCGCCGCCGGTCGGCACCCGCAGACAGACATACGGCATTCCCGGTGTCAGGCCGACTGCCGTCACCGGAATGTAAGGCGCGAGCGGATGATTGTTGCGGCTCTGCACCTCCTGAAACGCAGCCGCCGGATCGCCCGTCCGCGAACAGAGCTGGAAGAAATCCTCCAACGATTTCAGCACCCGCGTTTGGTATTCCTTCAGTGTGATCATGACACTTTGATCTCGTAAGGCGTCTGCCGCACCACGATCCGTTCGGCCTGCAACCGCTCGCGGCCCAAAAGGCAGCCCGCGCAGTAGATGACCCTCACGCCGTCAAACGGCGGAAGCTGCGCCAGCACCGCCCGCGTCAGCACGTTGCCGCCGTTGGCGCTCTTGTCGCCCAGAATTCCGTTGTAGAGCAGATAAACGCCCACGCCTCGGCACGCGCCAAGGAACGGCGAGCGCGCCGACACCCGTTCGCGTGGCAACGGCTCGCCCGTCTCGCTGAAATACACATGCCGCGCCAGCTCCGCGAACCGCACGGTCTCGCGAATCTTGCCGCCCGAATCGAAAAGCGATTCGCCCAGCTCGCAGTAGCGGAAACCGCCGCCGAGCCCCTCCACCTTCTCGCCCTTCGCGTTGGTGTAGCCTTCTGCCACGCGGCGAACACGCTCTGACGTGATCTCACGCGTAATCTTCGGCTCTAATTCTACGAGGATGAACCGCCGGTCACCGCCGTCTTGTTTGTTGATCGCTAGCGTGGCGTGGCCCGTCGTGCCAGACCCAGCAAAGGAGTCGAGGATAAGATCGCCGGGTTTCGTGACGTAGCGCAACAACCGCATTATAACCTCATGATCCTTTGGATTTTCGAAGGTTTTCTTCCCGCCGAATATCTCACGCAACAATTTCACAGATACTTGCGCCTGCTTATAAAGAACGCTGGGCATTACTTGCGCGCCAAGGATATCTTCGTCGTCCTCGACGTCTCCGCCAGTTTCCGAGGTGGTAGTATCGAGGTCCAAGTTGCCGAGATAGGACTTTCGAAATGGCGGCTGTGTGTGGTCCGCACGGAACAAAACCAACCCCTTGGCAATCTGCTCGTTCATGCTTTCGATTGTCGCAAAGCCCCACCCTCTTTCTGGCACCTTGCACGGCAGTTTCGTGACGGGATGAAGAACATCGTAACGCGGCCCGCCGCCGCCCGGCCAAGAAATGTCACGGTCGCGCCACACACCTCCTTCGTCCACGTGCTTATGTCGACTCAGTTTCTTAGACGGGTGATCCTTTGGAAGATCTCTATACCATTCACGCAATTCCTTTTCGATTGCCACAAAGTTGTTGCCGTGTTGTTTGCACAGTTCAACCACGCGTGCGACTACAGCATCTGCACCTGGTTTTGGTTCCCTCCAAACAGTATTCTTCGCTCTCAGCACTGCCAAAGAACGCGCATAGACAAGCAAGTATTCGTGTCCGACAGAAAAGAACTTGGCGTCATTCTTCCGCGTCTTGTCCCAAACAAGCTGTGCAATGAAGTTTTGTGACTGAAAAACCTCATCGAGCAAAAACCTCAGCCGATACACTTCAAAGTCATCAATGCTTATGAGAAGCACGCCATCATCACGAAGGAGCTGCCGCAGCAGCGACAGCCTGGGATACATCATGCAAAGCCACTTGTCGTGGCGGGAAAGATCTTCTGCTTCCTTGCCGACGACCTTGCCGAGCCATTGGCGGATGAGCGGGCTGTTGACGTTGTCGTTGTAAGTCCAGCCCTCGTTGCCGGTGTTGTAAGGCGGGTCAATGTAGATGCACTTCACCTGGCCGGCGTAGTAGGGCAGCAGCGCCTTGAGCGCGACGAGGTTGTCGCCTTGGACGATGAGGTTGCCGCTGCCGGGATCGCCGCAGGCGAGATCGGGCACGTCCTTGAGCAGGTGAAAAGGCACCTGCAAGTGGTGGTTAACCACCGCTTCTTTACCAATCCAGTTGAGAGTGGGCACAGGCTGAGCGCTTGGGTTGCGCGTGCCTCAGCCTGCTGCGGCTGTCTCACAAGGCGACCGGTGCCGTAACAAAAATGTGGGACGTGCTTACTCCACGTCCCACACCAGGCACCGGGAAGCGCCTTGAGAAGAACGCTTTTCGGCACGCCCCATTCGGGGCGTGCTTCAAGCGCTGCCTTCTCAATCGTAACTTTCCCGGTTTCGGTGTAGATCAGCAGCCGAAGCGACGCGAAATCGCTTTGGTTGAATTTGGTTGTGTTGCTGTTAAGTCATCGTTTCTCTGACGGGGTCAAGAATAGCCCATGGAGCGGCGGTTCGACAAGCCCGCTCCGTGCTCGACAAAGCATTTGCAGGCGGGCTGTAATGCGATGAAACCATGATGACTGAAAAGGAACCGGCCAGTTGGACGCCCACCCGACCACGATTGAACGACTGGCGGAAAGCCGCGCGGATGGCAATGGGCATTACCTTCGTCGCGATGACCGCCGGGCAAGTCCTCGCAGCCGCTGACGCGGATTTGCTTCGCATTCAGTTCCGCGAGGTGGACACGCTCTTCGCCAATCCGGGCCAAGGTTGGATGAATCAGCAGCGCAGCCCGAAAACTGAGCCGCGTTTCCCGTGCTCGGTCGTCTATGTCCGATTCGGCTGGGCCGAGGCAGAACCTGCGGAGGGTCAATACAACTGGAAGCTGCTGGACGACGCCATCGCTGCATGGAAATCACGCGGCGCAGCTATCGCTTTCCGCGTCATGACGTGCAGCGCCCACAGCGCCGGCTACTACACCTCGCCGAAGTGGCTCTTCGACGCCGGCTGCAAGGGTCATGAATACCTGCGCGGCGGCGATGATCCCACCAGCGGCGGCAAACGCATCCCCCGCATCGAACCCGACTACGCCGACCCGCTCTACCTCGAAAAGCACGGCGCTTTTCTGAAAGCCTTGGGCGAACGCTATGATGGCCACCCGGCCATCGAGTTCCTCGACATCGGCTCCTACGGCATTTGGGGCGAATGGCACACGTCGCATCCCGCGCCCGTCGCCGTCCGCAAACAAATCGTGGATCTCTACCTGCGCGCTTTTCGCAAGACCCCGCTGGTGTTCATGTCGGATGACGCCGAGGTGCTTGCCTACGCGCTGGCCCACGGCACCGGCTTCCGGCGCGACGGCGTCGGCTCGACCTGGCATGAGAAAACCTGGATCGGCTCGAAGAAATACGCGGCCGTCGAAGGCATGGCCGACACTTGGAAACATGCGCCGGTCGTTTTCGAGTGGTTCGGCAGCTACGACTATCTCCAGTCCCGCAAGTGGTCCTTCGACGCGGCGGTGAACTTCATGCTCAACAACCACGTCACCCTCATCAATGACAATGTCGGCCACGTGCCGCCCGAAGCGATGCCCCAGCTCGATAAACTCGCCCGCCTCGCAGGCGCCCGGTTCGTTTTGCGCAAGCTGGCTCATCCGAAGAGCGTGAAGCCCGGCGCGTCGCTGCCGCTTCAGATGAAATGGGCCAACGTCGGCGTGGGCAAGCTCCACCATCGCTACGTCGTCCAATTCTCCCTGCTCGATGCCGCAGGCCAGCCCGTCTTCAGCGCTAACGCGAAGGCTGACCCGCGCGACTGGCTCCCCGGCGAACGCGATCAGACGGAATCCCTCCAACTTCCCGCAACGTTGAAACCTGGTGATTACACCCTGGCCGTCCAACTGGCGGACCCCAGCGGCCAACGACGCCCGTTCCGTCTCGCGATGGACGCGCCGGAAAAGGAAGGCCGGTATCTGGTCAGTCACGTGAAGCTCCTCGACTGACGACGTGCTGCGGTGTTCGTTTTTCTGGTTGCTCTCCGCCGTTGGCGCAAACACTCTCTGCGGTGACGTATGAGAACCTCAACTCAGCGGAACCCCGGTTGGGCGGCTGCAATCACTCTCCTCACAATGGCAGCAGGCGCCGGCCTTGCGTCAGATTGGTCGACTTTTCGCGGCGACAGCATGCGCAGCGGATACACGACGGAGGATTTGCCCGGCAACCTCGCGCCATGTTGGAGCTACAAGCCGCGTCATGCACCCATGCCGGCCTGGCCGGGCAGCGACACGCGAATGCCATTTGACCGTGCTTTCCACACGGTTGTCGTTGGCAACACGCTGTTGTTCGGCAGTTCCGCCGACGGCAAGGTGCGCGCTCTCGATGCCGCCACAGGTGAGGAACGCTGGACGTTCCTGACGGGCGGGCCGGTCCGTTTTGCGCCCACGGTCTGGCGCGACCGGGCGTTTGTCGTCAGCGATGACGGGTTTCTTTACAGCCTCAAGTTGGAGGACGGGGCACTGCTCTGGAAACTCCGCGGCGGGCCGGGTGACAGCATGGTGCTGGGCAACGGGCGACTGATCTCGCGCTGGCCCGCGCGGGGCGGACCGGTGACCGCGGACGGCGTGGTGTATTGGGCCGCCGGCATCTGGCCGTCGGAAGGGATTTTTATCTACGCAGTGGACGCGCTCACGGGCAAGGTCAACTGGTGCAACAAGACCGCCGGCGGAATGTTCATGCCGCAGCCGCACCCGACCGCCATCGCCCACAGCGGCGTCTCGGCGCAAGGCAACCTGGTCGTGGCCGGCGAAAAGCTGCTGGTGCCAACCGGACGCGCGGTGCCTGCGGCGTTCAGCCGGGCCACCGGCAAGTTCCTCTATTTTCATCTTCAAACGTTCGGCAAGGCCGGCGGGGCGGACATCGCGGCCA
>JBAZIR010000172.1:0-11473 GCA_041651735.1 Verrucomicrobiia bacterium | reverse complement strand
GCCTTTCGCCGTCAGGTGCAGGAAGTCGGGCATGATCTCCTTGTCGATCGGCCCGTTGCCCGGAACGAACTTCTTGCCGATATCGAGGAAGAAGATGTGTTTGCCGTCGTCGAGCTTGCAGATGATCGCGTTCACTTCCTTGAGCTTCTCGTTCTGCGGGCCGAGCTTCCCCTCGGGCTTGACGCCGCGTGGGAAAATTGCCAGCAACAAGATCTTTGCCTGCGGTTGCTTTTGACGGACGGTCTTGACGATCTTGGTGACGCCCTTGGCGATGGCCTCGGCGGAATCGCCACCGGAGTTGTTGGTGCCGATCATGATGACGAACGCCTTCGGCTTGATGCCGTCGAGTTCGCCGTTCTCGATGCGCCAGAGCACGTGCTGCGTGCGGTCGCCGCCGATGCCGAAGTTGGCGGGCTTGTATTGGCCGAACGCCTTCTCCCAAATCGCCTTCTGGTTGCCCCATCCTGCCGTGATCGAGTCACCGAGGAACACAAGCTGAGCTTCGCCGGCTTTAGCGATCTGGAGAAAGCTCTCGTGCTTCTGCATGAAGGCTGCCTGCGGCTGTCCGGTCTTGGCGTCCATCTTGGGCGCGGCAACGTCCGGTGGCTGGGTTGCCTGTTTGTCAGCAGCGTGGAGGGTGGCGACGCCGCACAGCGCGGCGAGAGTGAGTGCGAGATGGAATGGCTTCATAGCTCCTGTTTGTGTGTTGTTGGTTTCGAGATAACGACGCCGTTTATAGAACGCTTCCGCGATAGACTGCAACAACACGTTGCAGGCCGTCGCCGCCTTTGCTCGTGACCACGCCATCGGCCGTGTTTCACCTCCCGATCGGCAGCGGCGCGGCGGTTTCTTCCGTCATGTCGTAGGGCAACTGCCAGACGTGTTCGCCAGTCGAATCGCAGAAGTAAAGGCGCGACTCGGAAAGTTTGTCAGGATTGCCGTCGGCCCAGAATGCGAAGAATGGATCATGCGCGTTGCCCGGGCGGCGGGCGTAGTTATGGTTCAACGGGCTGTCCCGCGTGATTTGCTTTTTCAGCGTCCACGTCTTGCCGGCGTCGCCGCTCGTCCAGAGGCACATCTCGCCGCCGCCACCGTAAGGCTGCGGACCGGGCAAGGTCGGCGCGATGATGCGCCATTCGTCGCCCGCAACCCAAAGGCTGCCCATGTCGTAGTTGTGGTCGGTCTTCGCGATGGTGCTGGTCTGCCACGCGCGGCCGTCCCATCGCGTCAGGCAGAATTCGCGCGGATCATTCTCGGGACCGGGCGCGAAGCCGCGGCCGGTCACGTAGAGCAACAGTGGCCGGCCGGCGCGGTCGAAGTTGAGGTCGCACGTGTATTGCAGTTTGCCCTGCGCGGCATAATCCACCACCAGCGCCGGGTTCGTGACCTCGCTGAGCGGCGTTTCCAGCCGCTTGCCATCTGCGGTCGTCCAGGTCTTGCCGAAATCCTCGGTCTGGACGTAGTAGAGGTTGGTGCGTTTGTCCACGCTGCCGCCGGGATGATAGTTGAAGAAGCTGGCGACCTTGCCGCCGCACGCGCCGCTGACCTGATAGTGGCCGCCCATGCCGGCGAGTTTCCGGTCATCGCTCCACGTCACGCCGTCGCGGCTCGTGGCCCAATACAACTCGCGGCCCTTGGTGTATTTTGTGAACATGTGCAGCCAGCCTTCGCCCGACAGGAACCACGGCTGCGGGTATGTAATCTCCCTCTCGCCGACTTGCTCGAATGCCGCAACGCTGAACGGCTCCTTGCTGCGGTAAATGAAGCCGGGCCGCTTCCGCGCGCGACCGCTGACGAAGATCCAGACGTGGCCCTTGTCGTCGAGTTGGATGCTGCCGTTGTCGTGCGGGTCGTTCACGGTGAGTTTGTCGTGAACAATGGTCGGACGCGGCACCCGGCCGGTCTTGTGGTCAAAACATGACGCCATGACCAACAGGTGCCGCTGGCCCTTGACCGTGCCGCCGTAGGTGAAGAACGTTTTGTCGGCCTGCGGCGAATAAACCGCCATCGGGTTGTGATTGGCGGTGTAGGTGCCCAACCCGCCGGAGTATTTGTCGCCGTGTTTCGTGAACTGTCCGAGCGTGAACCAAATGCCGCGGTAGCCGTCGGCTTGGCCTGTGAGCGGCGCCGGCGGCGGCTTGGAGGTTTTGGTCTCGGCAGCCGAGGCATGACGGGGATTCATGCCTGACAGGAAAAGCGAAAGACAAATCGAAATGACAAGCTGGTGTCGGAAGGTATTCATGTCGGGTCTCCGGGAAGCGCGCGATGGTTCATGCGACGTCGCGAAGGATTGCACCAAGCCGCTTGATTATCAATCCTGCTTCCTGTAAACGCTCCGCCATGATCCAGCTTCGTCCCGGGCATTATTTCGCCGCGCTCTTGCTATCCGCCATCCCGATTTTCGCAGCGGAAGCGCCGCTGCCGACGCCGGAGGAGATCGTTGCCAACTGCGTGCAAGCCGGCGAGAAAACCTGGCGCAATATTGCGAAACCGCCGCCGGGGCTGAGCTCGCGCGAGTTGTTCGCCTACGCGCTGGCGCTGTGCGAAGCCAGGACGAAGCTGGAGCGGCTGGAGAAACTCTTCGACGTGGCGGCGCAGATGCACGACCGCGACCCGCAGAGCCGCGGCTATGGCAACTTCCGCTGGAGTTGGTCGCACGAGGGCGTGTGGGACTTCAACGCGGTGGATTTCTGCATGCAAAACGGCGCGCTGCTCTGGATGCGCCACCGCGACACCATGCCGGCCGCCGCGCGCGACAAGCTCAGCCCGATTCTGGAGCTGGCCGGTGAAGGACTGCTGCGCCATCGCGTGACGGAGAGCTACACCAACATCGCGCTGATGAATGCCGGCAACCTTATCCTGCTCGGCGAGGCGTTGGGCAAACCGGCGCTGGCCGACGAAGGCTACGCGCGGCTCGACCGCATCTGTCTCTACATGTCGCAAGGCGGCACGCACGAGTACTGCAGCCCGACCTACTACGGCACCGACCTCGACGACCTTGTTTTGATTGAAGCGTTCTGTCAGCGCGAGCGAGGCCGGGCGCAAGCGCGGGCGCTATTGGAACTGCTCTGGACCGACATTGCGCTGAATTGGTTTCCGCCCGCGCAGAAACTCGGCGGCGCGCGCAGCCGCGACTACGACTACCTGCGTGGCATCGGTTTCCTCGACCAGCAGATGATGGCCAACGGCTGGCTGCCGGCTGGCGAAAAACTGCGTATCGCCTCGATCTCGACCGCGTTCATCCGCTGGCGTCCGCCAGCGCGGCTGAAGACGATGGGTGAAACCCAGTTCCCGCGGCTCGTGACGCAGGTGTGGGGTTTGGAGAGAAGTCAGTCGCGAACCCATTATCTCTGCCGCGACGTGACGCTCAGCGTGGCGGGCGCAGGTTACGGCGGGCGCATGGACATGCCGCTCTGCGCGGACCTGCCCGGCGACCGCAACGGCGTGCGTTGCTATTTCATCCCCGACGGCCGGCACGATCCCTACGGCAAAATCAAGATTCAGGAGAGCCAGGCGCACGCGAAGACGCTGCACCTCCAACCTTTCTGGACGGCGGCGCAGCGGCGCGTGGACGCGCTCGGTCTCGCCGTTTATCGCGACAAGGACGTGCCGCCGGAAGCGCAGACCCTGGAGTCGCACTTCGTCATGCCGCTCGTCGTGGACGGTTTCTGGATCGGCGAGCGCCGCGTCGAGTTTCAGCCGGGCAAGGCGGCGGAATTTCCACTGAAGCCGGGCGATGCCGTCGTGCTGCGCAAAGGCACCGCCGCCGTGGGTGTGCGCGTGCCGTGGGCGCGCGACCTCGCCGGCCATGACGCGACGGTGGCGCTGGTCTATGATGCGAACGCCTTCGGCGCGGTGCGGCTCACGGTGACGCATCACGTTGCACAACCAGGCGCTGCAAAAGCGAACGCGGCAGCGGCGTTCTGGGTGCGCATCGGCAGCGACCTCGCGAGCGACGACGAGTTTGCGAAATGGCGGCGGCAGTTCGCAACGGCGAGATGCGAAGTCGAGGTATCGCTGGAACGCGTGCGCATCGGCATCATCGGTGTGGACGGTCCGGTCGCAGTCTGCGCCGCGGCTCCCTACGCCAGATCGCTGCCGACCGAGCCGATGGCGCCGCGCGCGCTGCTGGCTTGCGACGGCGAAGACATCGGGAAACGGCTGTTGGAAAACATTGAGCCGGTGAAATCGTTCATGGCGAAACGCGCGGCCATCGTTCCGATCACAGTCCCGGCGGGCAAGGACGTTTGCTGGGAGGCTGAATCCGGCGGCGTGACGCCGCCGATGAGTTGTGGCGAGGACTCCGCCGCGTCCCGCGGCCTGTTCGTCTGGATGCCGGCCAAGCCCGGCGAGCGCGCGGGCAGTTCGATGGGCTGCGTAACGTGGGAACTGCGCGTCCAGAAAGCTGGCAAGTATTACCTCTGGGGCCGCGTGCTCGCCCCGACACCGGAGAACGATTCCTTCTTTCTCCGCGCCTTCACCGACGCCGCCGACCTGATCGAGATGACCCCATGGCCCACCGGCACGCACAAGAAATGGCAATGGGTTCGCGTGATGCCAGAGCGCACAAAGACACCTCTGCCGATCACGCTGCCCGCCGGTGCCCTGAGCCTTCAGCTCCGCGTCCGCGAAGCCGGTACGAAGATTGACCGCCTCTTTCTCACGCCGCAGGCGACAGTGGAACCGCGCTGACAATCACGCCACCCGCAATTACAGGTTCTTTCGGACAAAGAGATCGCAATGGATTGGAACGCAATGGCAGCGATGACGCGCTGAACAGCAGGCGCGGCAGCTATTCGCGCAAAATGCTCGTGCTTTCCTCGACAACGGAGGCTTCCAAGTTGAGCAGGAATTTTTTCCAGCCGCGGCCCGCCGAAAATCCGCCAATGCCGTTGCAGGCCACGGCGCGGTGGCAGGGGATAAGCAACGGCAACGGATTGCGCCCGCAAGCGGTGCCGACGGCGCGGCAAGCCCGGGGCCGGCCGATGGCGCGGGCGATCTGCGCGTAGGTGCGAGTCTGACCGTGCGGAATCCGGCGCAACGCGCGCCAGACAGCGCGTTGAAACGGGGTAGCACCATCCAAGTCCAGCGGATGGCGCAGATCCACACTTCGGCCCTCGAAGTAGTCGCGCAAGTCGCGTTGGAGTCGGCGCAACATCGCATCCAGCGCCACCGCGCTCTTGCGTCGCCGCCGGGCGCGACCGCGCGGCAGGGTCAGGGAACGCAGGCCGCGGTCGGACAACTCGACGCGCATCTGGCCGACGGGCGTCGCCAGGCAATAACTCTGGATGGTCCGCTTCGTTTTCATCACGTCCCCTTTGTCAACAATGGATCAACGCGAATACAAGCCCCAGTATGGTGCCTCCCAACAACACAATGCTGAACACAAACCGGTACCGCGCCATGCGCCGTTCGTAGCGCAACGGGCGCACGGTCTTGAAACTGCCCGTGGAAAGGTAACTCACCAACTTCGGGTCCAGTGGTTGATGGCGCGGGTGGAAAAAAGACTGCCACCATGTCTGCCGTGCACCGCTGGAAGGAGCCACTTCGTTCTCCGGCGCAGGCCGCGACCACAGTTCGCGTTGCCGCGGTGTGCCGAAGCTGACGCTGCTCCGAGCCGGCGGCGGCGGCGCGGCTGGCGGCTCGGCTTCCGGTGGCACCTCGGGGGGCGGTGGCCGGTTCGAGGGATAGGCGGTGCTGGCGGGTTTGAACGGGCTGCCTTTGCCCGGCGCGCGCCGCAACTGCCGCACCTGCGCATCGAGATTTTCCAACTCCTTGTCAATCTCACGCAGCCGGCGGTCCAGCGCATTCTGTCTTTTTCCGAACCAAGCCATGATACAGCTACCACTTGACCACAAGGGTCAGCACGAGGATCAGCAGGATCAGAACCACCGGCAGTGAGAACGCCAAGCCGAGCTTCATCGCCTGACCGAAGCTGATGCGATCAAGCGGATTCGCCGGACCGGAGAATTTCTCCAGCGGCGTCTGCGGCATATCCTCCGGCGACTTGTTCTGGAGCGCGTCGATGCGCAGGCAGGCGCGGTTGAACTCCATCCGCGCCGTCTCGATCATGGCCAGCGACTTGGACAGTTCGGACTTCAGGTTCTCGCTGTCCCAATGGGCGTCGGTCAGGGTCTCGACCTGTGTAAGTTGTTCCTTGAACGTCTGTCGCGTGCGGGCGATGAGGTCGGCCATCCGCTGCGTCTCCACCTGTTCATGCTCCAGCACGACCAGGCCGCGGTTGAGCGCCTCGACGATCTCGACGCGGCCGCGCGCGAACTCGTCGTGGCGGCGGCGCATTTCCTCCAGCTCGCCCTTGGCGCGTTCCAGTTCCTCTTTCTTGCGCTGCAGTGTTACAATCTGTTCCCGCGCCTGTTCCAGATTCGAGTCCAGTGCCTCGCGGGCAACTGGCTGCGTCTGGCGAAATCCCGGTTGCGGTGGATAATCCTGTGACATGCTCTCCTTTCGTGAGCCAAAATACAAAGTGTTGCCCCGTATCACGGAGCATGGAATACCGTATACGAACGTCGGCGGCATGTAAAGCAGCGCCCGGTAGTGATGCCGGGCAGATTCTCCTCCGTCTGTGACGGATGCGAGCGGGTTTGACGACGTGCCATTGCCGCCGCATGATACTTTCATGCGCCTGACACTCTCGCTTGGCATTGCACTCGTCCTGGCAGTCTCCGTCTGCGCCGAGCCATCTGTCGAGCAAACACCGGCGATGTTGCGTGTGACTGCGCCGGGCTATCGCGTCAGCTTTCAATGCCAGAACAGTGGGTTCGACCTGGAACTACGCGACGCCAAGGGTGCATGGCGGCGCGTGGCGAGAAAGTTTGCCGAACCGGAGTTTGCCGTTCTGGACAACGTGGGTCTGCAAACGACGGCCGGCCTTCTCGCGCGAGTCGAATACACCGTCCGCGGTGGTGTGGTTGTCGTCGGTATGACGGTCGTGCTCTCGCCCGAGCCGCGGCAGATTCTCCGGCTCCATTTCATCTGCGCAGATGAAGGCGTGCTCGTGCGGTTCGCGCTCGACAACAAGACCGGCTCCGAAAAGGCCCGATGCTGGGCGATGCCACGACTGCCGCTTGACGAGCCTCTCTTTGACGCTTACGCCTTCTGGCGCGAGCCGGACGAGTTTCGTGGCGGCATGATCGCTGCTCTCGGACAGAACGACGCCTTCGCCGGCGTGGCGGCATGGGGCAGGCGTGGCGATACGGCGGAACGACTCAGCGCCCGGCATCCGGCGGTGATCGCGCGTGCCGCTGGCGCGGGCACCGGTATCGGTGTCGTTTTCCTGCGATACGCCGAGGACTGGCAACCGGTCAGTTCCTTCGTCCAACGCCACACGCCAACAAGCCTGTATCTCTACCCGGCCATCGCGTCGGCGCGCGCCGCAGCGAACGGTCTTTGGGCGTGGTTCGCGCCGTTTGCTGAGAACGACGCCGCGAAGATGGCCGCCAAGGTCGAGAGGCTTGTCGCGCGCGGTGACGAACTCCGTCGCGAGTTCCAACCGGTCGCACCGGAACCAGACCCGCGATGGCTGAAACCTGTGCCGGATTTTCCGGCCGCGCTGCGGCGACAGCAACCTGTCACGGATATCCGCGACGCCATCGTTTACACGGTCCACGAAACAATGGACTCGGACCACGGCATCCGCGCCGGTGCGAAGGCCGGCTCGGATTGCTGGATTCGCGCGTGGTTCAAGTGGAATCACGCGCGCGATTACGCTGCAATGGCCCATTTGCCGCCGAAGGCACACGCGCTCGGCGCGCTCTTCGGCGGTGGCATCACGTGCAGCGCGCTCTATCATGGCGAGAACGGCCTCACCGAAGCGCAGGTGCTCGACATGGCCACGCGCGGCCCGGACGGCAAACTTGTGGACGCGTGGGACGAGCGCAACTGCCGCCACGGCACGCTGTCGAATCCCGCCTACATCGAGTATCTCCTCTCATGGTGCCGCCGGCAGATTGACGCAGGCGTGGATTACCTCTTCATGGACGAGATCAATGCCGCGCTCCAGAAGAACGAAGGTTTCGACGATTACTCACTCCGCGATTACCGCGCTTGGCTTGAGAAACGCGGCCTTGCCTACAAGCCGCCCACGCTTGAAAAACCGCCCGCCGAGTGGCACGCGTTCCGCCGCGACCGCGATGACCGCGCGTGGAAGTGGCTGACCGACGCCATCCGTTCCCATGCTGCGAACAAGGGGCGGCGCGTGTTCATTAGCGGCAACGGCCTCGCCCGCTACGTGAACCTGCAGGTGCTTGGCGTATGGGGACTCTGGCGCGTGAAAGATGGCGTGGTGGACCTCTCGGAAAACCAGATCAACGACTGGGCCTCCACCGTCACCGCAGGCCGCGCACTGGCGGGCGCGCGCGTGCCGGTGGTCTTCTTCCATGACTGGGGTTTCAACGGATTTCCGTGGATGGAAGTCTCGTCGCCCGATCGCGATTTGTGGATGCGCGTGCGCGGCGCGGAGATTTATGCGGCGGGGGCGTTCTTCGCATTTCCTGTGCATGGACCGATGGGCAACGACGCGTTGCGCGACGGCGGCATCCATGAGATCGCGCGCCAGACGGCGTTTTACCAGCGCAACAAGGCGCTTTACCTCGATGCGCGCCTGCTTGGCTTCGAGCCAATCGAAACGGATGAGTCTTTGTTGAGCACAGCGTTGTGGCGGCGCGACAACCCGCCGGCGCTGTTGCTCCATGTCATCAACCGCCAGGCGAAAGACTCGAAGCCGGAGAGGCGAGAGCATGTGGAAGTAAAGCTGCCGACATCAGAACCGCCGAAGGCTGTCCGCATTGTCTCGCCCGATTGGGAAGGCGAGCGACACGGCGAGGCGCGCGTCAAAGACGGTCGCGTCGTCGTTACGCTGCCGTCGCTCGACGCCTATGCCGTCGCCATCCTCGATTACGACCGGTTGCCCGAAGTGAAACTTTCCAGTCCGCGAATCGTGCCCACCGCGCAATGGGGCCGGCCGGAACGAAGCGAGTTCGTCGTCGAGCAGGGTGGCACGGTTCGCGATGCTTGGGCGCTGCCGGCGTTTTTGCAGGGCAATCTCCACGCCGCATTGCGAGAGCCGCCGGTCTTTCTTGTAAACATGCCGCGCGGCGGAAAGCTGAACGTCCACGTCCGCGCCGTCGCCACACTGGGCGCGAAACTCGAGTGCCTCGTGGACGGCGCACCCACCCAGACAGAAAGCCTGCCCGACCTCGACCGGAAGAACGACAGCGGGACGCGCGAATATGACAGGACCTTCGAGTTCACCATCCCGCCCGGCCGTCATCGCGTGACGCTGCGGAACAGCGGCGGCGATTGGGCCTTCGTGGCGTGGTATGCGTTTGTGGGGGAGGTCGGTGGTTGGTAATACGCCTGAGCGGCAAGCGTCCTAGACGCTGTGATCTGCGAAAGAGAAGACTGAAAACACAACGAGCAGGGCAGCCCAACGATCAGGTGTTTGTCCTTGCCACGCCGCGTGTCGTTGGCCTAACCTCGCGCCCAATTCACAGTCCCCGCCGGACAGGCGCGGACAAGCCGTAATCGTCTGCAAGGAGAAATTGATGAGCACGACACTGTATTTGCAACTGAGCGCGTTGATGTTCATGGAGTATGCGGTGTGGGGCGCATGGATGCCTGTGCTGGCGGCGCGGCTGCTCGGTCCGCTCCAGATGACCGGCAAACAGACCGGTTGGATTTACGCGACATTCCCGCTGGCCAGCATGATCTCACCGCTGTTTGGCGGCTGGCTCGCCGACAAATACGTGGATACCGGCTACATCCTCGCTTTCTGCCACGCGATCGGCATCGTGTTGCTGTTCCTCTCGGCGCGCATCAAGAAGTTCACGCCGCTCTTCGTGGTGATGCTCCTTTACTCGATGCTCTATGCGGCGACGATTCCGCTGGTGAACTCGCTGATGTTCAGCCACCTGACCGACGCGGCCAAACAATCGCCCGGCATCTTCATCTGGGCACCCGTGGCGTGGTCGTTGATCGGCATGGCGCTCACCGGCTGGCGCAATTTCAAGAAGGGCGAAGGCGACGGCAGCGACTGTCTGAAGTTTGCCGCGCTGCTCTCGATCATCATGATGGTCATCTGCCTCCTCCAGCCCGCGACGCCTCCCAAGGGCGGCGGGGCCGGTTCGCCGATGATGCAGGCCATTGGCATGATGTCGGACCCGAAGTTCGCGGTCTTCATCATCGCGTCTTTGGTGGTGGCGGGTACGATGCAATTCTACTTCCTCGGCACCGCGCGGTTCCTGACCGACCTCGGCGTGTCGGGCAAGAACATCCCCGGCATCATGGGCATCGCGCAGGCCGCGCAGGCGCTGGCGACACTCTTCCTGCTTGGCCTGTTGTTTGACGAAAAGGTGCTCGGCCCGAAGTGGACCATCACGATTGGCGCGGCAAGCTGGATGGTGCTTTACCTCATTTACATGGTGAAGGCGCCGAAGGGCGTCGTGATCGTGGCGCAAGTGTTTCACGGCCTGGCCTACGTGTTCTTCATGATTGCCGGCCAGTTGTATGTGAACAAGGTCGCTCCGCCGGAGATTGCCGGCTCGGCACAGTCGCTGATCATCCTGGTGACGACGGGCATCGGCCTCTTCCTCGGCACGCAATTGGCGGGCTGGGCGATGGACAAGTTCTCGACGAACGGCCAGTTCAACTGGAGCAAGGTGTTCATGGTGCCGATGCTCTGCACATTGGCGGGCGTGGTGGCGTTGGCGCTCGCGTTCTAACACGCTTCCGCCGGGCCGGCTTTTGGGTTGTTTGAAGCTGATTGCGCCGTCAGGAGCGCAATCGCAGATGGGTTTTCATGAACCATATCCTTGTCCTCTACGATTCCAAGACGGGCAACACCGCCAAGATGGCCAGGCTTGTCGGTGAAGGCGCGTCATCCATCCCCGACACCGAAGTGCGGCTGCGCTCGGTGGACGAAGCGAAGCCGGAAGACTTGTTTTGGTGCGACGGCCTGGCACTGGGCAGCCCGACCAACATGGGCCTGCTGTCGTGGAAGATGAAACGGTTCTGGGACGAAACCATGGCCGAGCACTGGATGAAACTCGATGGCAAGATCGGCTGCGCGTTCAGCTCGTCGGGTGGATGGGGCGGTGGAGCGGAAATCGCCTGCCAGTCCCTGCTCACGGTGTTGATGAATTTTGGCTTCCTGGTTTTCGGTGTGACCGATTACGCGGCGAAGCTCACCACCTGCCACTACGGCGCGGTGACAGCGCGCGAGCCGCGCACGGAGGACGCGCAGGCCGCCTGCCGGCTGCTCGGCAAGCGCCTGGCGGAGTGGACGGCGGTCTGCGTCCACGGTCGCAAAGACCAGCATCCGGCCAACAAGATGTCGGAGCGGAAGATGCCCGCATAGCAGCGGGGTTTCGCCCACAAGAACAAGGGGGAGTAACCGCCCGCTCAAAGTGTTCATTCCCACTCATTAGACTTGACGATCTCCGGTTTTTGGCGACCC
>JBAZIR010000171.1:0-11522 GCA_041651735.1 Verrucomicrobiia bacterium | reverse complement strand
CATCAATCATCAGCCACGCGCCGTAACGATCCTTCAGTGCGACGATCTCCCGCAACGGAGCGATGTCGCCGTCCATGGAGAATACCGTCTCGGTGACAATGAGGACGCGGCCGTTTCCTGGGAGCGCGGGCATCTTGCCCGCTTTGCGGTTCGCAGCGGGGAAGATGCCCTCGCTCGCAGCTTTCAGCAGCTTTTCCAGCTTGCCCAGGTCACGGTGAGGATACACGCGGATCGTCGCCCCGCTTTGACGCGCGCCGTCCACGATGCTGGCATGGTCGAGTTTGTCGAGAATGATCGTGTCGCCTTTGCCGACAAGCGCGCAAATGGTGCCGACGTTGGCGGCGTAACCGGAACCGAAGACAACGGCAGCTTCCTTCCCCTTGAACACCGCCAACTGCTTTTCGAGTTCCGCGTAAGGCGCGAGGTTGCCGCAGACAAGCCGTGATGCACCTGCGCCGACGCCGTAGCGTTCGATGGCGCGTGTCGCCGCCTCGCGCAGCAGTGGATCGTTGGCGAGGCCGAGGTAATCGTTGGAGGAAAAGTTTGCCACTTCGCGACCGTCCACGACGATGCGAGAACCTTGCGGCCCGCCGATGGAGCGTAGTTGGCGCAGAAGCCCGGAGGCGCGCAAGTCGTCGAGCGCGATTGCGGCAAAAGCGTCGAGTTGCATTCCCGTCAGGGCGTCGTCGGTGCGACGGGTGGGGGCGGAGGCTGCGGTTGGGGTTTGTAGATGATCACGGCGTGCGGCTCCACCTTATACGCCAGCCCGGTGGTGGTGGTGATGTAGCGCAACACGTCAAGCATCGGTGCCTGGTGCAGACTCAGCGTTACCGTTGGGATCGTTGTTCCCGATGGCGCGTGAAACACGAAGCTGACCGGCTTCTTGTCTGGTGACAGTTCGCCGCTTATCTTGTGGAGGAAGCTCAGCACGTCCGACAACGTCGCCTCGCGGAATTCGATCTTCGGCACGATCATCTTCTGCAGAGGAGCCTCTATCGCGAGCCGTGCATTTTGGATCACCTGCAAATATGCGATGGCCGACTCGTCATTGGGAGCCCGCTGCAGCAAATCCATCGCCGCCGCTTCCGCCTCATCATATCGCCTCTGGCGAATCAACCCGTCGATGCGCATGCGGAGCGTCTTGATCAGCGCCGGGCTGGGCGGCGACGGCTGTTGAAGCACCGAGACGTTGGCATTGATGTTCTGGCTGTCGCCCACGTTTCGGGTGACGAAGCCGCGCGGCGTTGGTGGGGAAACCACCTGCGCGGAAGTTGACATGACGAACGCCCCGCCCGCCAGAAGGAGAACAAGAACCCGCATGTTACAGCTCATTGTGTGCCACCTTTCCGTCAACCATCATCCATTTCACCGCGTCGCGTCCGACGATCACTGCTTCGGCCACGTCGGTTGTCGCGCCCGCCAGCGGCACCGCGATGATATCGGCGCAGCTGCCGACCGTGAGTGTGCCACTCACGCCGGGCCGATTCAACGCTTTTGCCGCCATCATCGTCGCCATCGCCAGCGCTTCAGCCGGGCGCACCGAGGGAAACGCTGCCAGAAAATCGCGCATCTCCGACCGCAAGTCCAGCGTGGTTCCGCTCGCCGCGCTGTCGGTGCCCAAACAAACCGGTACGCCAGCCGCGCGCAGTCGCTCGAACGGAAACGGCGGATGACTGTAGAACTGATGGCTGCTCGGACAATGCGCCACCGTGGCGCCCGCCCGCGCCAGCCGCGCCACATCGTCATCGCTCAGACAGTTTGCATGGACCGCCAGCGTGCCGTTGAGCGCGCCGCAAGCATCGAGCCACGCCACGCTGCTGCCACGCCCGCAGTCATCCGGTGACCGGCCCAACACCGCGAGCAGTTCGTAGAGGGGGCCGGTTCTCCGTTCGAACATTGCAGCTTCCTCGCTCGATTCGGCGACGTGTGTCGTGAATATCTTTCCCTGCTGACGGCAGAAGCTGTGAGCCTTCCGATAGAGCTCATCTGATACGGTGAATGGCGCATGCGGTGAGAGTCCGGCGCAGAGGTCCCAGAATTTCTCGGCGGCGGCCTTGCCAGCCACGTCAATCAGTTCCAGACACGACAACACGCGCACCGGCGCATTCGCGACCCTTTCGAGATTTGACGGCGACGCGGCGATGTCGCACACCGTTGTCGTGCCGGAGCGCACCAACGCTTCCAGCCCCGCCTTTGCCGACGCCGCATAATCCGATGTCCACCACTTGCGTTTTAGCACCACCATGTCCGCGATCCAGTCGGCAAAGCAGCCGTGAAACGGCAGTTTGCCGGCCATGTTCGTATAGTCGAGGTGGCAATGTGCATTGACGAATCCCGGCAGCAGCACGCGCTCGCCGAGATCGGTGAATGGCCCGTCGAAGTCACTCCGCGGCCCGACGGCGGCAATGCGGTTGTCTTCAACGCCAACGACGCCGTCTTCGATCAGCGGCGATGCGATGGGCAGGACGTATTTGGACCGATAGAAGTGCACAAAATTATGAGTCGGGAATGAGAAGTTGAGAGTTCGAAGCGGCGGATTATTTTTGGCTTACCAATGCCCGATGTTTCGCAAACGATGGGCGCAGGTCGCGGCTGAGCTGGTTCTGCAACTCTTGCAGCTTGCGATACAACTCCACGTTCTTCGGTTTCGGACGTGCCAGTGTCTTGCGGTTGAGCTTCACGAACTTCTCCGTGATCTCCGAAATCTCCACCTTGATGCCGCGTTGGCGCGCGCAGCACCACATCGCCTGGAGCGCGCCGCCGTAGGCCGCGCCCTCCGCAGTCTGCGTGCAAACGACTTCGGCGTTGAAGATGTCGGCCATGATCTGCCGCCAGACGGCGGAATTGGAGCCTCCACCCGTGGCGCGAATTTGCGTCGGGGCGATGCCCAGGCTGCGCAGACGGTTGAGGCCGTAGTTCATGCCGAGTGTTGCGCCTTCCATTGCCGCGCGCGCAAATGCGCCGGCTGTCAGCGTTCGCTCATTGACGCCAAAATAGACGCCCGTGCCGTCGGGGACGTTCGGCGTGCGCTCGCCCTCGAAATACGGCAGAAGCACCAGCCCGCCCGCGCCGACGGGCGCTTTGCCGACTTCGGTGTCGAACTGCTTGACCGACCAGCCGAAATCCTTGCGGATCATTTCGGTCGCCACGGTGACGTTCATGGTGCAAAGCAGCGGCAGCCATTGGCCGGTCGAGTCGCAGAACGCGGCGATCTCGCCTTGCGGGTCCACCACCGGTTTGTCGCTGCACGCGTAAATCGTGCCGCTCGTGCCGAAGCTTGCCGTGACGATGCCGGGCCGCGTGTTGCCGGTGCCGATGGCACCCATCATGTTGTCGCCACCGCCGGCGCTGACGAGCACGTCGGTTGTCAAACCAAGCTGCTTTGCCGCTTCGGCGCGCAGCTTGCCGGCGGGCTGGTCGCTCTGCTGGATGGCCGGCAGTTTCGATTTCAGTTCCGGGTCAATCGCGTTGATGATCGCGTCGCTCCATTGGCGCGACCGCACGTTCATGAGCGCGGTGCCGCTGGCGTCGCCGAATTCCATGGTCTTCGCGCCCGTGAGCCAGAAATTGATGTAGTCGTGGGGCAGCAGCACGGTCGCGAGCCTGGCGTAGTTCTGCGGCTCATTCTGCTTCAGCCAGAGAATTTTCGACGCGGTGAAACCGGCGGGCACGCCGTTGCCGATGGCCTCGATGACCTTCGGGAGACCGCCCAGCTTGCCGATGATCTCGGCGCATTGGGGCGCGGTGGAAGTGTCGCACCAGAGCTTGGCGGGACGGATGACGTTGCCGGTCTTGTCGAGCGGGACAAAACCGTGCTGCTGGCCGCTGACGCCGATGCCGCGCACATCGGCGGCCTTGACCTTCGCGGCCTTGAGCGCGCCGCGCACGCTGGCGATGACGGCGTCGATCCATGCCTTCGGATGTTGCTCTTTGCAGCCGGCGGGCAGTTTTGGAATGAGACCGTAGGATTTTGCCGCCGCGCCGACGACCTTGCCATCGCGTGCATCCACCACGATGGCTTTTGTGGACTGTGTGCCGCTGTCTATGCCGATGAAATATTCTGACATTGCCGGTTCCTCCAAGAGTTGTTCAGTGCGCGGACTCTAGGCGAGCGCCATGGACTATTCAAGCCAGACTGAGAACCATCCGCACCAACGATTGTTTCGCCCGTTCCTCAGTGCATCAACCAGTTTCCGTGCCAGCTCTTTGGCGCTCTTGGCGCCCGACAGCGTCCTTATGCTATGCACAACAGCACGGCAAAGAAGTGACAGACCGTGCCGGCGAGAACGAACAAGTGCCAGATGAAGTGGGCGTAGCGAATTCGTTTCGCTGCATAGAACGCGATGCCTGCGGTGTAAGCGACGCCTCCCGCCAGCAGCCAAAGCAAAGCGGCTTTCGGAACCAAAACCGACAACGGGTGAACTGCCGCCAGCACAAGCCAGCCCATGCTTACGTAAAGGCATGTGAAGAAAACCGGGTAACGCAGTCCTCCCATCACTTTCAGCACAATACCGCCGATTGCCAGACTCCAGACGATTCCAAACAGAATCCAGCCCAACCAGCCTCGAAGGATACCGAGTGTGAACGCCGTGTAGGTTCCTGCAATCAGAAGGAAGATGGCTTGATGATCAAGCACACGGAACACGCGCTTGGCCATGTTCATGCGCAGGGCGTGATAGAGGGTTGACACCAGATATAGCAGCGCCACTGTGGTGGCGAAGACGCTAACCCCTACAATAATCCCGGTGTCCCCGCGTCGAAACGCAGCCAGCAAGAGAAACGGCATCCCAACCAGGGCAGCCACGAAACCGGCGCCGTGGCTTACGCTGTTTGCGATCTCCTCCCCGAGAGATTGAGAATGTTGGGGCATAGGCACGGCGTTCATCATGCACAATTCTACTGCAAATCTGCACATAGACCAAGCCGCTTTCATGCCCGGCGCGGTAGATAACGTGGTCGTTTGCGCTGAGCCGGGGCAATTCATGCAAGACGAGCACGGCTTGGCGCGCCGCCTCGTTTTCTTTCCGCAGAACCGACGCTTTACATGTCAAGGAGGACGCAGAGTTGACAGGCTGGCACGCGGCGAACATGCTTGGCCTCGATGGTTGAGCGAACAGTCCAGATCATTTCAAACGAGCGCGACACCGACGCCTACTTCCGGTTGGTGTTGCGCGCGCCGGAGATCGCGCGAGCGACGCAGCCGGGGCAATTCCTGCATCTGCGCGTCCTGCCGATGCGCGACGCGCTGCTGCGGCGGCCATTCAGCATTTTCCAGGCGAACGGTGAGACGGTCTCGGTGCTTTACAAGACCGTTGGCAAAGGAACCGACACGCTGGCACGGATGCGTGCGGGCGAGGAACTGAGCGCCATCGGGCCGCTGGGACACGGTTTTACCGTGCCGGCAGTCGGCGGCGAGACGCCGTTACTGGTGGCGGGTGGTTATGGGACGGCGGCGATGTATCTGCTGGCGGAACGTTCGCCGCAAAAGGGCATCGTATTCGTGGGCGGCCGTCGGCGCGTGGACATTTTGTGTGAAGCAGAATTTCGTAAATTGGGCTGGGACGTGCGCGTGACGACAGAGGACGGCAGCTACGGCGAGAAGGGGATGGTCACGCAACTGCTGATGGCCGAACTCAAGCAGGGCAGCGGAAAACGGAAACTGTTCGTGTGCGGACCGACAGCGATGCTCAAGGCGGTGACCCGGATCGCCGACGAGTTCAAGGTGCCGGCGGATATCTCGATGGACGAGCACATGTGCTGCGGCGTCGGCGTCTGTCTGGCGTGCGTGATTCCGGTGAAGACGGCGTCGGGATGGGAATATCAGCGGACCTGCACTGAGGGGCCCGTATTTGACTCGCGGGAAGTATTGTGGGAGGTGGCGAAATGAATATTTCCGTCTCCATCGGCAAGCTGACACTGCAAAACCCGGTCATGGTTGCGTCGGGGACGTTTGGCTACGGCGCGGAATACGCAAGGCTGCTCGACCTGAATCAACTCGGCGCCGTCGTCGTTAAAGGCATTCGCCTCACGCCGGTTCGCGGCAACCCGACACCACGCACGGCGGAGGTGACGAGCGGCATGCTCAACGCCATCGGCCTGCAAGGGCCGGGCGTGGAAGGGTTCATCGAGAAGTATTGGCCGTTCCTGAAGTCGCTGCGCGTGCCGGCGATCATCAACATCTGGGGCACGACGGTGGAGGAATACGCGGAGGTGGCGCGGCGATTTGGCGACCTCGGCGGTGTCGGTGCGCTGGAGTTGAACGTCTCCTGTCCGAACATCAAGGAAGGCGGCGCGCAGTTTGGCACCGACCCGAAGCTGCTGGCGCGTGTGGTGGCTGCGTGCCGAAGGGCGACGACGCTGCCGCTGATCACCAAACTCAGCCCCAACGTGACGAGCATCGTTCCGTATGCGCTCGCAGCGGAAGCGGAAGGCAGCGACGCGCTCTCGATCACGAACAGTTTTCCTGCAATGGCGATTGACATCGAGTCGCGCCGGCCGAAGCTCGCCAACGTCACGGGCGGGCTGACGGGACCGTGCATCAAGCCCATCGCGATCAAACTCGTCTGGGACGCGCGGCGCGCGGTGAAGATTCCGATCATCGGCATGGGCGGCATTCAGAGCGCGGCGGACGCCATCGAGTTTCTGCTGGCCGGGGCCAACGCGGTGGCTGTGGGCACAGCGAACTTCTACGAACCGCAAACGGTGCTCGCGGTCATCGCGGGTATCCGGGACTATCTCCAATGCCACAACATCACAGACATTCGCGATCTCATCGGCGCAGTTCAGCTGCCGTAAAACGGTTTCTCGGCGTCCTCGGCTTTGTCGCCATCTTTCTGGTGGCGGGCGGGGTTTATTGGTTGCTGAAGCCGGCCAAAGTGGTGAGCGATAATGATCTGCTTGGTTGTCTGCCATCCAAGGCGGAAGTTGTCGTCTATCAACGGTCGCTGGAAACCGACTGGCTCCGGCTGCGCACCTCGAACTGGTTCCGGGTGTTCATGGGGCGGCCCGAACTGAAGAAGTTCGCACAGCAGCACGGTTTCGATAAGAGCGAACTGAGCGATGGCGAGCGATGGATTCTCGATCTCATTGGTGATCGAGTGCTGGCCGGTTACGTGGATGATCCGCAGAAGCCGGGCCGGCACAACCTATTCATCTTTGCACCCATCGGCCGGCGGGCCAAGCGGCTGGAGATGTGGGCCGACATCATCCAACGTGGCGGACGCGCCGGTTTTGTGATGACAAGCTCGCGTCACGGGGACGCAGAGGTGGTGCGCGTTACGGTCAAGGACTGGCCGGAAAAGCTCGTGGTGAAATACACCAAAGTCCGCGGCATCATCGTGGTGGCATTCTCAGAGACGGAAGACACGTTGGAGCGGCATCTGGATCGCGGCATCCCGAAGGCGCGGGGTTGGAACGAGAAACCGAAACCGCTGGAAGGCATGGCGGCGGAATTCCAGAAGGAATTTGGAGATCGGATGGGCGATGAATCCTACCGCAGTCAACACGGTCTCTGGCAGCGGCCAAACGGTTTGTTCGCGTGGACGATTGACACCACCAATCTCGGGACGATTGGCATCCACACGCATGCACCGCTTGCCGCACCACCGCCGCTGAATCCGACGGGTCTGATCACCAGCAGCGGCTTGCTGAAACAATTGCCGTCCAATCCGATGTTGACGATCTGCGGGCGGCTCAATGATTGGTTCGCTGTGGTGGTGGCGCATGCGGCCTGCTTCGATCCTGCCACCGCTCAGGCCGTGCAACGCCAAATGTCGCGGCTGCGCTCCTCGGCGCCATGGATGGGCGATCACTTCGCGGTCGCGTCGTTGCCATGGCGGCCGATCGCGGTGCATGTGCCATTGCCGGCGCCTCAATGGGCGCTGGCGTTGGAGTGCTATAATGAGAAACAGGCGCGGACGGGAGTTCAGGACGGATTGCAGCAGATCAACGGCAGCACGGGCCTGCAGTTTGCGCTCGATTCGGCCGATGTCCAAGGCACCCTCGTGGACCGCCTGACTTCCGAATCCAAATCGCTGAAGAACGAGATTGGGTATTGGCCTGTGATGGGTTTTGGCGAGAACGTCTTGTTCGCGGCCAGCAGCGCCGAACTGCTGTTGCCGATGTTCAGGGAGAAACCCTGGCGCGAAGCGAACACCGACAGCAACCGGCTGCAATGGCAGGTGGCAGCCACCACCCAGGCGGTACGCAATACGCTGTCGGCTTACTCGCTCTACCGGCTTATCAATGGCAGCGAACCGCCTGGTGCGCTGGCGATGTGGTTGCCGCGCATCGATATGGCGCTGGACGCGCTGGCCGGCTTGCGCAGCGCGAGCGCGGCGGTAAAGGTCGAAAATGGAGCCGCTTTTGTTTCAATAGAGGCCGTTTACGAGGACCTTTCGCCGGTGGCGACTTCGTTGTCCAACAAATGAGTTGCACGCGCGCGGCTGTCACGGTAGTTTCGGCGCGCTCGATTTCTCCGGCTTTCGTGTGCGGGAGTGGTGGAATGGCAGACACGCATGTTTGAGGGGCATGTGCCGAAAGGCGTAGGAGTTCAAGTCTCCTCTCCCGCACCAATCTTATTCGGCCGGAGACGCGACCGGCCGGGTCACTTCGCGTTTCGAGTGAAGATGGCCAACCGTTCCAGCTTCTCCGCCGCCTGTCCAATGTCAATCGTCTGCGCCGCCAGCTTCAACCCCTGCTCGTAATCCCGGACGATGCCCGAGGCGCGGAGCGCAGCGGCGGCATTGAGCAGCACGATGTCGCGTGGGAAACCGTGCTCAGTGCCGTTAAGGATGCGGCGGGCCAAATCGGCGTTTTCCTCGCGCGTGCCACCGGCCACATCAGCCAGCGTTGCGCGCGGCAGGCCCATGCCGGCGGCGTCGAATTCGTATTCCTCGATCTTTCCCTTTTCCGAAAGCTCTGCGACGCATGTCGGACCGAGCGTGGAGAACTCATCCATGCTGCGCCCGTCTTCCGTTCGTCCGCTGGCCACCATTCCGCGTCGCACGCCCATCAGCCGCAGCGCCTCGGCCAGGCGCGGAACCAGCGCCGGGTCATAGATGCCGATGAGTTGGACGTTGGGTTTGGCGGGGCACAGGAGCGGGCCGAGGATGTTGAATACGGACGATTCGCCCAGTGCCGCCAGGCGCTTGCGGATGCCGGTGATGGTCTTGAATGCACGGTGGTAGTGCGGCGCAAAGAAGAACGCAATGCCGATTTCTTTCAGACAGCGCGCGGCGGCGGACGGCGGCAGGTCAATGACCACACCCAGGGCCTCAAGCACATCCGCCGAACCGCTCTGGCTGGTGATGGCGCGATTGCCGTGCTTGGCGACCGGTATGCCGGCTCCCGCGACGACGAAGGCAACGGCGGTGGAGATATTGAAGGTATGAAGCTTGTCGCCGCCGCTGCCGCAGACGTCGAGCAGTGTGCCGCCCACGTCGGCGGGGCCCACATGCGGGCTGACGGCCAGATCGCGCAACGTCAGCGCGAAAGTAGCGATTTCCTCGGCGGTTTCACCTTTGCGGTGGAGCGCCAGAAGGAAATTGATCTTGAGGTCATCAGTAATCGCCTCCGACAGCAGGCTGCGAATGGCCCGATGAGCTTCGATGGGGCTCAGGGAGAGTCCGCGGGTCACCCGTTCCACCACCACCGGAAACTCGTAAGTGCTCAGTGGACCTTGTGAGCGGAAGAAATTCGCGACTGGGCCAACCAGAATCACGGTGGCCTGTGATACATCACTTAATTTCGTCACCCTTGCGGGGGTCGCCATCAAGGATGTCGGCGGTGACGAGCGGCGGCTTCATGGGTTCGCTGGCCTTGACGGTGGCAACACGCTCCGTGCCGCGATAAAGCGACAACTGACTGCCTGCAGTGGGGATGGCACTGGTGGTGAACTCAAGCACAACAAACTTCATTTCCTTGTTCACCATGACTACTTTCGCGGCCATCTGGCCCTGCGTTGTCTTGGCCTCAGTCACAGGCTTGACCGTCGTTGGAGCCGGCTGAGCAGCGGCACTGGGCACCGATACGGTGGGCGCGGTCTTATTGGGGGTTTCGGCTGGGAAAAGAGTTGTGACAGGCTTCGGCGTCGTCACGGGCGGCGGGGGGGCAGGGGTGACGGTGCTCTTGGCGACCGTGTTGGTGCCGCTAACGGTCACAGCCGGACCTTTGGCGGGTTGCTGGACTTTGCTTCCCTTGTCGCCGCAACCTGCGACCAGCGCGGCAGCGGCGATGAATGCAATATAATAAGAGAGTTTCATAAAAGGCGCGCGGATGCTAACAGAGCGGTCGTGGAAGGTCAACCCCGACGGACGATTCTTCTTGGAAATTAACGCCCGGCGCCGAAACACCGTGATTTGGGCCGCTACGCTTCAAATTCTAGTGTTGTGTAACAGCCGCGGCTTTACAATGGCGGACTTTCTCCAAGATCTCGTCAACTCGTTTTGTCCAAAGGAAGGGCTTTGGATGTTGATTGTTGTGGCGGATGTAGTCCTCGATCATGGAGTTCAACTCAGCCACACTGTGGAAACTGCCACGCCGAATCCGTTTGCGGGTGATCTCGGCAAACCAGCGTTCCACCAAGTTTAGCCAAGAAGAGCTCGTCGGCGTGAAATGAAGGTGAAAGCGCGGGTGTTGGGCCAGCCAGTGCCGCACCTGCGGGTGTTTATGGGTGCCGTAGTTATCGACGATCAGATGCAACGCCAACGCCGACGGCGTCTGCCGGTCAATCTGCCGCAGAAACTTCAGAAACTCTTCGTGGCGGTGGCGCTCAAAACACCCCCCGATGACTTTGCCCTCCAGCACATTCAGAGCGGCGAAGAGCGTGGTGGTGCCATGACGCAGATAATCATGCGTCATCGTGCCGCAACGGCCCCTTTTCATCGGCAGTCCGGGCTGCGTCCGATCCAACGCTTGAATCTGGCTTTTCTCATCCACACACAACACCAAGGCCTTGTCCGGCGGGTTCAAATACAGTCCAACCACGTCCGTCAACTTCTCGACAAAGGCCGGATCGCGGGACAGCTTGAAGGTGCGAACCCGATGAGGTTGCAGCCCATGCGCATCCCAAATGCGCGCCACCGTCATGTGGCTGACGCCACTGGCCTGGGCCAACGTGCGGGTGCTCCAGTGCGTGGCGTCGCGCGGCGTCGTGTGCAGAGTCGCTTCCACGATCGCCTTGATTTGCGAGTCGTCCAACCGCTGGGCACTCTGGCCGCGGGAGCTGTCCTGCTCCAAGGCGGCGGGGCCACCTGCGGCAAAGCGTTGCCTCCACAACAAGACGGTGGGGCGGGAAGTGCCGAGTTCGGTGGCGATGCGATGATTGGCCCAACCTTCGTGAGCCCACAGACAGATGCGCGAGCGCAACACCACATATTGCGGCGTCGTGGGGGCACGAACCCAAGCTTCCAGCCTGAGCTTTTGTTCGACGGTCATAGGCAGGGCGTCGGCTGGATTCCACATGTCCCCGATACTATCAGTAAAACCGTTATTGTAAAGATATAACTGTTACACTACACTAG
>JBAZIR010000170.1:0-11531 GCA_041651735.1 Verrucomicrobiia bacterium | reverse complement strand
CCTTCCTTTGGACAAAACGAGTTGACGAGATCTTGGAGAAAGTCCGCCATTGTAAAGCCGCGGCTGTTACACAACACTAGCGCCACCATGAAATCATTCATTCTCCGCCCTCTGCTCGCGACGCTGCTGTTGGCGTCTCTCTCCTCGTGGGCCGGTGACAAGACGCCATTCGATTACGTCAACCCGCTCATAGACACCCACAAGTCCCGCTGGTTCTACTTCTCCTCGGCGTGCCGGCCGTTCGGCATGGTCAATCTCAGTCCCGACACGCGCACGGGCGGCGACTGGATGAACGGCTACATCCACGTCACGAACACGATCCGTTGTTTCAGCCACATCCACGGCTGGCAGATCTATGGCATTGCTGTGCTGCCCATCACCGGCACGATGCGCGGCCATCTCGGCATGGACGCATATCAGGCGGAGTTCTCGCATGACGACGAAATCGTGCGCGCCGGCTACCACAAGGTTGTGCTCAGGAATTACGGCGTGACAGCGGAACTGACCTCCACGACGCGCGTCGGCTTCCACCGCTACACGTTCCCGGCCGGGAAGGAAGCGCATGTTCTCTTCGACACCGGCGCAACGTTACTGGCGCCGATCACGACGAGCGAAATCCGCCGCATCAGCGATCGTGAGTTGGCTGGCTCCGCGGTGATGGAACCGACACTCCGGCGGCCAAAACCGTTCACGGTTTATTTCGTCGCGCAGTTCAGCGAACCGTTTGTAAAATTCGGCGGCTGGCGGGACAAGACACTGCTGCCGGCGAGCGAGATCGTCTCGGGCAGGAACGCGGGCGCGTTTGTCAGCTTCGCCACACCATCGAAGGGGCCGGTGTTGCTGAAGGTCGCCCTTTCCTATACGAGCATCGGAAATGCCCGCCGCAATCTCGACGCCGAGTTGCCGCATTGGGATTTCGACCGCGTCGTGGGCGAATCGCGCGAGGATTGGAACCACTGGCTTGGCCGCATCGAGGTGGCCGGTGGCACCGAGGCGCAAAAGACAAAGTTCTACACCGACCTCTGGCACGCGTTGCTGGGCCGGCGCATTGTCAGCGATGCCGACGGCAGCTACTGCGACATGACCGGCGGGGCCCCCGTCATCCGGCGCGCGAGCAACCCGAAGTTTCCGCACTACAACTTCGACGCACTCTGGGGCACTTATTGGTCGCTCAACATCCTCTGGTCGTTCGCGTATCCCGACGTGATGGATGGCTTCTGCAACACCATGGTGGACATGTATTGCAACGGCGGCCTCATTCCGCGCGGACCGAGCGGCGGCAACTACACTTTCGTCATGATCGGAGACCCGGCCGCGCCGTTCTTCGCCGCCGCCTATAACAAAGGCATCCGCAACTACGATGCCGCAGCCGCCTACGAGGGTCTCCGGAAGAACGCGTTGCCCGGTGGCATCCGCGATCACGCCGGCTACGAGCACAATCATGATGCGTGCGGTGGCGGCATGAAATACTACGTCGAGCGCGGATACGTGCCGGAAAAGATCGAAGGCAAGGGCATCCACAAAGACGGCTGTGCGATGACGCTCGAATACGCCCATCAGGACTGGTGTCTCGCGCAGTTCGCGAAGGCACTGGGTCGCCACAACGACGTGGCGTGGCTGCTCAACCGCTCTCAGAATTACACCAACGTCTGGGACGCCAGTGTGCAGTTTATGCGACCGCGCCAGAAAGACGGCTCGTGGCTGCCGGATTTCGAGCCGGTCGGCAAGAAAGCCGCGCGCGGCTTCTGCGAGGCGAACTCAGCGATCTACACGCACTTCGTCCCGCACGACGTGCCGGGCCTGGTGCGGCTCTTCGGCGGGCCGGAAAAATACTGTGCCGCTCTGAACCGCCAGTTCGAGCAATCAACGCCAACCCATTTTCTCGCCGAACACGGCAAGCATGAGATGATGTGGGTGGACTACGACAATCAGCCCGCGACGGCGATGGCGCACATGTTCAACATGGCCGGCGCACCGTGGCTGAGCCAGAAGTGGGTGCGCGAGGTGAAAGAGAAAACCTTCGGCGACGTCACGCCCATGGGCGGCTACAACGGCGACGAGGACCAAGGCCAGATGGGCGCGCTCGGCGCGTTGATGGCCATCGGTCTCTTTGACGTGGAAGGCGGCGCGTCGGTCAAACCGACCTACCAGATCACCAGCCCGCTGTTTGACCGCGTGACGATCCACCTCAATCGCGCTTATTTCCCTGGCAAGACTTTCGAGATCATCGCGCGCAACAATTCTCCAAAGAATATCTACATCCAGTCGGCGAATCTCAACGGTCGGGCGCTGGCGAAGTGTTGGTTCGACCACGCCGCGCTGGCCGCTGGCGGCACGTTGGAGATCGTGCTGGGACCGGAGCCAAACCGCAACTGGGGCGCAGCAGTCTACCCTGCCCCATGAGCCGCTTGGCCGACGATGGCCGCGACCGCCGCGCAATACATGAGCGTTTGTGCTGGTGTCGGCTGTCCGCGCGGCTACGATGCAGTTGAAGATCGAATACCGTCATGATCAACGGCACACCATGAAACAAATCGCAGCCATTCTCCTTCTTTGCTTCGCGCCCTATCTGAATGCGGGCGCCGCCGCCGAAAACTGGCCTCGTTTCCGCGGTCCGACCGGCACCGGCCATTACGTCGGAACGGCCCTGCCAACCCAGTGGGGCTCCAAAGACATTCTGTGGCGCGTGGCGTTGAAAGGCGAGGGACACTCTTCCGTCGTCAACTGGGGACACCGCATCTTCCTCACTGCCGCCGCCGACCAGGGGCGCACCCGCTTTGTGTTTGCCTTCGACGCACGCGACGGACGGCTCCTCTGGGAGAAAGCCATCTCATGCGATTCACCCGAAAAAACGCACGGCATGAACAGCTTCGCCACACCCACCTGTGCCACTGACGGTGAACGCGTTGTCGCTTTTTTCGATCGGGCCGGCATCCACTGCTTTGACCTCGACGGCAAACCACTCTGGTCACAATCACTCGGCGAATTTCCCGGACCGTGGGGCATCGCCGCTTCTCCAATCTTCGCCGGCGACCGCGTGATCCAGAACTGCGACACAAAGGGCGCCTCTTGCCTCGTGGCACTCGACAAAAGAACAGGCAAGATCCTCTGGCGCACTTCACGCGGCGAGAAACCGATGGGAGGTTGGAGCACGCCCATCGAGATCCGCACGAGCGCGCGCTCCGAGGTGGTCATTAACAGCGAACAAGGTCTCGACGCCTACGACCCTGTCACCGGCAAGCAACTCTGGAACTGCCTGGGATTCAACGGCCGCGGAGAACCCATGCCGGAATTCGCCCAAGGGTTGCTTTTCGTCGTCAACGGCAAAGTCGGCGATGTTTACGCAGTCCGCCCGGGCGGATCAGGTGATGTAAGCGACACCCACCGCGTCTGGCACACTCCCCGCACCAAGGTCCGGGATATCTCCTCGCCCATCGTCGTCGGCGATTATCTGTTCGCCATAGACATGAAGGGCAGCGCCACAACCTATGACTGCCGTTCTGGAAAGGTCCTTTGGTCAGAGCGTATTCCCGGCGCCTTCAGCGCGTCGCCCGTCGAGGCCGGCGGCCTCATCTACATCAATAACGAGGCCGGCGAAACCCTCGTCATCCGGCCCGGCCCCAAACTCGACGTCGTCGCTCGCAACTCCCTTGGCGACCTCGGCAAGGAACTGTTCCGTGCCTCACCCGTCCCTATCAGCGGCCGGATTTATCTCCGCTCGAACCGCGCGCTCTACTGCGTGGGTGCAAAGTGAGGATGTCTTTTCGTCACGCGTAACCCGTGTTTGGTCACTTCGCGCTTGCGAAATGGTTCCGCTCTGTTAGCGTTTTGATTTTAACTTTTTCATCAAGTTTAACGTGCTTACAAAATTGCGAACAGAAACTGAGCGCCGCACCAAGCGATTGATTGCCTGGTCAACGCTGCGGCCTCTATCCGGCGTCCGTGCTGCCACCGTATTCATCGCGGTATCGTTGTTTCTGGCAGCCTCCCTTCACGGCCTCTGCCAGATGGGCATCTTGCCCGTCACCGACCCGTTGTCTGCAACCACAGCCACCATCAAGCGACCTTCTGTTTTCTATGCGAATCCAGGCCCGTGGGGAAAACTGAGGTGCTTTTACATCTTCCTGGAAGCGCCCATGGAGATGGTGGAAACCTTCCCGCTGCCTTCTTCAAAACCCCGCTGGAGCTTTCCTGAATCAGAGCTTCCGAAACTGCCCGACCTTTTCAAGAACGCCGGGTTGCCGGAAAAGTTTGTTGCGTCTCTTCTGGATCCGCGAAACTGCGCCGCAGAAGACGGGCTGCTGCATCTCTTCCCGTCCGTGGCCGACGTGGAGGCCATGACCCCCATGATGCGCGACGTAATCTATCCGCAACTCGCAAAATACCCAGCCAACGAGTTCTACTGCCATCCTGTCCGGATCTTAACGGACACGGCGGATGAGTGGTTCCAATCCGCCAATCTGCGCCCTGAACTGATCGCCAGGATTCGCCAGCTGAGTTATCGCAAGTTAAACTGCCTGGTCTTCAGCGACCTCGCGGTCATGATGAACCATGCAACCTCCGACTCGGAAGCTCGAAGAATCTATAAAGCCTGCACTCGAACGAGGTCGCTCATGGTTCAGATGGAGCTAAACGATAAGACAAAACTCGAACCGTTGCTGGACTATTGGACCCTTGGCATCGGTATCCGGCGGAAAGATATCGAGCCGATCATGCAAGCCATCATCAACACTGACGGCGTGGATCGGCTGGGATTGTCACACGTGCTGCCGGCGTTGGCGCGCAAACTCCTTTATACTTATCCAGGCCCGGAATTTTCCCGTCACGGCATTCTCCCCGACTGCCACTGGACATCGCTGAACTTCTTCAACTACGAGCCGCATGAGTATCTGCTGGACTCGCGCCTGGCTACCAATCTGGTGCTCGAGAAGTTTGAGACTGTGAAACCGCCTTACCGTTACGGCGACATCCTGTTTTTCATGGATGGCGGCGCCGCCTTTCACTCTTGCGTCTATCTCGCCGACGACATGGTGTTCACCAAGAACGGGCGCAATGCGTTGTCGCCATGGGTCATCATGAAGATTCCGGAAGTGCAAAAGATCTACATTTACAACAACACCACCCACATTCAGGGATACCGCCACAAGAAGATCATTACCGACTCCTGACACCTTGCGACTCGAGTTCAAACAATCTCGTTTCAGCAGGAGCGACGCGACGTGCCGTAAGTGTTGATGTTCCGTCACCAGTCCACTTCGGACGCCACAGAGTTCTCCAAGCAGGACGTTGGCGGGTGTGTGAGACCCACAAGGAGGAGCCGCGCCGGCCGGCGTTGTTGGCGACGGAAGCTGCGCCATTTACTTTTCCAACTTCGCCTGATAGCGTCCGCGTCCGCCATTCTCAGCGATTCGACACGAAGCCATAAAGATCACATGCGCATCATCCCGATACTCCTGACCTTCTTCCTGATGGGCTTGGCCGACGCGATGGGGCCGATGTCCGACGCGGTGCAGAAGCAGTATCACATCAGCAACGTCATGAGCACGCTGCTGCCGTTCTTCGTGTTCATCGCGTTTGCCGTGTTCAGCGTGCCAGGCGGCCTGCTGGCGGCACGCATCGGCAAGAAGAAGCTGCTGCTCCTCGGCCTCGGCTTGAACGCCATCGCGCTGCTCATCCCGTCGCTCCAGGCGCCGAGTTTCGCGGTGCTGCTCGGCTGCATCTTTCTGCTCGGCGTCGGCACAACATTCCTCCAGGTCTCCGGCAACCCGATCATGCGCGATGTAAGCGCCAAGGGCACCTACAGCCGCAACCTCGCCTTCGCGCAAGGCATCAAGGGCCTTGGCAGCGCCGCCTCCACGTATCTCGTGACCGCTGTAACGGCCATCGCCATCTTCCAAGGCATGGGCTGGCGCGGCGCGTTTCCGGTGTTCTTCGTGCTGATGGCGGTCGCATTCGTGTCGGTCGCAATGCTGAAGATCGAGGAAACGAAACCCGATGTTCCGCCAAGCATTGGCTCCAGTCTCGGTTTGCTGAAAGACCCGACGTTCTTCCTCGCGGTGTTCGGTATCTTCCTGTACGTCGGCGCGGAGGCTTCGATGGGACGGTTCCTGTTTCCCGGTCTGAAAGACATGGGTGTGGACGAGAAAACTGCGCAAAATTTCGGCCCCGCGCTCTTCTTCCTGCTGCTCACCATCGGCCGGTTGCTCGGCAGCGCGGTGCTGATGGTAATGACGCCGCGCACCTGCTTCCGCCTATCGGCGCTATTGGGAATGATCGGCGCGGGCATCATCATGACCGGTGCCGAGTCGCTGGCCATCGTCGGCGTGTTCGCAGCCGGCTTCGGCTTTGCCAACATCTGGCCGATGCTCTTCTCCATCACCGTCGAGAAGAAACCGGAGCGCGCCAATGAACTCAGCGGCCTGATGTGCATGGCCATCTCCGGCGGCGCAATCGTGCCGCTGGTGATGGGCGCGCTGCTGGACGCGGGCATGAAGTCATTCGCGTTCGTCGTGCCGGCGGCGTGCTTCGCCTACCTGCTGTTGATCTCGCTGCGCGATGGGCGCAAAGCGGCAGGAATCTGAATACTCACAAGAACTGATCATGAATCTGACCCACGACTCACGCATTGTCATGACACTCGACGCGGGCGGCACGAACTTCCGCTTCTCAGCCATCCGCGGTGGCAAGCCTGTCACGCAAACCGTCGCCATGCCCTCCAACGGCGACGATCTCCCGCGCTGTCTCGCCAACATCGTCGAGGGCTTCACGCGCGTGAAGCAACAATGCCCGGAGCCGCCCGTCGCCATCAGTTTCGCGTTTCCAGCGCCGGCGGATTATCCAAACGGCATCATCGGCGACCTTTACAACCTGCCGGGTTTCCGTGGCGGCGTGGCGCTCGCACCCCTGCTTGAGGAGAAATTCGGCATCCCGGCATTCATCAACAACGACGGCGACCTCTTCGTTTATGGCGAGGCCATCGCGGGTTTTCTGCCCCATGTCAACAGCCTGCTCGAAAAAGCCGGCAGCCCGAAGCGTTATAGGAACCTCTTCGGCGTCACGCTCGGCACCGGCTTCGGCGGCGGCATCGTGCGCGACGGCGAGTTGTTCATTGGTGACAACTCGATGGGCGGCGAAGTTTGGCTGCTGCGCAACCGACTCGCGCCTTCGATGAACGCCGAGGAAGGCGCCAGCATCCGCGCTGTGCGCCGCGTGTACGCGCAGGCGGCTGGCGTGCCATTTGAGCAGACGCCGGAGCCGAAGGTGATCTTCGACATCGGCATGGGCAAAGCTGCCGGCAACGCAACCGCCGCGCGCGAGGCGTTCCGCCAGCTCGGCGTGGTTGTCGGCGATGCGATGGGCAACGCGCTGACGTTGGTTGACGGCCTTGGTGTGATCGGCGGCGGCCTCAGCGGCGCGGCGCCGTTGTTCCTGCCGGCGCTCATCGCGGAGCTGAACAGCACTTACACCAACCCCGCCGGCGAAACTTATCGTCGCGTTACGTCGGTGGTGTTCAACCTCGAAGACCCGGGACAACTCCAGATTTTCCTCAAAGGCGAAGCGCGCGAGGTTACCGTCCCCGGCGGCACGCGCAAAATCTGCTACGATCCGCTCCAGCGGCTCGGTGTCGGCATGTCGCGGCTCGGCACAAGCGAGGCAGTGGGTGTCGGCGCGTATGCGTTCGCACTGCGAAAGCTTGGCCACTGACGCCCGCCGGTGTTCGCGACAGCGCGGGAATGTTGCCGCCGAGAAGCACAAGAGGCGCGATCACACATTCGGGTCCCGTAAAGATTCTTTTGTGTCTTTTGTGCTTCTGCGTGGCTAATCTACTTCCAACCAAACACAGCAAAGGATCAAATCCATGTTTACAATCCAACTCAACCGCGGCGTCAACCATCGTGTCCTCTCCGGCCATTGCTGGGTCTATGAAAGCGAAATCGCCAAGGACGCCGCCGTGCCGCCGGACGGCTCCATCGTCAAGCTCCTCGACGAGCGCGGACGATTCCTCGGACTCGGACTCTACAACGGCAAGTCCCAGATTCGTGTCCGCCTCCTCTCGCGTCACAACGACGAGATCACGACAGGCTTCTTCCACTACCGCCTCCGCACCGCGTGGGAACACCGCCAGCGTTACGCCCCCAGCACCGACTGCTGCCGCGTCGTAGCCAGCGAAGCCGACTCCCTGCCCGGCCTCATCGTGGATAAATACGGCGACCACCTCGTCCTCCAAACCCTGACGCTCGGCATGGACCAGCGCAAAGCCGAGCTGGTCGGGCTTCTGGCCGACCTGCTCAAACCTGCCGCCATCATCGAGCGCAACGACGCACCCGTCCGCCGCTATGAGGGCCTCGACCCTGTGCGCGGCGTCCTCCACGGCCAGACCGACGACCGTGTCAACGTCGGGTTCGGTGGCCTGAAATTCTCCCTCAATCTCCTCGAAGGCCACAAGACCGGCTTCTACCTCGACCAGCAGGTCAACTACGCCCGGGTCGCGGCCTTCGCCGCCGGCAAAAAGGTTCTCGACGCCTTCAGCTACATGGGAGCCTTCGCCCTCTCCTGTGCGCGCGCAGGCGCGGCCAGTGTCACCGCCGTGGAGATTGACGCCGACAACGTCGCCGCTGCCCAAGCCAACGCGCAAGCCAACGCCCTCGCCGACCGCGTCCAGTTCCATGCCCAGAACGCCTTCGACTTCCTTTCCACCGCACAGAAGGCAGGCGATACCTACGACCTCATCATCCTCGACCCGCCGTCATTCACGCGCACCCGCGCCAACGTCCCCGAAGCCTCGCGCGGCTACAAAGAGATCCATCTCCGCGCCCTGCGTATGTTGGCTGCGCCCGACGCCGACCGGCCCGGCGGCCTGCTTGCCACTTTCTGCTGTTCCCACCACGTCACGCGCGAGATGTTCGAGCAGATTATCGCCGAAGCCTCCGCCGACGCGCACCGTCCCGTCCGGCTGCTGGAACGCCTGAGCCAATCCCCGGATCATCCCATCCTCCCCGCCGTCCCGGAGACCGAGTATCTCAAGGGCGCGATCTTGCAGGTGATATAATCGTCGTCTTGCTGCAAACAGCTTGATTCCTGGCAGCTTCCATCGTCACGCGCCGACCACTCTCATTCCTCGTTCGTCACGCGGAAACCGACTTTCAAGGGCACTGCCTACGCCCCGCGCGATAGCAGCTCGATCATCAGCCTGACGCCGAATGCGGTTGCGCCTCTCTCATGATGCGGCTTCGCGTCGGAGACCCACGCGGGACCGGCGATGTCGAGATGCGCCCACGGCACGTCTTTATCCACAAACGCCTGGAGGAAAGCCGCACCGCTGAGCGTGCCGGCATAGCGGCCGGTGGAATTCTTCACCGTGGCGACGTCGCTCTTGACCATATCACGGAACTCGTCCTCCAGCGGCAGTTCCCAGACGCGTTCGCCGGTGGCTTCGGAAGCGCGCTGGATGCGTTTGCGCAGCGCGGCGTCGTTGCCCATGAGTCCGCCGATGTTGTGTCCGAGCGCTACGACGCAGGCGCCGGTGAGTGTGGCGAAGTCCACGATGGCTTCCGGCTTTTGCTCGCAGGCGTAGGCGAGCGCGTCGGAGAGGATGACGCGGCCCTCGGCGTCGGTGTTGATGACCTCGATGGTATTGCCGCTGCGCGTGGTGACGATGTCGCCGGGCCGGTAGCTCGTGGCGCTGGGCATGTTCTCGGCGGCGGCGATGACGCCGATGAGGTTCACCGGCAGCCGGAGCAACGCCGCGGCGCGCATGATGCCGAGCACGGCGCAGCCGCCGCACTTGTCCCACTTCATCTCGTCCATCTTGTCGCCGGGCTTGATGCAAATGCCGCCGCTGTCAAAAGTGACCGCCTTGCCGACGAGCGCGAACGGCTTCGCCTTCGGAGAGCGCGAACCGCCGCGATATTCAAGCACGATGAGACGCGGCTCGCGGATGCTGCCGCTGCCGACAGCGAGAATGCCGCCGAAGCCGCCGCGTTCCAGCGCGCGCTTGTCGAAAACGCGGCAACGCAGCCGGCCACGAAGCTCGCGCGCCAGCGCCACAGCGCGCCGCGCCAACTCGGCCGGATAGATCACGTTGCCGGGCAGGTTGGCGACGGATTTGGTCCAGTTCACCGTCTCACCGATCACGCAACCACGCTGAACCGCCGTCGTGGCGGCGCGGACTTCACCTGGACTGACATGAATGGTGGCAAGAGAAAGCTTGGTTCTGGGCGGCGCTTTGGAGGGCTTGAAGGCGTCGAAATCGTAGTGTGCCGCCACCGCCGCCTCGGCAATGACGCCGGCCCGCCCCGCATCGCCGGCGTCGAACGCAACGCGGCCAACACCGATCTCGCGAAGGCGGCGCGTGGCCATGACGGCCGCGCGGCGGAGTTTCGGCATCGTCAACTCTTTGCGCTGGCCGAGTCCAACCAACAAGGCGCGCGGTGCGGCGAGTTTGCCCTGGGTATGGACCACGCAAATCTGGCCCAACTTGCCGGAGAATTCTTCGGCATTGATGTCGCGAAACGCCGCGCCGAGCGCGGATGGTTTTTGCTCGGCGTGGAGGAAAAACACGACGGCGGCGACAGGTTGAATGGCTGCGGGAGTGGTTTTAGTCTGGATTCTCATCGGTGCGATGATTATAAGCGCATTTCAATTCGATGCAAGGAACGCTGTTCATCGCCACTGTTTTTCTCGCCGCCGCATCCGCCTTCGGGCAGATCGAACTGACCTCGCGCGTCGTCAGCGTTACACTTTTCGCCAACGGCGGCGCACGCGTGGAAACCGAAAGCGCATTGCCGCCCGCAACCGGCGAAGTCTGCTGGCTGAATATCCCTTTGGGATCGCTGCGTGCGCCGGGACATGACCCGCAGATCGAACTGTCTCCGGTAACGTTGTTCAACGGGCCGGCGCGTTTCGGCACGACCGCGCGATCTCGCAACGCCTTTGCGACGGACATGACCGGGCTGCTGGCGGCAAATACCGGTGCGTTCGTTGAGGTGCGGGCGGGAACGAATGAGTTCTTCAAAGGCCGGTTGAGACTCTCCGGCGAACTGGCATTGATCGAAGAAGCAACCAACCGCACCGTCGCCGTCGCCGTCTCAGCCATCTCGGTTCTGCGCCGGCTCGACGGGACGTTACGGACCCAACGCGATACCACCGAACCGATCCCGGCGCTGTTGGCGACATGCGTTCGCACCAACGCCGCATCGAGCATACGGCTATCCTACACGCTGCCCGGCGTGCGCTGGTCGCCGATGTATGAGCTGGCCACCAACTCCGCGACGACGGCACGCCTGACGTTGCAGGCGCGCTTGGAAGGCGACTTCACGATGTTGCGCGGCGCGCCCGCGCGATTCGTGCTCAAGCCTGGCGAACCGGCTTGGGAGGCGGCGGAGATCAGCGGCAAGATAACGACCCTGTTCTCCGAAGACGTGCCGTGCGAGCGACTCGCGCACGTCGTGATGCTGGACCGTCCCGACGCACCTGCGCTGGTTCATACGGCGTTGCGACTGGGCAACCGCACGAACCGGTCATGGCCCCCT